>JBKPRH010000223.1:0-5140 GCA_046765795.1 Acidobacteriota bacterium | reverse complement strand
GCCTCGATCTCACCTCGCAAGCCCCATGCGCGCGACCCATGCCATTACTCGGACAGGCTCCTAAGCGCCGGTGACATCAGCCGAGTATCGCCGGCTCGCGTTGATCCTGGGTGCGCTGACCGCCGTCGGTCCGCTGGCAATCGACATGTACTTGCCGGCGCTGCCAACCATCGCGCGCGAATTCGGCGTCGATGTCGCGGCCGTCCAAATCAGCCTCGCCTCGTATTTCGCCGGAATCGCGATCGGACAAGCCTTTTATGGTCCGCTCTCGGATGCGGTCGGCCGCAAGCCTGCGCTGTGGTTCGGCCTCCTGATCTTCATCGTCTCGTCGGTCGGATGCGCGTGGGCCGAGAGTGTCCGTGCGCTCGTCGCGTTTCGGTTCCTTCAGGCCCTCGGCGGTTGCGCGCCGATCGTCGTCCCGCGCGCGGTCGTACGCGATCACTTCGATCAGGTCGGCTCGATCCGAATGCTGTCGATGCTGATGCTGGTGATGGGCCTCGCGCCGATCCTGGCCCCTGCGATCGGCGGTCAGTTGCTCGTCAACTTCGGCTGGCGGTCGGTATTTTGGGTGCTCGCGACGTACGCGTTGGTCTGGCTCGTGCTCGTCGCACTGTTGCTTCCTGAAAGCCTGCCGATCGAGCGACGCCGGCGTCAGCCAGTTGGCGTCGTGCTGACCACGTATCGTCGTTTGCTGCTCGACCGGACGTACATCTGTTACGTGTTATCAGGCGCGCTGATTTTTGCGGGACTTCTCACCTACGTTTCAGGCTCGCCGTACGTCTTCATCGAACTCTTTCACGTAACGCCGGAACGCTACGGACTGTACTTCGGCGTCAACGCGTGCGGGATCATGGCCGCGTCACAAACCAATCGCTGGCTCGCGACGCGCGTCGAGGGAAGGCGAATTGTCGGTGTCGTACTGACCGTGGCCATGACCGCGAGCCTGGTCCTGCTGTTCGACGCATACAGCGGCTTTGGCGGATTTGCCGGCATCCTCGTCCCGCTGTTTTTCTACATCGCCTGTCACGGATTCGTGCTGCCGAACACGACGGCGTTGGCGATGGCCCCCCACGGGCAGGTCGCTGGAAGCGCGTCGGCGTTACTCGGCACGATCCAGTTTGTGCTGGCGTCGGTGATCGGTGCGCTGGTCAGCGCATTCACCAACGGTACGCCCGTTCCACTTGCCGCTGCGATCGCCGGATGTGGGGTTGCCGCCTTCGTCAGCCACTACGTTGGAGGTAGGCAATCAGCAGCGTCACGGTTAGCGGGCTCAGCAGCGTAGCGATACAAACCACGCTCGTCACGAACTGCGGCTGCGCATCGAACTCCAACGCGAGAATCGTCGCCATCACAGCCGTCGGCATCGACGATTGCAGCACGCCAGCCTGAAACGCAGGTCCTTGCAGTCCGACGACGTGCGCCCAGCCGATCGCGGCGAGCGGCATCAGAATCAACGACACCATCACTGCTGCTGCGACCACCACCGGTCGTTCCGGCATCGTCGCACGCTCGATCTGCATGCCGAGCACGAGAATCATCAGCGGTAACGCGGCGTCGCTGAGCATGGAGATCGGTCGCATCACGATCGGTGGAACCGTCAGATGCAGGCCCATGACGATGAGCGCCGCCACGGCTGCATAGAACGCCGGCACACGAAAGAGGCGGCTCACCGCGTCGCGTGTGCTGAGGCGACCGCTGGCGGCGATCAGCACGCCGCCTGTGTAGCTGAAAATCGCACTAGTGACGAAGTACACGCTGGCAAACGCCAGCGCATCTCGCCCAAACGCCAGCAGCGTCACTGGCAACCCGTAGTTGCCGCTGTTCGAGGAGATCGCCACGAGCATGAATGCCGCGAGCATGCGGCGGTCGAGCCGCAATGGGATCGCGGCGAGTCTCGCCATGATTGCCGCCGAGAGCGTGACCAGCATGTAGAACAACGCCATCCGGCTGGATTGCGTGGCATCGAGCGTGGACGAAACGAGGACGTCGAATACGAGCGCCGGCGCGAGCACATGGAAGGTGAGCCGTGACACACCCTGCACCTGCACGCCTGCGAACCGCGCCAGCAGAAAGCCGGCACTGGCAATGGCGAAGACGGGCAAGAGGTCGTTTGAGAAGATCTCGAGAAGGAGCGCCGCCGCGTCGGTCACGCCAGAGCATGATACGCGGTGGCTGATATACTTCGGCACCCGCGGGCCGGACCTCGAGGTCCGCGACAGGCCAAGGAGAGGGGACCAGGATGAAAACGGTTGATGTCGGCGCGGTGCTCGATGAGGGTCGGTGGACCGGTTATCAGAAGCTTCTCATCGTCGGTACTGCGCTCACGATCATTCTCGATGGCATCGACAACCAGCTCTTGCCAAACGCTGTGCCGTTCATCGCTCCAGAGTGGGGCATCCAGAACAGTGCCTTCCGGAACGCGCTCGCGACAGGTCCCTTTGGCATGATGATCGGCGGCCTGCTCGGCGGCGTGCTCGGCGACCGTCTCGGACGGCGCACGGCGCTGCTGGGCAGCGTGATTGCGTTTGCCGTGCTGACGCTTTCGATTGCGTTCGTCAATTCGGTCACGGCGCTCGGCGTGTTGCGGTTCATTGCCGGTGTCGGCCTCGGCGGTGCGATGCCGAACGCGGCGGCGCTCGCCTCGGAGTATGTCCCGCGACGCCAGCGTCCGTTCGCCGTGACGCTGACGATCGTGTGCATCCCGTTGGGCGGCTTTGTCGCCGCAGCCATGGCCAGCCTGGTCGCTCCGACCTACGGCTGGCGGGCGCTCTTCATCGTCGGTGGCATCGTGCCGCTTGCGCTCGGCGCTCTGCTGTACAAGATCCTTCCAGAGTCGCCGCGCTATCTGGCCGGACGCCGTGAGCGTTGGGCAGAACTTAAGCAGGTCATGCGACGCATGGGCCATGACGTCCCCGCTGATGTGGAGTTCGTCGAAGCGGCGCGTGCCGGAACGCCAGCGGCCAAGGCCAGTATTGGCGACCTCTTTGCGCCCGCGTTCCGCCGCGACACGATCGGCTTGTTCGGCTCGTTCTTCTTCTGCCTGATGGTCAACTACGTTGCCATCCAGCTGGTTCCCTCTATGCTTCGCGATTCCGGCAAGTTCACTCCCGCTGCCGCGGCCGGTGGCTTGCAGTGGGTGAACATCGGCGGCGTGATCGGCGCGATCGCCGGTGCGTTGGTGATTCAGCGGGTGGGCTCGCGGCTGACGATGCTCGGCATGTCAGCGGCCGCTATTGTCTGCTCGTTCGTGATGGCGGGCATGCGACTCGATCCGACAGACACCTTCGCGTTGATGGGCATGTTCCTCATTACTGGCGGCCTCCTCAACGCCGTGCAGACCACGATGTATGCGCTGGCGGCGCATGTGTACCCGACTGAGATCCGCAGCACGGGTGTCGGGACCGCGGTCGCGTTCGGCCGCATTGGCAACGTGCTGGCGGTGTATGTCGGTGGATTCGCGCTCGACCGGGGAGGACCGCCCGGATACTTCACGTCCTGGGCGATTCTGATGGCGCTGGTGTTCCTGTCGCTTGCGATCGTCAAGCGCCACGTGCCGAAAAGCGCGATCGCCGGAGCGCCGGCGACGGCCTCAACGCATTAGCTGGTTCGTGGTTCGTGGTAGGTGGTTCGTAGTTAGTGGTCAGTGGTTAGTAGTTAGTGGTTTTATCCACCAACCACCAACCACCAACCACGAACTAGTTAGAGCTTCCCGGTCGTCCGCCACCCGGCCGCGTATGTCTCGCGCGCGACGGCGGAGTAGGGCACCGGACTGACCACGACACGAACCTCGAGCTGCTTGTGCTTCTCGACGGTCGTCTTCTTCGTGCCGCCACCTTCCTCGCCCCACACCAGCGTCAGTTCCTCACCGACCTGGATATCCGGATCGACCACACCGAGCGACAGCATCGACCGCTCGTTGTAGCTGTAACCGGCGAACATCGACAGGCCGACTGTGCGTCCACCCTTGACGACCTTGTCGTACGACGCCGACCCGTAGTTGGCAAGTGGGAAGTCGATGTACTTGTAGTTGTCGGCGCCCGGGTCGAGCATCGACCTCATGATCTTGCCCACGTCTTCCGGGTTCCACGCGAACGTCACCTTGCGGCGATGCGCCTTCTTCTCGATCGCCTCGAGCGCTTCGCGGCCGATGAAGTCGTGGTCGAACTTGACGAAGTTGCCATAGCCAAGTTCGTACGAGGTCATGTAGTAGTCCTCGATGTTGTTCGAGACAAAGCTCCCGGCAAGCGAACCCGTGCCCTCGTAGCTCGCCGCGGGCAGCCACTCGCGATACTTCTTCTGCTTCTCGCCGGTGTAGATGGCCGGCAGCGGCGACGGGATCCAGCCTGACTCGAGCGTGTTCGACGGATAGGCGCGGCTGCCGACCTGCACCAGATCGAAGTCCTTGCCGGCCTCGACGATGATGTCGCGGATCTCCTCGCCCTCTTCGTACGGTCCCCAGATTTCGAGACCAGGCGCACCGGCCATGCCGTGACGGAGCGCGCGCACTTTTCGGCCGCCGATCTTGATCGCGTCCATGTTGAAGAACTTGATCTCGGTGATCGGACCGCCGTTCAGTTTCTCGATCAGCTTCGCGGCGTTGGGTCCCTGAATCTGGAAGCGGTAGTGCTTGCGGATGACGGCCTTGCCACGCGTGCGTCCCGGCGAACGGTCGTCTTTCGTGGTCGTGACGTTGAATCCACCAGTCTCGGCGTGGAACTGAATCCAGTTGGCCGACGGTGCACGGCCGACGAAGAGCAGGCTGTTCTCAGCCAGGTGGAACAGAATTCCGTCGCCGATGACGTAGCCGTCATACGTGCACGGAATGAACTGCTTGGCCCGATCAACCGGGAAGCTCTTGAAGCTGTTGGTGGCCAGATACGAGAACAGCTTCAGGGCATCCGGGCCCTCGACGAGTTGCTCGACCATGTGATGCGACTGGTCGAACAGGACGCACGAGTCTCTCCACGCGCGCTGCTCGTCGCGCCAGTTCGAGTACTCGGCTGGGACGACGGGATACACATACGCGCCGACTTGCGAATTGCGGAGCATGGTTACCGGATTCCCGACGGTTTTCAGCAGATCTTCCAGGCTTTGACGGCTCATGGTTGCTTCGTTCTTCCTCGCTGCACGCTGTTTAGGG
>JBKPRH010000222.1:0-6628 GCA_046765795.1 Acidobacteriota bacterium | reverse complement strand
CCGATGATCATCACGATGATGCCGTTGACGCCACCGCCAACCCGGCGCGACTGCGTGTAGATCAGCGCGCCGACCGCGACGATCACCGCCGGCCACCAGCGCAGCGCCTGATCGGCGTCAACCAGATTCAGGCGGTCGAGCACCAACACGACCCCGAACAGCGCGATGGCCAGGCCGACGATCATGCGTGGCGTCACCGCGCTGCCGGGTCCGTACTCTTTGTTGTCCATCGACATCGAGCGCTCCGCCTTATGGGGTGATGGTGACACGGCCGAACAGGACGAGTCCGCGAAGCACGAGCCGCGGGGCGGGAACCGCCTCCGCCTCCGCCTTCGGCAGGGTGCCGCGATCGTCCGCTATTTTGCCAAGTGCCGTGACCGCGCCGGTATCGACCGTCCACGTCGGTGGCACACGAAGAACCACGCTGCCCATGGCCGAGAACACGGATACGTCAGCCGTCGCACCCGGTGCCAGGATCGCTTGTGTCAGATCGAGCTCGGATCGGCCCATCACGTTGGTGACGTTGGCGCCTTGAAAAGCCGTCGCGCGGCTCATGTGCTCCGCTCGACCCATCACCGATACGAGGCTGATGCGGTCACTGACGCTCGCACCGCTGAACGATCGGAAGCCCGATACCTGGAGGCCGACGAAGATGGCGATCCAGATACCGAGCACCGCGAGTGGTGACAGCGGGTAGTCAGGACGGCGTGGCCCTCTGTATTGAGCTCGATCCTCAGATCCCTGAGGCGGCTTCGGACCATGCCATCGCCTCCGCCGCCGACCGCCGTTGAGCGCGACCATGACGCCGAGGGCGATGATGACGATCGGCCACGAGTCCGCCAGCGATACCCACCCTGACTCGGCGAGAAACAGCCATGCCGCGGCGGTGAGGAACAGCAGCCCCTGCTTCGGCTCTCCGGGCTTTGACTGAAGGAACCTGGCCAGTCCGATGCCGGCGAAGATGATCGGCCACAGCGTCCAGTGGTTCCTCAGCGTCAACGCGCCGGTGCGATCCAGGATCATCACCACGCCGGTCACCACCAGCATGGCGCCGATCACCAGATTGCCGGGGCCCTTGCGCGCGCCGACGTCGCACACGTCGTTCATCACAGGCTCCATTACAGCAAGTCAAGGAGTCGCATCAACAGGTCTTGAAGTGTGCTGAACACCAGCCGTGCGAGCCCACTCAATTCGTGACCGCTGACGGCGTTCACGACGTCGAGGGGCCGGGCGAGCAGCAGCCAGACGACGAGTGCCGCCGTGGTGGCACTTCCTATGGCCGTCAGTTCTGCTGCCGTCACCGCTGCATTGCGCGTCGTCATGGTGGCTTTCCTCGATTCCTCTGACGTGAGATTACGAGGGAAAAAGGTCGTTTTCCTGAGGGTTTCGGCGAATGGCGGCTGGGCCCCGGTGAATGACGGCTCGGTGCCGGCCGCTTGGGGGTGGGTTGCTGAGGAGGGCAAACAGCCCCGGTCCCCACGAAGGGGACCGGGACGGGGAACGCCTACCGATCAGAACGAGCTGAGGTCAACGCCTATTCGTGCCGCAACGCGGCGAGCGGATCCAGCCGGGTGGCGTAACGCGCCGGCCACAGACACGCCAGGACCGACACGAGGATCACCAGCGCGGTGATCGCGATGAGCGTCACGGGATCGCGACTGGTCGTTTGCACAAGAAATCCTTGAAGCAGCTTGCCGACGCCAAAGGCACCGGCGAGTCCGAGTGTCAGTCCGATTGCGAGCTGCACGAACGCGCGACGCAGAAACAGCCAGATGACTTGCCCCGGCTGCGCGCCCAGCACCATGCGCACGCCAATGTCACGGGTGTACTGCGTGACCGAGTACGACGTCACCGCATACAGTCCGACGGCCGCGAGCACGAGTGCGATGATCGCAAATGTCCCGAACATGATGCCGAACAGCCGCAGGAAGAAGCGTTGCCGAGCCAGAATCTCGTCGACGGTTCGCGGGTTGAAGAGCGCCGTGTCGGGATCGACGAGCCGCATCGCTTCGCGCAGCGACTGCGTGGCTTGGGCGGTGTTGGCCGTCTTGGCGCGGGCGATGATCGTCGCGCCCCGCGGCATGCCCACGTTGAGGACGTGCGGGATGTAGGCGACGGCATCGGGCTCCGATTCCTGGTTGTTGTTCCGCTGACGCACGTTCGGCACGACGCCGGCAATCGTCAGCCATGGCGCCTGCGCGGCCCCGGGCGACTCGTCTCTGAGGCGAATCTGTCTACCGATGACGTGCTCCCCTTTGAAATACATCTCCACGAGACGCTGGTTGACGACGACGGTTGGATGGCCCGGCTCCTGGTCGGTGTCCGTCAGTACTCGACCCTGCAGCGGCTTCAGACCAATCGCGGTGAAGTAACGCGATCCGATGCTGAGAAATGTCACGGTCTGCGAACGCTCGCCAGGAGCGTTGGCCTTGCCATCGATCTCCAGCTGCCGCCCGCCGCCGCCGGAAAACGGCGGAGCCGTCGTTGTGGATGCGGCGTCGATTCCGTCCACGTTTGCGAATTGCTCATCGATGCGTCGCAGGAAGGCGGCGCGATCCTCGAGCGTCGGATACTTGGTGGCACCCAGGATCATGTTCATCACGACGAGCCGTGACGTATCGATCCCGACTTCCATTCCATACATCTTCAGGAAGCTGCGCATCATGAACCCGGCGCCGGCCAGCAACACCATGGTCAGGGTCAACTGCGCGACGATCAGTCCCGAGGTCCATCGCCTCGCGCGAATACCGCCCGAGCCGGAGCGGCCGCCTTCTTTCAACGTTTCCGCGACGTTGGTTCGCGAGACGTGCAATGCCGGGGCGAGGCCGAAGACGATCCCTGTGAGCAGGCACACACCGAGGAAGAAGAGGGTGGTGCGCCAGTCCATTTCGAACACCATCCAGTACGGCTTACCAGCATTCTGTGTCTGCGTATCGAACCAGCGGACGCCGGCGGCAGACAGCATCAATCCGAGCACGCCAGCGAGACACGACAGCAGCACCGCTTCGACGAGCAACTGTCGAATGACATGCCAGCGGCTCGCCCCGAGCGCCACACGCACGCTGACCTCATTGGAGCGATGTGCGGCGCGTGCCAGCAGCAGGTTGGCGACGTTGGAGCAGGCGATGAGCAGTACGAAGCCGACCGCCCCCATCAGCGCCCAGAACATCAGCTTGAGCTGTGGTCCGTTGACTCGTTCGTTGAACTCGTACGGATACGGGGCGAGGTCTTTGTTGGTCGCTGGATAGTCGGCTGCGAGCGTGTCGCCAATCGCCTTGAGTTCGGTTCTCGCCTGCTCGATCGTGACGCCGTCGCGAAGGCGTCCGAGAACCTGGTAGCCGCGGATCTGCCGCGACGCTGACGTGATGGCGGCCGGCATGGCGCCGTACGGCATCCAGATGTCCTGGTCCTGGGGGAACCGCATGCCCTCAGGCATGACGCCGACGATCGTCGAGTTCACGGCGTTGAGACGGATGGGGCGACCGATGACGCCGGGATCGCTGGCATAGCGCTGTTTCCACACGTTCGCGCTGATCAACACGACGGGTTCGCTGCCGGATCGATCCTCCTCGGGCGTGAAATCCCGCCCGAGCTGCGGCGTGATGCCGAGCATTCGGTTGAAGTTCGCCGAGACGTAGCTGCCAGGGTAGTTCTCCGCGACGCGGCCTTCTTCCCCGACATTGAACGCCCCGTTGAACACGAACGACATGTGCGAGAAGGTCCGCGCCGATTTCTGCCAGTCGTTGAAGTCCAGCACCGAGACGCCGCTGTCTCGGCCGCGGGAGTCGCGCGTCAACACCATCATGATCTGGTCGGATTTGGGAAACGGTAAGCCACGGAGCAGCACGGCGTTCACCAGTGTGAAGACCGCGTTGTTGGCACCGATGCCCAGGGCGAGCACGATAGCCGCCATGAGGGTGAACCAGCGGTTCTTGGCGAGCACACGAACCGCAAAGCGAACGTCCTGCAGCAGATTCATGGGGCGTTAGACGTCAGCCGCGCCAAAATGGATCGGTGAGGGTAGACTCTACGCTCAACGATGACGACTGTTTACGCGCAAGCGGCCGGCGAATACGCCGGGGCCTCGAGTGTCGCCGCTGTGGTCGTCCAGCGATTCAATTCCGCGTACGACACGGTGAGCATCAGCGTCGGGGATCACCCAGTGCTGTGGGGCATCGGCCTGTGCTTCGCGCTGTACCTGCTCTTTCGACGCAAGTAAGCGGCCCCGCCACGCCAAGCGATACGCCGCCGTTCAGGCGGCGCGCATCACTGGTGCGCTAGACTTCGGCGCGATGGCCAAGAAGAAAAAAGCCGTGCGGCGGAAGAAGGCCGCGCCGAAATCAGTCGGTCTGTCAACCGCCGAGGTGCGCAAGACAGGTGAGACACGCGACGTTCGCGATCTGACCTCCCGCGTCGAAGACGACGGCGGCGCGGTGCTCGGCAGCTATAGCGATCCGTTTGGTGGCACGCCTGTGCTCCTCGTCGCGTTGCCGATCGATGCCGTTGAACCGACGCCGTATCAACGCGATCCTTCGGAGCCACACGTCAAACGCCTGATGAATGTGATCGAGAAAGTGGGCCGCTTCCTCGACCCGGTGGTCATCGTGCGCAACGACGACGGTTACTGGACGCCGAACGGCAACCATCGCCTGCAGGCGATGCGCAAGCTGGGCGCCCAAACGATCACCGGCCTGCTCGTGCCGGAGTCGGACGTCGCCTTCAAGATTCTGGCGCTCAACACCGAGAAAGCACACAACGTGAAAGAGAAGTCGCTCGAGACGATCCGGATGGCGCGCGCGCTTGCTGAGCGGGGGAAGGGCCGCGAAAGCGACTACGCCTTCGAGTTCGAGCAGGCGCCATTTCTGACGCTCGGCGCCGCGTACGAACAGCGTCGCAGCCTGAGCGGTGGTGCGTATAGTCCGCTGCTGCGTCGCATCGAAGACTTTCTCGACGAGTCACTGCCCAAAGCGGTCCGCGAGCGCGAGCGGCGCGCCGCAAAGTTGCTGAAGCTCGATGATGCGGTCTCGAGTGTGGTTGCCTCGCTCAAGCAACGCGGCTTGACGAGTCCGTATCTCAAGCCGTTCGTCATTGCGCGGGTCAATCCGATTCGATTCTCCAAAGCCACCGAGTTCGATTTCGACGAGGTGATGGAAAAGACGATTGCCGCGGCCACTCGCTTCAAGGTCGATCGCGTGAAGCAGGAAGACGTCGCCAAGATCGGCGGCGGCGCTCCGCCAGACGAGGAGTGACGAGCGCCGTGAGTCGCGCGGCGAAAGGCGCGCCCTGCGTCGTGAGCGTGGCCGACCACACTGGGTGGGCGCACCTGGTGTGCGTGGCCGCGAATGGACGTGTGCCGAGCGTGATCGAGCGCCGGCGAGTGACCTTGATCGAGCGCGGACTGCCGACGCAGCCGTACGAGCACGACACGCTCGCGATGCGAGAGGACGACGCGCAGGATCTGATCGCGCGCGTCTACACATCCGTTGATTCGTGCACGACGAAGGCACTGGAGCGCCTCATCGGCGAACTCGCGCCAGCGTCGACGATCGTCGCGCTCGCGATCAGAAAGCCGCCGTTTCCGTCGCTCCCGACGCGCGTCGCTGACGTGCACGCGTCATATCAATTGCGGTGTGCTGCCGACGGCATGATGTATCAGCAGGCGTTTTGCGCCGCCGCCAAACGGCTGACGCTCGCGGTGCAGTTGTGCACGCGCGGCGACGAAGCGGCCCGCGCCGCCGAGCAACTCGGCGTGACGCCTGCTGACGTTGAAGGCTTCGTGACCGATTCCGGGCGTCCCGCGGGGCCGCCGTGGACTGCAGAGCATCGACGCGCCTACGCCGCGGGCATCGCCGCGTTGGCGCCTCATGTGCGCGGCCTGGCGCTCTGACTCGACTGCACCCGTGTAAACGAGAAGACGCGCGGGTCTGACTCAGCGTTCGTCGTACCCGTAGAATTCGATGTGCGCGACACCGGTCTGTTCTCCAGCCGCAGTGACGTCGCACGTCTGGTTGTCACGTGAACGGAACGGGAAGCACCTCCACCGCCACACCCCCGATCAGCCATCGGCTCGTACGGAACGTTCTCAGTAACTCTGTCGGCAAGATCGTCACGCTTGGCGCCAATCTGCTGCTCACGCCATTCGTGGTCTGGCAGATCGGTGCTGCCAGCTACGGTCTGCTCACGCTGGTCGGTTCGATCCTGATGTACGGATCACTGCTGGACTTCGGCATGATCAACACCGTGGTCACGCACGTGGCGGAATATCGCGCTCGCAAGGACGACCACGGTACATCCAACGTGGTCAGCACGGCGCTGCTGCTGTACTCGGTCGCAGCGGTCATCGCTCTCGTGTGCAGCATCGCGCTGGCCCCAGTGGTTCCACGGTTGTTCAACATCGCGGACGCCGACCGACTCACGGCCGCACGACTGGTGATCATCTCGGGAGTCGGGCTGAGTCTCTCTCTGCCGTGCGCGATCACGACGGCAATACTCCGCGGTCTGCAGCGCTACGATCTGGTGAGTCTGGTTCAGGTCATCGTGTCGCGCGTCTACGTCCTCATCACAATCGCCGTCCTCGTGTTTGGTGGCGGAGTGTTGGCGCTCGCAACGGCAGGTGCCGTGGCGATTC
>JBKPRH010000221.1:0-9095 GCA_046765795.1 Acidobacteriota bacterium | reverse complement strand
GCTCTCGAGGCCGCCCGGCGCGGCTCATCGCCAAGTTGCCAGCCTTGTGCAGGTCGTGGAAGATTTGAATTCCGCCGTCAAGCGGCGATGCCCGAGAACGGAACCGTGCCACCTTTCCCGGATCCCCTGGATCGTGCGTGGCGAGTGACATTTGCGGTCGTGTTCGCTTATGTCATTCCTGTTCTTCTTTGGCGAAACGTAAACTGAGACAGTGCGAGGATTGCAGCGCGAGGCTGCGTGGCTGGTTGGAAGCATCGTTGCCGCTACCGCCTTCTGTTGGTACTGGCCGGAGTACGGATACAGTCCAGTCCCATTCGTTTCTGGCGTGTTCTACTTGATCTCTGGAGCGTTCCGGCGGCTATTCCGGCTCGTGAAATCCTGAAACTGACCAACTGCGAGCTTTTCGCACTCGCGATGCGGTGGGCTGCGCTCGAGGGCTGGCGACGTCTCTGGAACCTGTGACGCAGCTCAAACCGCTGAGCATCCGGCTGGAGTGGACGCGCCACTCACCCACGCCAATTCCGTTCGAGTCGGGGCTGAACGTCGTTCGGGTTTCGTCGTACTGGTTTCACCCAATAGATCTGACTTGCCGTTCTGGGGCAAGCTGCGACGCGGAGAAGGCGCCCAATGGAAACCTGCTGCCCCAACTGCCAGCACGGCACCGGGAAGGCGTATCGCGTCGAGACCGTCCCCGGCCATCTTTATTTTGTCGTCGTCTCGCTGACGTGTTCGTCCTGCGGACATCAGTGGAACAAGCAGGAGTACGATCCGCCAATCCGCGATACCCGGAAATAATTGACCGCGTCTTCGCAGCGTTCGACTCGCTAATCGCCGGTCTAACGTATCGGGACGCGATACCGGTACCCGGTTCCGCGGACGGTCTCCACCGAGGCGGCATCGGCGCCGAGTTTCTGGCGCAGCGATCGAACCACGACATCAACGACGTTGCTCGCCGTCGGATTTCTGTATCCCCATACCGCTTCCATGAGGTCATAGCGACCCACGGCTTTTCCAGGACGTTCCTGCAGATACTGCATGACGCCGAATTCGAGCGACGTCAGCCCGACGCGGCCCGAGCTCAAGACGAGTTCGTGGGCCTCGACGTCGAGCAGTTTCGAGGACTCGATTTCCTCCGCCGTGATTTCCGCGCCAACCAACTCCGTCAACCACGCATCGACTGATCCGGGGCCCATGTCGAGCATCACCAAGTTCAGCGTCTGGCCGCCGACGTTGATCTCCGGCTCGGCGAGCGGCCGGAATCCCAATCTGGCCGGAACTTCTCCGAACGGCTCGGGATTGGCGATCACGGTGTAGACCCAGCGTAGCGTTCCGCGCATGTCCACATACGACCGCTTCAGATCCACCCAGGACGCTCCCTGTGACGCGGACGGAGCTTCGCCCACATCCCGATCGAGCCAGCGTCGGCAGAAGAGCGCAGCCGATGGGTCCCGCCGTACTACGTCGCGCCGCCAGGCGGCCGCAACCGGATCGCAGGCATCGACGGCTTCATTCAAGTCCGACGCACGGATCATCACGCAGAGTCCGCACGCGCCGCCGTCGCGATCGCGCACGATGCGGAAGCCGTCAGGGTGATAACGCCACCAGGCAAAGAGCGCCTCACGTTCCGCAGCGGCCGTCTCACTAACGATCTGATGCACCGCCGGTTCATCCTCAGGTGTGGCGGGCTCGACCGCGAGCGGCTGTGGACCGCTCGGGAAGAACCCTTCCCGAAGCACGGGATTCTGGATCAGAAAGAGGAGGTCGGCGGTGTAGCGCCACGGTTCGGTCTTCCCATGCGCGACCCGCAGCCTGTTCTGAAGGAACGCCCATGCCGCCCGACGATACTCGCGATGCGAATCCGGATCCCGCGTCGCAAGACTGCTGGCGATGGCGCTCCGCACCGCATCATGAATAAACAAGCCCTCACGACCAGGCTCGACGAATGGCAGCGCGGCGAGCCGTTCTAGCGTGTCGCGTGGTGGCGTCTCAGGCAGGAGCGCGTGGAGCAGCGGCTCGGTGACGCAACGAACGACGGAACTGGCTTCGAGCGCGCGTCGCGTGATGGGATCGGGAACAGCCTGGATATAGGAGCGGGACAGTGCCTCGATGACCTGGTGCAGGCCCGCCTCTTCGATCGTTCGTCCGGCTTCCGATAGGACGATTGACGTGGCCATGCCGAGCGCCAGCGGATGCCCGCGAGCAATCAAATTGATTCGCCGCGCCACATCAGGCGCGATGCCGGACATCGTCAAGTACCCGAGTGCTTCGGTCTCCGACAGAGGCTCGAGCAGCAGACTCCGGAAGAGTCCCAACCAACCGGGCGTCGTCCGCCATGCTGGCGAAGGTGGGTTGCGGCTGGCGATCGCGACGCGCGCATTCACGGGAAGCGATGGAATGAAGATCTGCCGGATCCACGTGTCCATCAGGCGAAACACTTCGAACGTGTCCAGCGCGATCACGATCCTCTCGCCGAAGAGCGCCAGGCGCTCGGCAACCTCCTCGACGGTGAGCAACGGCTCGCCAAGCGCATCTGACAACTCGGACAGGAATCCCTGCACGGTGGGCTCGACCGTCCGGCAGTCGATCCTCACGACGCGGCCCCCCTTCGCCCGCATGCGCGCGGCAAACACCTCGAGCAGGCTGGACTTCCCGATGCCCGCAACGCCGTGGACGTAGAGCGCAAGTGGGCCGCTCTGCTCGAACAGTTGGAGAAGGGCTTCCACTTCCCGTGCGCGTCCAGCGAAGGTGGCCAGCGCGCGTTCAGAAACGATGTCGCCCAGCTTCTGCATCTCGAACTCCGGCGTCAGTCTAGTTCAGTCTTGCGGATCGAAGCTGTAGGTTCCGTCCCACGCATAGTCAGGTCCGCCCAGATACGACACGTTCGCGCTCGCGTGGAAATGGGTGAACTTCCTAGTCCCACCCGAGAAGGTGCAGAGTCCGATACCTGTCACAAGATTGAGGTGACAGTGGCCGGACGCCGTGTTGTTGCCCGGTCCTGGAAGGTCGAGAACGACGTCGCTGTCGAGCGACAGCGTGCTGAAGTTCGCGGCCTGGGCATAGACAACCTTGGAGCCGACCTCGATCTCCTTAACGTTCGATGACGTAATCGTGCACACGTCACCGGCGCCGCCCGCGTACGTAGAGCACTCCTTCGTCACATGGAGATTTCCGCTTCGCGGGAAGGACGCCGACGTTGCGGACCCCGGCGCCGCCAGACTAGAGACCGCAGGACCGCCGCTGGGACTCACGGGATTCACGGATTCGCCGGCGCACGCGACCGCGACCAGTGCCGCGGCACAGAGACATGCAATGACAACGCGCTGTAATGCGAGACTCATAATCTTCTCCTTCTCATCGCCTCCCGCGGTATCGAACCGGGGCTGCATGAAGCTGTCATGAGCGACGAGCGCGTGAATGACGGGAAGATGAGGATTTGATGAGAAGCGTTCAAGTAACGGATTACGCGAGTCTTGCGAAGTCGCCGGCGTGGTCCATCGCCCACTCGTGGAACGAACGGGCCGGTTGACCAGTGACCTGCAACACCGTTGATGTCACGAGCGCCGGTAGTCCCACCGCCGCTGCGTACGCATCCAACAACATATCGGCGGCGAACGGCGGAAACCTCATCGCCAGCATCTGTTCCCGTGCGGATTCACGCGAGAGCTCCTCGAATCGGAGCGGCCGTTGTATCGCATCGCCGATGATCTGCACCTGCTCACGTTGGGTCAACGATGCCGGTCCAGTGATCACGTGCTCGCGGCCGTCGTGCTCGTCGCTAGACAACGCGCGCACGGCCACTGCCGCGATGTCGCGCTCGTGTACCGGCGCAGTCGCGGCGTCGGCGTTGAACCAACGCACGACATTCCCGTCCCGGACTTGTGGCGCCCACCAATTACGGCAATTGATTGCGAACGGTCCAGGGCGCAGGAAGGTCCAGCGCAGACCCGACGACTCGATCAGTCGCTCGACACCGGCATGAATGACTCGAAGCCCATTCGGTTGCTGGAAGAACGGGTGAGGTGTGCGATGCGGCGACGTGAGCAGCACGACCCGGCGCGCGTGTGCGGCGATGCGCTCGATCGCTGGTGCGGCCGCTGCGAGCGGTGTCATCCATACGAGGAACACGCTATCGATACCGTCGAGGCACGCGTCGAGTGTGTCGGGCGCAGACAGATCACCGCGGACGATTTCGACATCTGCCGGCAGGTTCGCGGAGCGCGGATTGCGGCTCATCGCGCGGATTCGGCAACCTGTCCCGCGCAGTTGCGAGACCACCTCGCTGCCGATCTGACCTGTCGCGCCGGTGACGAGAACGCGAGTCATGGGTTCTTATCATCGCTTCAAGTCAGTAGCTGAGTCTGCATAGCAGTGTGTATCGTGTAATTCCAAGGAATTGATCGGGGATCGCTGCTGGTCGTCATCAGCGATCAGTTCGTCACGCGCGCCGAGGAGGCGGCCGGCGCGTTCGTCAGTACGCCCCGTCTCCGGGCGAGAGCGTGCCGTGTACGGTCTCAGCAGACGACGACTTCCTCGTTGCGCGTCTGGCCGCCGATCTCAGCAACGCCGAGCGGGTCGATCTCAGTCGGACGATCCGCGGGCCGAGCGAGTGGAAGCTCTGAGCCTCAGGCCAGCGTCCTCTTCGCGGGCGGCACGTTGACAACCACGCCCTGCAAGACAGCCGCGGGCTTCGGCGCGCGCACGAGCAAGACCGGACAGGGTGCCGTTCGCACGACCTGTTCCGCAACGCTGCCCATCAACGCATGGGCGAGACCCGTCCGGCCATGCGTTCCCATGATGATCAGGTCAACGTCCGCAAAGTCGGCGTAGCGCACGATCTCTTCTGCCGGCACTCCCACTCGAACAGCGTATTCGGGTCGCAGCCGGTCGATCTGTTCCGTCGTGAGAAACGACGACAGTCCCCGCCGAGCGGCGGCTTCGAATTGTCCGTGCGGGAAGTTGGCCTCGAAGTGTTCTCCAGTCCTCCCGGGCACGTGCATCAGGTACAGCCGAGCACCCAATGTCAGCGCCATCTCGCTGGCGTAGTGGAGCGCCGCCTCGGATGTCGGACTGAAATCGGTTGGAAGCAGAATGCTTGTGACCGCCATGACGTCACCTCAGCGTGGGCATGAGCAAAGTGTGTGCCCCGGGTCACGTCAGACAAATGCACACCGCCGGCGAGTGTCGTGACGCCTCACTGCGGAATAGCGCGCGGCAGCGATGATTTTTCCGCACCCTAGAGATCTTCTTCGAAGAATTCATCGACGCCGCGTTCACCCGCGGCGCGACGGTGTGCTTCCATTTGCCGCAGCTCAACGCGTCTGATCTTGCCCGAGATGGTTTTCGGCAGCATCGCGAACTCGATCCGCCGAATCCGTTTGAATGGCGCGAGCCGCGAGCGACAGTGCGCGAGAATCTCCGCGGCCAGCTCGCGCGACGGGCTGAACCCGGTCGCTAACGTGACAAACGCTTTGGGTACGGCATGTCGCAGCGGATCGGGGCTCGGCACGACCGCGGCCTCGGCGACGGCGACGAATTCAATCAGCACGCTCTCCAGCTCGAACGGACTCAGCCGGTAATCCGACGCCTTGAACACATCATCGGCGCGGCCGACGAACGTGAAATAGCCGTCGCTGTCGCAGAACGCGATGTCGCCGGTGTGGTAGTAGCCGTCACGCATCACGTTCGACGTCTTCGCGTCATCACCAGCGTATCCGTCGGTCAGACCGAGCGGTCGATTCTCGAGGCGGAGACAGACCTCCCCGTCAGTGGAGGAGACCTGGCCATCGGGGTCGAGCAACACGACGTCGTAGCCAGGCATCGGCCGTCCCATCGACCCAGGCTTGATCGGCTGGCCAGGCGGGTTGCCGATGAGCAGCGTCGTTTCCGTCTGCCCATAGCCATCGCGGACCGTGAGACCCCATGCGCGCTGCACCTGCTCGATCACTTCAGGATTGAGCGGCTCGCCAGCAGACAGCGCCTCACGCAGCGCGATGCGATACGAGCCGAGCGACTCCTGGATCAGCATTCGCCACACCGTTGGCGGTGCGCACAGGGTCGTCACCTGGCACCGCTCGAGTGTGGCAAGCACGGCCTTCGCGTCGAAGCGCGCGTAATTGAAAATGAAGACCGTCGCTTCCGCGTTCCATGGGGCGAAGAAGGAGCTGTAGGCGTGCTTGGCCCACCCTGGTGAGCTGATGTTCCAATGCCGATCGCCGGGCTGCGCGCCGATCCAGTACAGCGACGTGAGGTGTCCCACGGGATAGCTTTGGTGTGTGTGGACCACGAGCTTTGGCTTCGCCGTCGTTCCAGACGTGAAATACAGAAGCATCGGATCGGTAGCTCGAGTCGCGTCGTGAGCCACGAAACTCGCATCGGCGTCCCGTGACGAATCGTATCGATGCCATCCTGCCGGGGCATCGCCGACGGCAATTCTGGAGTAGGCGCCATTCACGCCGTCGAACTTCGACGTGTTGATCGCGCTGGTGACGACATGCCGAACCCGTCCGCGGTCAACTCGGTCTTGAAGGTCGTCGGTCGTCAGCAGCGGCGTCGCTGGGGTGACGATGACGCCCAGTTTGATCGCCGCGAGCAGCGTCTCCCACAACGCGACCTCGTTGCCGAGCATCAACAGCAAACAGTCGCCGCGCCGTGCGCCGAGGCCGCGCAGGAAATTGGCGACGCGATTTGATGAGGCCGAGAGCTCCGCGAACGAACGGATCGTCTCCGTGCCGGCCTCGTCGAGGATGTGCAGCGCCGGCCGATGGTTGCCGGCGGCGATCGTGTCGAAGTAATCGATGGCCCAGTTGAAATGTTCGTGGGCCGGCCATCTGAACTCACGCACGGCGCTCGCGTAGTCGCTGCGGTGTTTTAGAATGACATCGCGGCTGGCGAAGAACGCGGCTGCGGCTCCAAGCGTCTTCATCGCGTCTCTTTCTGGCACCATCCTACATGAGGCCTCCAACGTATACACACGGACATCACGAGAGCGTCTTGCGCTCGCATCGATGGCGCACCGCTGAAAACTCTGCTGCGTATCTGATTCCTCATCTGCGGCCAGGGCTGAGTCTGCTCGACGTTGGCTGCGGGCCCGGAACAATCACCGCGGACTTCGCTACGCGTCTTGCACCTGGGAGAGTCTGCGGGATTGACCTTTCTGCCGATGTCGTCGCCGCCGCAACGCGCGACCATCCTGGTGTCGAGTTCGCCACCGATGATGTCTACGCGATGGCGTTCGAGGACGGGGGGCGCGCGCGCGCGCCATGGGACATCGTCCACGCGCATCAGGTGCTGCAGCATGTGCCGGATCCTGTGACCGCTCTGAAAGAGATGCGACGAGTCGTGCGGCCGGGCGGAATCGTCGCGGCACGCGACTCGGACTACGCCGCATTCACATGGCATCCAGCGGATGAACGGCTCACGCGTTGGCTCGCGCTCTATCACGAGATCGCGCGATCGAATGGCGGTGAGCCCGACGCTGGCCGTTATCTGCTGTCGTGGGCGCAGCACGCCGGGTTCGAGCGCATCGACGCGTCGGCGTCAGCGTGGTGTTTCGCGACGCCGGAGGACCGCGCATGGTGGGGCGGACTCTGGGCGGAGCGCATGACCTCGTCCGCGATCGCGACGCAGGCGATTCGCGATAGCCGTGCCACGCCGGAGGACCTTGCGGCGATGGCCGACGCCTGGCGCACGTGGGCGTCAGCCGAAGACGGTTGGTTTGCCGTGCTTCACGGCGAGATCATCTGTACGCGGTGACGCGCGATGCGAACCGCTCAAATCGATAGGCGACCTGTGGGCCGCTCTTGCCCTCGTAGGCCAGTTGGGCGACGAGCATCGTGAACGGCTCCATATAACGGGCGGTCTTGAGTGGACCGGCATCGATCGGATCAAAGCCCACGTCGCGAATCAACTTCGCCGCGATCTGTTTCGCTGTGCGGTGATCTCCGCAATACACCAGGCTGGGCCGCGTTGCACGGCGACGTTTGTCGAAGACGCTGAACAGCACTTCGCTGGGAACCGTACTGAACGCCGACACGATGTGCGCGCGGCGCGCCTTCTTCGCCAATGCCTCCGCCCCGGACGAGGTGTGAGCGATCGCGAGTTCACTGTCGTCCCTGGTCATCGGCAACGAGCAGCTGACGATGACCTTGCCCGACACGCTGCCGGCCTGCTTCAGGACGTCGTCGACGCGCGACCAGTGCACTGCGAGAAGGATCGCGTCCGCGTTACGCACAGCGTCAGATGGTGTGCCGGCCTTCGCAGTTTCACCGGCCTGCCGTGCGAGCCGCTTCAGCTTCTGTTCGCTGTGCGAATAGCTGAACACGACGTCGTGCCCGGCACGAGCGAAGAGTGTCCCCAGTTTTCCGCCCATCAACCCGGAACCCAGAACCCCGATGCGCATGTCAGTCCTCTTTCGTTGCTCGTCCGGCGGTCACGACATGCATGACCGAGTCCCACGCATTGTGAACACCGATCAACAGCAATCCAAGCGCGACCGCGGCCGCGATGAACAACGTGATCGGGTCGTGGCCGCGGAGGAACGCCGCGTCGAACAACAGCGCCAAATAGGCGATGCAGGGCAGCGCGAAGAACCACACCCAGTCCTGCCAGACGGGCTCGTAGTCGGTCTGACGCAGCGCGCGGCGCACCACGATCGTCGAGTAGGTGAGCCCGCCGAGCCCGCATATCCCGAGCGCAATCGACACCGACCCGAGCGAGGGCCAGGGCGCGCTCATGATCGCTGACACGACCAGGGCGCCCGTCAGGTGCACGCTGGTCGGTGCCCCGAACGCGCTGAGCCCGCCGGATTGTGTGCGGATGCGGCTTTCGGCGATCAACGTCATCACGACGAATTGCAAGCCAATGAGTGCGCCGCCGGAGGAGCCGACGATCACGTAAAAGCTTTCCCACGCTGAGAGTCCAGTCGCCGTTTCATGCATATAGCTGACTATTCTCCTGCAGCCGCGATCGGGTGTTTCGTTATCATTCCCCCGGGTTGGGTACCGCGCGTGCATCAGGATGGCCAGATGGATCGAGTGCGAGGGGTAAATATGAGATGGCTGTGTATTTGCG
Organism: Acidobacteriota bacterium; assembly: GCA_046765795.1. Classification (GTDB taxonomy): domain Bacteria; phylum Acidobacteriota; class Vicinamibacteria; order Vicinamibacterales; family UBA2999; genus Gp6-AA40. Next base: position 26 of record JBKPRH010000221.1, on the reverse strand, counting down.
CTCTGCTTATCTCGTGCGATGCGCCG
>JBKPRH010000220.1:0-15841 GCA_046765795.1 Acidobacteriota bacterium | reverse complement strand
GCAGTACATCGGCAAGAAGGTCGGCATCTACGGTGAGGCGCTCACCATCGACGAGATGGGCCAGAAGCTGGCGTCGAACATCGGTATCCCCGCGCCGTACTACCATGCGGCCGAAGCCGACGAATATCGCGGCTACGGCTTCCCCGGCGCCGACGAGATGGGGAACATGTTCCAGTACTATCGCGACTTCGATAAGGAGTTCTTCGCGCTGCGCGATCTGAATCAAGCGAAGGCGTTGAACCCGTCACTCCAGTCCTTCGATCAGTTCCTGGCGAAGAACAAGGACAAGGTCAAGGCCGCGACCGAGCCCGCGCAGACGCCTGCGTAAGTCGGTTCGTGGTTGGTGGTTCGTGGTTGGTGGTTCGTGGTTGGTGGTTCGTGGTTGGTGGTAGGGCCGGTCCTTTCGGACCGGCCTTTCCTTTTTCTGCCATTACAATCTCACCGTCATGATTCGATCGATCTTCCTCGTCGCGCTTCTGTTCGCCATCGCGTTCCCAATCGCGACGCTCGATAGCCAAACACCTGCACCCGTCGACCCGTGCGCCGGGGCCCGCGACTTGCGACTCACAAACGGAAGATTCGTGACGATGGACGCGCGAGGATCCACGGTCAACGAGGTCACGATTCAGAACGGCAAGTTCACCGCCGTCGGCCCGCGCAGCGGTCAGCGGCTGAGCCCGTGCACGCGCGAGATCAATCTGCGCGGCCGGACTGTCGTTCCCGGTCTCATCGACAATCACAATCACATCGTCCTGCTCGGGATTCGGCCGGGGTATCACACGCCGCTCGAATCGGCGACGTCGATCGCCGACGTGCAGGCCACGATCAAGGCTCGCGCCAAGAGTGTCCCTGCCGGGCAGTTCATCACCTCGATGGGTGGATGGAACCCATTGCAGTTCGCTGAGAAGCGTTTGCCGACGCTCGCCGAACTCGATGCCGCGACGTCCGAGCATCCGGTTCTGGTGTTCCAGGCGTTTACGGGCCCCGCCGCGACCAACACGCGCGGAAAGGCGTTCTTCACCGAGCGAAAGATTGCGGTCAGCGACACCGGCGCAATCGCGGCGAATGCGCCGTCGATCGCCGCGCTCAACGCCCTGCGCGCAGTCCAGACCTTCGAGAATCGCAAGCGTGGCACAGCCGATGCGATGGCGTATTCGGTGAGCGTTGGCGTGACGACGAACGCCGACATGGGCGCGTTCAATCTGCCCGGCACACCAGATCTGCAGGGCTCGTTCGAAGCGGACACATTGGCGAGCGCCGATCAATGGCGCATGTACGACCCGGTCGTCGCGCTGCATCGCGAAGGCAAGATGCTCTCCCGCCTGCGCGTGTTCTTCCTGACGATGGACACGCGGCCCGACGTGCCGGTCCTGAGCGAGCGGCTGCGTAACGAGTTGAACGGATTCGGCGACGACATGATGCGCGTCTCGGGTATCGGCGAGTTCGCCTCGAGCTGGCCGCTCTTTGGCCAGAAACCACCCGACAACTACACCGCGGCGCTGTCGCGCATCGCGAAAGAAGGCTGGGCGTTCCAGCAACACAGTCTGTCGCCCGCGGAGAACGAGTTGACCGTCAGCACGTTCGAGACCGTCAACAAGACGACGCCGATCAAGGATCTGCGCTGGTCGCTTGCGCATGTTGGCAGCGTGGATGCCGCCACGCTGAATCGCCTCAAGGCGATGGGTGCGGCGGTCGCGGTGCATCCGTTCCAGTTTCTGGCCGGTGCCCGCGGTGGTGGTCCGCCGCTGCGAACGATCGTCGATAGCGGCATCAAGGTCGGCGCGGGCTCAGACTCGGCGCAGATCTCGACGCTGAATCCATGGAACGTCATCGCCTATATGGTCACTGGCAAAGCGTCTGATGGCACGCTGATCAACGCCGGCCAGCTGCTGACCCGCATGGAGGCGCTGCGACTCTACACTGCGGAGAACGGCTGGTTCCTCAAGGAGGAAGCCACGCTTGGCACAATCGAGCCCGGCAAGCTCGCCGATCTCGTCGTCCTCAGCGACGATTACTTCGATCCGAAGCGCGTGCCTGATGACGCCATCAAGAAGCTCAAGTCAGTGCTGACGGTTGTTGATGGCAAGGTCGTGCACAACACCATGAACTAGATGCGGCGCGCCTGAGCGCCGTGCGTTGGTGTTGACAGACGACACCAACAGCCGTTAGTGTCGTCATCCGACACCATGGCTCGACATGTCGTTCCCGACATGACCAGATGACCCTTCGCGACCTGTTCCTGCGGATTCGCGCGCTGGTGGCTCCGCACCGCGTCGAACGCGAGCTACACGAGGAGCTCACGTTCCACATCGAGCGCGAGACGCAGAAGCAGATCGCCGCTGGTCTCAGCCCAGTCCAGGCTCACACGCGTGCGCTTGAGCGCTTCGGCGCAGTGCCGCTTGCCGCCGACCAGTGTCGCGACGCTCGCGGCACCGCTCTCGTAGACGAGGTGGCACGCGACATCCTGTACGCGGTGCGCACGTTTCGCCGCGCGCCGCTGGCCGCCCTGACGATCGTCGCAACGGTCGCACTCGGCCTCGGACTGAGTGCGATGGCATTCACGCTCTATAGCGTGTTCTTCCTGCGCAGCGACGCGGTGCAGAACGCGTCCGAGCTCGTTGCCGTGGAACGGCGTGCCCCGAGCCCGGTCGAGGGGTCGATGCGCGGCAATGCGGATGCGTTGTCATTTACGCGCGCTGACTATGAGGCGATGCGCCGCGAGACAAGCGTCTTCACCGATGCCGTCGCCATGCTGCCGCCCGTCCGAACGCGCATCGAGGGCCGTCTCGTCACTGGCTCGCTCGTGTCGGGAAACTTCTTCCAGACCCTGGGAGTGCGCGCGGCGCTCGGACGTGCGCTCCTGCCCGAGGATGACGAGCGGTTTGCCGGGCGACCCGTGATTGTGCTCAGTCATGTGGGCTGGAAGAAGTTGTTCGCAAGTGATCCGATCGTGATCGGCCGCAGCGTGCGTATCAACGCCGTACCGCACGAGATCGTTGGCGTAATGCCCGACGGCTTTCGCGGTCTCAGCATCCTCTCGCCTGATTACTGGGCACCGCTCGCGCTCGCGGGACAGGTCCGCGACGCCTCCGCAGGAACACAGGACGAGGCTCTCGTCGAGGTCATCGGGAGGCTGAAGCCGCAGCTCTCGGTCGAAGCGGCGACAGCAGCTCTGACGACGTGGGCGTCGCGTCGACGCGATCTGACATCGGCCCCTGCGGAACCCGGCACCGTGATGCTCAGACCGAGCCAGGGGACGCTGTCGACCAATACGCTCACAGCGCTGCTGTCCTTCTCACCAATCTTCTTCGCGTTCGGACTGATCCTGATGATCGGCTGCGCGAATGTCGCCAACCTGCTGCTCGCTCGAGGCGTCTCGCGCCAGAGAGAGATTGGGATCCGCTTGTCGCTTGGCGCGTCACGGCGACGCATCATCCGACAGTTGCTGACTGAAAATCTCCTTCTGGCGCTGATGGCGGCCGCAGGCGGATTCGTCATCGCTCGATTTGTTCTGGCGGGCGCGCTGTATCTGGCGACGACAACCGTGCCACCCGAACTTCTGGCGGTGGATCTCACGGGGTTTGTGCCGACTGTGACGGATTGGCGGGTGGTCGTGTTTCTGATCGCAGGCGCAACGATCTCGACCGCGTTCTTCGGTCTCGCGCCAGCGCTGTATGCCACTCGCCTCGAACTCGTACGGACGATGCGAGGCGAGGTGACGAGAGATGCACACCCTCGCCGCACGCGGCAGATGCTCATCGCCCTCCAGGTCGGGGCATCGGCCCTTCTGCTGATCTGCGCCGCTATCTTTCTGCGAGGCGCCGCGATGGCGTCTACCGTGGAGCCCGGGCTGCGCACGATCGACACGGTCAGGGTCCCCATCTCCAACGAGGCCCGGCGCGCCGCGCTGCTTCGAGCGGTCATCGCCGATCCGTCCGTCGTTGAAGTAGCCGCTTCATCTTTGCCGTCGGAGTTCGTCGCAGAAACCGCCGCCTTCGCCAAGGCTACGGCGCCCAGGGGACGCCGAGTCACGGTCGGGACGATGCCCGTGTCGCCGGGATACTTCGATCTCCTCGATATCGATATCGTGAGCGGGCGTGGTTTCACGGAGACGGAACGCACCGCGGACGCGGGCGTGGTGGTTGTGTCGGAGACAATCTCGCGCGTCCTCTGGCCGGATCGCAACGCGGTCGGGCAGGCGTTGCGCCTCGAGCTTCCGCCATCTGACGCCGGCGGAGCGTCTCCCGGTGAATCGGCGATCGCGTCGCGTACGTTTACCGTCGTAGGCATCGTGCGCGAGGCAGGAAAAGGCGTCCTGCTGCCCGACATGTTCACGTTCCGGGGCATCTACGTACCGGTTGATCCCGAACACGCCGGGACGTCGTTGATGTTGCGCGTCCGTGGCGAGCCCGAACAGGCGCGGCAGGCGCTGGTCGAACGTCTGACGACCGTGGATCCGGGGCTGGGCTCGATCACCACCATGCGCGCATTGGCCAGGATGCAGACGTCCGTCCTGCGTTTTGCCTTCCAGGTGACGGTCGTCCTTGGAGGGTTGGCACTCGTACTGACGGTGTCGGGCTTGTTCAGCGTGCTGTCGTACGTCGTCGAGCAGCGAAGGAGGGAGATTGGCGTGCGTATGGCGCTCGGCGCGACCGTCCGCAGCGTGGCGGGGCTGGTGCTGTCGCAATCGTTCCGCCCGGTCGGTATCGGTCTTGCGGTTGGCGGGAGCCTGGCCGCTGCGGCGGCGATTGCGCTCATGACAACGCCCGCCGCCTCGGCGATCGGCGACACCGTTCGAGTATTCGATCCGATGGCCTACGCGTTAAGTGGGTTGGTCGTTGTCACCGCGTGCGCGCTGGCTGCATGGGTGCCGGCGATGCGCGCGTGTCGCCTGGATCCGGTCGCGACACTCCGTCAGGACTGAGCCACTCACGAGCGAGACATGCCGGGGAGATGCCGCGCGTGTGACAGGCGCAGGGCAATGAGATCCTTCTGCTCGATGCGAAGCTCGTTCGCGATCCGGTGGATCTCGCCCTCTTCCGTCAACGAGATCGCGTCATCGGTTGCGGCAACGGCGAACAGGCATCGCATCAGCGACAGCTTTTCGTCATACGTCGCCAGTTCCGCGAACTGCCTGGCCACGAGAAAATTGGCTGAACCGCCAAAAAGGAGGTTACTGGTTTTGGCCAATTGCACGACGACCATCGACTGATCTTGTGAGAGCGCTCCCTGGTCACGTACGAGCCCTTCCATCGCCTGTGTTTCCTTCGCAGACACCTCCTGATCGGCGAACGCCACGCGACCGAGCAGATACGCAAACGCGGCCAGGACACGCGCACGGTTGGGTTCGAGGTGATCGAGGGCGTCGAGCGTCGCGCGCAGTGGTGCAAACTCCTGCGATTGAGCTGTGTCTAATCCCAACCATTCGCGAATAGACTCGAAGGGCATGGACCAAGACTATCGTATTCATCCGGCGGCATGAGGGCTCCTGCAACCGCCATGCGTCTTGTCGCAGCCGCGGGTCTCGCGTGCGCGCTGAGCACAGTGGCATCGGCGCAGGGGCCCGCTCCGCCACCGAATGCTCTCAGTTCGTCCTCGTCCGAATCGGCGGCACAGAGCGACAGCGCGGCCGCCGACGGCCGGGCGCAGTTCTCAGGGTTGTTGGCGAATTCGTTCGTCACCGTGAACGCCGGCGCGATCGGCTATGCGTTCTCCGATCAGCAGCTTGCGGCGGGACACTCGGTAGGCGCGATCGACGTCCCTCACACGGCCGCGAGTGTCGTCCTCTTTGGCCATCACTTCAACTCACACGTGTCGGTGCAGGGCAGCTACATGCGTCCGATCGAGTACGTGCGATACCGCGACCTCGATGGCACAGACGTGTCGCAGAAGGTGTGGATGCATTACGGGTTGGTGACCGCGCAGGGGCGGTTTCCGATCTCCCGACGACTGTCCATCTTTGGCGAAGGCGGTCTCGCGATCACGAGCCGGCGCGGATTTCAGCTTGGCAATCAGCCGGGCGTCACCAACGCCCATTTCGCATCGCCGCTGTTCGGTGGCGGGATCGAGTACGGCCTGAACACAACGCTCGATCTGGTGATCGGCACATCCGTCATCCCTGCGCGATCGCAGGACAACAACCCGGCGACCATCCTCACCACCGCTGGCATCCGCTTCAACATGCGGCCATTGCCGCCCGAGCGCGTCGCCGAGGTCGTGGCCGCCGGCTACATCTTTCCCAGAACGATCGTACAGGTCGGCTACGCCACTGATGCGTTCGGCTTCAGCGCCAATCACTTCTTCAACAAGACCGTGCCGATCTTCTGGGGGGGCGAGGTGAAGGTCAGACGCAGCGGCATGAATCTGCAGTGGGAGCGCAACGTCTTTCACACGAAGAAGATCTTCTCGCTCGATTTCGGCGCGAGCTACTCGGCGTGGCAAAGCCTCGAGGCAAACGACCGGTTCCACACGTTGGCGGTGTTCCCGGTCTTGAGGTTCACCGTGGTCCGCAGCCGACAAGCCGACATGTATGTGTCGTTCTCGGAAGCAGGGCCCGCCTACATCTCGAGAGTGACGATCGACGGACTCCCGATGGGTGGTCATTTCACGTTCCAGGATTTCATGGCGGCAGGCGTATTCATCGGCGCGCGCAAGCGGCTCAATATCGAGTTCAATCTCAATCACTACTCGAACGGCAACCTGATGTCTGACAATCCAGGCGTGACCGTTCCCCTCGCGATCAAGTTGGGTTATGCGTTTTAGATTGGCACTCCTGATCATGTTCTGGCCGGCCGTTGCGCACGCGGAGTGGATCGTCAGCGCGTTCGGTGGTGTGGCGCACACGCTCTCGAGCACGATGGAACTGACGCTGCCGTCGCAAGGCACTCAAGTCACCCTCGAAGGCGTTGACTATCGCGGCCACTCGTTTCAATCACCGCAGTACTACGGCCTGCGCGGCACGTGGAGTCCCAAGGGCCATCGATGGCTCGGGATCGAGGGCGAGTGGATTCACGCCAAAGCCTACGCAGAGGTCGAGGGCACCGTTCACGCGGTCGGCACGCTGCGCGGCGCTCCGATTGATGCGGACATTGTGCTGTCATCGATCGTGAACCGGGTCTCGATGTCACACGGTCTCAATTTCATTTTTGCCAACGTCTCTGCGCGATATGGGTTCGGCCCGGTGGATGCCACCGGCGATCATCGGCTGGTGGGCGTCGTGCGCGCCGGCGCTGGACCGACACTGCCGCATGCCGAGAGCCAGATCGACAACGTGTACTTCGAACAGTACGAGGGCGGCGGGCTTGGAGCGCAGATCGGAGGAGGCGTCGAATTCTCGATCTGGCGCGGCCTCGGCGCGCTCGGCGAGTACAAATTCACCTGGGCCTCACCGAATATCGAAGTCGCCCACGGAGGCGACGCGACGATCCCTTCACGCACTCATCACTTCGCGTTCGGCGTGCAATACCGGTTTTGACGCGCACGGCCCTGATCGTCGGCGCCGGTATCGGCGGCCTCTCCGCCGGCATTGCGCTGCGCAAGGCCGGCTGGAACATCCGAATCTTCGAGCGCGCAACATCCCCACGCGAACTGGGGTTTGGACTGGCACTCGCCCCAAACGCGATGGCGGCGCTCCGTGAACTGGGACTCGCTGACATCGTCCGGTCGCGCGCACATACGCCGACGCGAGGCGAGGTGCGGCGGCCCGATGGCACCGTGCTGAAGCGAGCCGAGTTACCCAGTGCCGAGTCGATGCGTGGTGGACCGACGGTCATCGCGCTGCGGCCGGCGCTGCACGGTGCCCTGCTCGATGCGGTCGGCATGGAGGTCATCACACTCGGCAGCGAGGCGACCGGCTTCACCCAGCAAGGCGACCGAGTCACGCTCCATTTGGCTCATGGGGATCGTGTTGATGGTGACGTCCTCATCGGCGCGGACGGAGCGAATTCCGTTCTGCGTCGTACACTCCATCCCTCGGAACCGCCAGCGCGGTGGAGCCGCATCGTCGCCGTCAGAGGCGGCGTGCATGGCGTCGTGCATCACCTGGGCGGACTGTCCGGCATCTATTACGTGGGTCCGGGCATCGAGGCGTTTCTCGTTCGCGCGAGCGAGACCGGCATCTACTGGGTGCTATCACTGGCCACTGAGCTGGTGCCGTCAGGCATGCGCGATCCGAAGGCCATCCTTGCGCACATGCTGCCGCAATTCGACGAGACGTATCGAGCGATCACGTCGGCCACCGACGACCTGCGCTGCGACGAACTCGTCGATCGCGATCCGATTCCGTTCTGGGGGACCGGCGTCGTGACACTGCTCGGCGACGCCGCCCACCCCGTGCTGCCGCACACCGGACAAGGTGCGGCACAGGCGATGGTCGATGCCGTGACTCTCGGCCGCGCGTTGACCGGCGGCGTCTCAATCGAGCCGGCGTTGCGCGCGTACGAGCGTGAGCGACGGCAGAAGACGGCACGGCTCCTCGGGCAGGGTCGCCGCACGGCATTCATCATGCGCACGATGAATCCCGTGGCGTGCGCTGTACGCGAGCTCGTGATCCGGATGATGCCCGTCACAGCGATCGTGAAATTTCTCGTCAAGATCAACCGCCGCGCCGGCACCGCTGTCAGGTGAGAACCTGATTCATTCCGTCAGCGCGACCAGCGGATCGATCTTCGTCGCGCGGCGCGCGGGCACGCAGCATGCGACGACAGCGACTGCGGCGAGCACTCCGCTCACGAGGAACAGCACACGCGGGTCGGTGGCACTCACGCCGAAGAGCAGGCTCTCGAGGGTGTGACGGAGGAGGAGCGATCCGATGCCACCCAGCACGAGACCGATCCCCACCAGGACGAGACCCTCACGCAGCACCAATCGGAACACCGACGCCGCGGTGCTGCCCAGCGCAACACGAATGCCGATCTCCTTCGTGCGCTGCGTGACGAGATAGGCGAGCACGCCATAGATGCCGATCGCCGACAGGAACAGCGCGACGATGCCGAATACCATCGCGAGCAAGGCCGGCGCCCGGCGATTGGCCAGCGACCGCGCGGTCCAGTAGGTCATCGGCTGCACTTCGAAGACAGGCAACTGCGCGTCGATCGCGGCAACCTCGCGACGCAGCGCGCCCGCCAGCGACGTCGTATCGCCGCTGGAGCGGAGCACAAACGTCAAGCCGGGTGACGGCTTCTGCGCGATCGGAAAATAGTAGGCACCGACTGCGCGATCGCCATCCGTCAGGCTGCGCTGCTTCATCTCTGCGATCACGCCAACGACCGTGAGGAACTCGGTCGTCGCCGTGATCGCGGTCAAGTCTCCTGCATCGTCGTTCGGCTGGTACATGCGGCGGCCGATCGGGTTCTGATTCGGCCAGAAGCGACGCGCCAGCCGGTCGTCGATCATGACCACCTTCGTGGCATTCGCATTGTCGCGCTCGTCGAAGAAACGGCCGGCGACGAGTCTGGCGCGCATCGTCTCGAAATATCCCGGTGACACTCGCGCGACGCCTGGCGCGATCAGCGACTCACCCTTTTTCGCCTGATAACCTTCGGCCAGAATCGCCGATGCGCTCGCGTTGTTGCCGAGCGGAAGACTGTCGGTTGCGCCCGAGACCGTCACGGTCGCAAGTGCGCGTACGCGCCGCAGTGCCTCGTCGGTGAAACGCCGGCGCGCTGCATCGTCCGGGTAGCGAGCATCGGGCAGCGACACCGCCGCCGTCAGCACGCCCGCAGGCATGAACCCCGGATCGACGGCCAACGCCTTGCGGAATGTCGCGAACAACAGACCGGCGCTGATCAGCAGTACGAACGCGCATCCGACCTGCGCCACGACCAGCGCACGCCGCAGCGATTGCGCGCCGCGACCGACCGTCGAGGAGCGACCCTCTTCACGCAGCACGCTCAGGATCTGCGTGCTCATTGACGCCGCAGCTGGAATCAGACCGAGGATCAGGCCAATCACGGCGGCAATGATCAGCGTGTACGCGATCACCACGGCATCGAGTCGGATCTCATGGGCGCGCGGCAAGTCCTGCAGGTTGATCGCATCCATCCCGCGCAACGCGGCAAATCCGATGGCAATGCCTATGACCGCCGACCCCAGTGTCAGCAGAACATGTTCAACCGCCAGCTGGCGCGCGACGCGCGATGTACCTGCGCCGAGCGCCAGACGCGTGGCCAGCTCCTTCAAGCGCACTCGCGATCGCACGAGCACGAGATTGGCGACGTTTACGCAACCGATCAGCAACACGAACCCCGCACCGCCCCACATCAAATACAGGATCGGCCGGATGTCCTCCACCATCTGGTCCTGCAGACGAACGACGACCGTGTGGAAGCCGGCGTTGAGGAGGATTTCTTTGAGCTTCGGGAATCGCTCGAGGTTCGCTGCATTCAGTGCGTCGATCTGACTTTGCGCCTGCGCCACCGTGGCACCAGGCTTCAACCGCGCGATGAACACGGCATTGTTGCTGTGCCGCTGCTCGTCGGATTTCTCTTTCGCCGTGAACGCCATCGGCGTCCACATCGTCTTGTCATCGTCTGTTGGTCTGAAACCAGGTGGCATGACGCCGACGACCGTATGGGGCCTGCCGTCGATGCGAAGCTCGCGGCCGATCGCGCTTCGATCGCCGCCGAACTGACTGCGCCAGAACCCATCGCTCAACACCACAACCGATTCGTGACCAATTTCGCCTTCCTGTTCGGTGAATGTGCGGCCGAGCTGGGGCGGCACACCCGCGACCTTGAAGAACGACGGCGTCGCCGTGATCGACTCGACTCGAGCAGCAACGCCTCCCTGATCGATGCTGCGGTTGTCCTGCCTGAACATCGCCTGCGCCTCGAATGCGGTGATGTCACGCAGTCGATCGAAGTAGTCGGGCACCGCACTGCCGATTGGTTCGTGCACGCCCGCGCCTGGATACGCGTTGCCGGCCATGACGATGCGATCGGGATCGGGCAAGTCGAGCGGCTTGAGCAGAACGCCTCGAACCACAGAGAAGAGCGCGGCGTTGGCGCCGATGCAGACCGCCAGCGTCAACACGGCCGTGGCCGTGAATGCTTTGTCTTTCCAGAGGAGACGAAGGCTGACGAGTAAATCGTTGAGCACGGTTCGATGTTACCTCCCATGATCTGTGGGTCTGGCCACTCATCAGCTGGCATGAGCTGCGAGTTGCTCGAGACGGCAGCCGGGCTTACTCTATGAGCGTCAGCGCCTGGGGGTTGCCTTATGGGACGCAAGGTTCTTTGGATTGTTCAGATCGCGCTGGTGCTAGCGATTCTCGCGACACCTGCAGCGGCACAGGTCAGTGTGGCAGTCGGCGTGGGCGGTCCGCACGTTGGTGCGAGCGTAGTCGTCGGGGCTCCGGTGTACGGTCCTTACCCGTACTACCCGGGTTACGTCGCTCCGTATCCGTATCCGTACCCGTACCCGTACTATGCCGCGCCGTATCCGTATTACTACTACCCGTACGCGGTCCCATACGGGCCCTACTATCGCGCGTACCCGGGCTACTACCGTGGCGCCTACTATCGCGGCGGTGCGTACTATCGTGGTGGCGCGTACTATCGCGGCGGCGCAGCACCGTACTATCGCGGCGGTGCCGTCCCGAATGGCCGGCCTGGTTATGGCCCCGCACCCGCCAATCGCGGGAACGGTGGCGGCGCGCGATACTCCCACGCGCGACGTTAGTTGATCGTGTGGCCGGCGAGCCTGGAGTACTCTCACGAGCGAGGGCGTGATGAGAGTTCCGGCCACTATCGTCGTATTCGTCGTACTCGCGTGCACGGTCAACGCACAATGGCGCTACCGCGATCCCAATGCGCCGCGGCTGCCTGACGGCAAGATCGATGTGAAAGCGGCGGCGCCTCGTACGCCAGCAGGCACCGTCGACTTGTCCGGCATCTGGCAAACCGACGTGAAATACAACTTCAACCTCGGTGCCGATCTGAAGCCTGAGGACATCGTGATGCTGCCGTGGGCGCAGGCGCTTCAGGCGGAACGTCGCGACAATAACGGCAAGGATGATCCGGAAGGCTACTGTCTGCCGCCGGGATTCCCGCGTGTCAACGGCGTACCGTTCCCGCAGAAGATCGTCCAGTTACCCGGCGCCATCATCATCCTCTACGAAACGCGCACGACCTTCCGGCAGATCTTCCTCGACAACAATCACACGCTCCCGAACGATCCGCAGCCGACGTGGATGGGGTACTCGAAGGGTCGCTGGGATGGTGACGTTCTGATCGTGGAAACGAGGGGATTCAATGACAAGACCTGGCTGGACGATAACGGTCATCCACATTCAGAGCAGATGAAAGTGACCGAGCAATTCCGTCGTCCGTCCTTTGGCCAGTTACTCGTGGACATCACCATCGACGATCCCAAGACCTACGCGAAGCCGTGGACGGTGACGCAGGCGTTTCAGCTGGCGGCTGACAACGAGCTGATCGAGTACATCTGCAACGAGAACAACCTCGATGTGCAGCATCTCGTCGGCAAATAGAGGAATCAGGATTCAGGGGACCAGGCGCTTCAGCTCCTCGTTCCGCCTTCGCCAATCTTCGGGAGGACTTCATAAGGCCCGAGGCGAGCGCCGTTGGGAACGGGCAAGGGAGTGGGACGGATTATATAGGCATGTTCGCAGGTGGGACGCCGCATCCCGCGCGCGGACGCACCGGCTCGGCTAACTCATTGCATCTGTGGGATCGCACTCCGGCATGACGCTTGATCGCAGCCAAGCCATGGGCCTCTGGCAAACGATACGCATCGCCGCTCGAACATGGCGCCGGACGCCAGTGCTCGCCGTCGTCATCGCGTCCACGCTGGCGCTGGGCATTGGTGCGACGACCGCAGCCTTCACGGTTGCCTACTCGATCCTGGTGCGACAGTTTCCGTTTCCAAACGCCGATCGGCTTGTCTGGATCACGACGTACGACAGCCGCACGACAGAGAATCGCCGCCCGGTGCTTGGCTCCAACCGCTTGCCGCAAGTTGCGGACTGGCAACGCACCACCCTGACGACGTTCGAGCAGCTCGGCGCATGGGCCGGTGACGCGCCTGATGTCTTCACTGTGACCGGCGCCGGAACGCCCGAGCGCGTAAGCGGTTTGCGCGTGACGCACCAACTGCTCGGGATGCTCGGTGCGTCCCCTGCGATCGGCCGTCTGTTCCGCGATGGTGATGATGGACCGCGAGTCGATCAAACAGTCGTGCTCTCGCATGGATATTGGCAGCGCCGGTTCGCCGCGCGCCCCGACATCATCGGTCAGTCGATCACGATCGAAAACGCGCCTCACCTCGTCGTCGGTGTGCTCTCACCCGACTTCCGCATGGCGGGCAGTCTGTTCGGCGGCGCGTCAATCGACGTGTTTCTTCCGCTGGCAATCGACGGCAATGAAGATATCGGCGGGTTCATCGCCGTGCTCGGCCGGCTGCGACAAGGAATCACGATCAGCCAGGCTCAGGCCGAGCTCACGAGCCGACAGTCAGCGCTGTCCGTCGGTAAGTGGACGTGGATGACGGTGCTCGCGCAGCAGGTCACACCGCTGGCAGATCTCGTCACCAGAGACGTGCAGTCGCCGGTGCTGCTGCTCTGCGCCGGCATTGGCTGTGTGTTGCTGATGGCGTGCGCCAACCTCGCCAATCTGCTGCTCGTGCGCGCGAGCGGCCGGCGACGGGAGATGCAGCTGCGAACCGCGCTTGGCGCATCGCTCGGTCAGGTCCTCGGACAGATGACGGCTGAAAGCGCGGTGGTTGTCACTGTCGGTGGATTGGCCGGCGTCGTGTTCGCGGCGGCGATCCTTGACGTGCTTCATCGCACAGTCTCGATCTCGTTCGCACGTATTGGCGATGTGCAGATCGGGTGGCCCGCCGTCGTGTTTGCGGTCGCTGTCTGTGCGGCGGTCACGTTCGTGTTTGGCGCGGTGGCGCTGCTTCACGTGCATCGTCGCAATGTGGTCGATGGACTGCGCCCACACGCCGGGCTCACGGCCGAACCCCGTGCGATTTACGCACAGCGACTTGCACTGATCGTTCAAGTCGCAATGGTCATCGTGCTCACCGTCACGGGCGGACTGTTGTTGCGCAGCCTGACGGCGCTCCGTGACGTCGATCCCGGATTCAATCCACGCGGAGCGATGGCCATTCGCGTGGATCCGGCAGGTCGATTGAACGGGCCGGATCGGCTGCCATTCTTCATGCGGGTTCTCGAACGCGTCGGAGCGGTGCCTGGCGTGCAATCAGCCGCGCTGACCATTCATGTGCCGATGGGCGATCGTCCAAGCATGGGTTGGGATGCGATCCAGGAAGGGCGCGAGTACAACCCGCAGACGGACAACGCCGCAGGACGCATCGTCAGCCCTGGTTACTTCAGCACCGCCGGTATCGCACTCCTCGAAGGGCGCGATTTCGATTCACGGGATGTCGCTCGCGCGCGCGGGCCCAATCCGTTTGTGATGGCGATTAACGAATCGTTCGCGCGACGCATTCGCGCCGACGGGCGCGAGCCGCTGCGCACCCGCATTCGCGTACTTGGAAACGTCCGAGACGTCGTCGCCGTGGTCAGCGACGTCAAGCATCGCGGCCTCGATGCCGACGCCGGACTCGAGGCGTACATCCCGATGGGCCAGGCGCCCACGTTCTTCCAGGCCTACGACCTCGTGGTACGAGGCGCTGATCCGATCGCGCTCGTGCCGGCGCTCCGTGACGCGATCTGGTCCGTCGATCCGAATCAGGCACTCGGAACACCGATGCCGCTCGAGGACTACATCGATCGCACATTGCGTCCTCGACGGCTGTTGACAGATGTACTCGGTGTGTTTGCGGCGAGCGCGCTTCTGCTTGCCGCGTTCGGCGTCTACGGCGTGGTCGGCTATCGCGTGGCGTCGCGCATGAAGGAGATTGCGATTCGCATTGCACTCGGTGCGCCGCGCTGGCGCGTCACCAGCGTGGTCCTCAACGACACACTCAGTTGCCTCGCTGCCGGCCTGGTTGTCGGCATCCCGCTCTCACTCGCAGCCGCTGCGACGATCCGCAGCTATCTGTTCGGCGTCGAGCCAGCGGACGGCGTCACGCTCGTGGTGGCATGCATGGTGGTGATAGCCGCATCACTGCTTGCCGCCTATCTCCCGGCCCGTCGTGCACCTGGCGTGGATCCGATCGCGACACTGCGAATCGAGTAAATTCTCGGCCCAAACGCGCCAGCTGATCAGATTCACACAATCCCCGCTCCCGCGCGCTGAGCGCTGCCTATCGGCTCGCGAGCGGCTCAGACGCGATCACCACGGCGTACCGAGCCCGTCGGCGTGTCGGGTTGTGGAAGACAATCGGACGATCGAGTTGCGTGGCCAGGCAGTCGCCGGTGCGAAGCCGGTGGCGCTCGTCGCCAAACGTCACTTCCATCGCGCCTTCGAGCACCCAGATCTGCTGGAACACATGGATGCCGCGCGCGCCGTTCTCAAATGCCACACGCTGGCCGGCTGGGAACTCGACTTCGATGATCTGCACGGGTTGAGGCATGCCCGTGGGCGAGACGATGCGACGGCGATAGCCCGATCCAGGGTCCTCCCACTCTGGCTGATCCTCGCGGCGCGCAAGTGGACCTTTCGGCACCGTCCGTACGCCATCCGTCCCATCGAACAGCGATGGCAACATCACCCCCAGGCCAGAGGCGATGCGGTCCAGGACAACGGCAGTGGGGCTCGTCTCTCCCCGTTCGATCAGCGAGATCATCGAGCGGCTGACGCCGCTTCTCGTGGCGAGCTCATCGAGCGAGTACCCGCGCGCCGCGCGCAGCTCACGGACACGCGCGGCAATGCGTTCGTGCAGGGCGGACGGGGCCCCGCTTGTGGTTTCC
>JBKPRH010000219.1:0-12743 GCA_046765795.1 Acidobacteriota bacterium | reverse complement strand
GGAGAGAAAGATCAAAGCGGAGCAGGAGATGAAGAAGTTCGAAAAGGGGCGGACCGGGCAGGAGTAGGCCGGTCGAAAGAGATCGCGAAGGCCCCTCCAAAAGGACGGGCCCTACGACATAATCGCTGCATGAAGGCGATTGTCGTCAAAGAGTTTGGTGCGCCCGATGTGATGAAGTTCGAGGAGGCGCCCGACCCGACACCGGGACCCGGGCAACTCCTCATTCGCGTTCACGCCGTCGGCGTCAATCCCGTCGAAGCCTATATTCGCGCCGGCACCTACGCGCGCAAACCAAATCTGCCGTATATCCCTGGGTCTGACGTCGGCGGAACCGTCGAGAAGGTCGGCTCTAACGTCACCGCCTTCAAGCCGGGCGACCGCGTCTACACGCAGGGCGCCTCGGGTGGCTACGCGCAGCTGATGGTCTGCGATGAGGCCCTGGCGCATCCGCTTCCCGCGCGCGTGTCGTTCGCACAGGGTGCAGCGCTCGGCGTACCGTATTCGACCGCATGGCGCGCGCTGTTCATGCGCGCCCGCGCCCGAGCCGGCGAAACGCTGCTCGTGCATGGCGCGAGCGGCGGCGTCGGCACTGCCGCGGTGGAGCTCGGACGCTCGCATGGTCTGCGCGTCATCGGCACGGCAGGCACGGCGGACGGACTCACGCTCGCCCGCGAACACGGCGCACATCACGTGCTCAATCATCGTGACGCCGACTATCTGCAGCAGGTGATGCCGCTGACCGGCAACGCCGGTGTAGACGTCGTGCTCGAGATGCTCGCCAACGTCAATCTCGATCACGACCTCGACGTCCTGGCCCGCAACGGCCGCGTCGTCGTGATCGGCAATCGCGGCCGCGTCGAGATCGATCCGCGCAAGGCGATGGCGCGCGACGGCGCAATCCTCGGCATGACGCTGTTCAACGCCACCCCGGAGGAGCTACGCGAGATTCACGCCGGCCTCGTCGCCGGTCTCGAGAACGGCACACTCAACCCCGTCATCGGCAAGGAGTTCCCGCTCGCCGACGCCGTGAAAGCGCACGTCGCGATCATGGAATCAGCGGCTTACGGCAAGATCGTGCTCGTTCCTTGAGCGATTCGCGCGACGCGATCAAGCGAGCGATTCGCCACCTACCCAATCTGGAGCTTGACACTCGACTTATAGCGACGATAATTCCGGCGCATCGATAATTAACTGACATCTCACTCCTTCATGGGTCGGAAGGGAGCATCGCATGCGTATCGGGTGTCGTCTCGCACTAATCGTTCTCGCGTCCTGGCTCTTCCCAGTCGTCGCGTTCGCCCAGGGCGCCATCACCGGTGTCGTGCGCGATACATCGGGTGCCGTGCTGCCAGGGGTGACCGTCGAAGCGTCGAGCCCGGCACTCATTGAGAAGGTCCGCACTGCGACCACGGATAGCTCGGGGCAGTACCGCATCGAGGATCTCCGTCCAGGGTCGTACGTCGTCACGTTCACGCTTGGGGGATTCAGCACAGTCAGACGTGAAGGCATTGAACTCACTGGCTCATTCTCAGCACTGATCAACGTCGAGTTACGCGTCGGCGCGCTTGAAGAAACGATTACGGTCAAAGGCGAATCGCCGATCGTCGATGTCGTCAACGCCAAGCAGCAGAGCGTCCTCGACAATGAAGTGATCGCAGCCGTGCCGACGGCCCGCCTGTATCACAGCCTGGTCACGCTCGTTCCCGGCATATCACTCTCCGGCAGCCAGGACGTCGGCGGCCTCGCGGGCCCTCTGACGGTGACGTTTGCGATGCGCGGCGGTCCCGGCAATGAAGGCCGGTTGACGGTCGATGGTCTCTCGCTCGGCGCGTCACTGAACGGCACGGGTGTGTCCTACACCGTGGCGGATGTCGGCAACGCACAGGAAGTCGTGTTCTCGACGGCGGGCGGTCTCGGCGAGGCCGAGAACGCAGGCCCGGCGATGAACCTCGTGCCACGACAAGGCGGCAACCGGCTCTCGGGCAACGCCTTCGCGAACTGGGCCAACGGATCGATGCAAAGCAGCAATTTCACCGACGAGATTCGACAGGCGGGACTACGCGCGCCCAATGCGCTCGCGCGCATCTGGGACACGAGTCTCTCCGTCGGCGGCCCGCTGAAACGTGACCGTCTGTGGTTCTTCTCGGCGACGCGTTACCAGGGCAACCATCGGCTCGTCGGCGGAATGTTCCGGAATCGCAACGCGGGCGACGTCAACGCATGGACCTATGTGCCCGACGAAAGCCAACAGGCCGAATCCGACAGCAGCTGGAAGAACGTCAGCACGCGGGTAACGTGGCAGGCCTCGCCCAAGAACAAGTTCAATTTCTACTGGGACGAGCAGCGCAACTGCACGCTCTGCAACGACGGCGGCACGCCGACCACATCACCCGAGGCGCGTGACAACAACCAGTCGCCGCCACGCGTGCAGCAGGCGACCTGGACGTCTCCTGCGACGAGCCGTCTGCTGTACGAAGCGGGATTCGGAACGAATCTGATCCTCAACTACGGACCGAAACCCAACCTCGAAAACAGCAATGCGCTGATTCGTGTGACCGAGCAGTGCACGGCGGGGTGTGCCAATAATGGCGGGATTGCGAACCTGAACTACCGCGCCAACAACTGGTACATCGCGGATAGCGGCGTGTTCAACTGGCGCGCGGCCGCGACCTACGTCACTGGCCGGCACAGCGCGAAGGTCGGCTATCTGGCGCAGTTCATCGACAACAAGTTTCCCAACCCGCGCATGAACGATGCGTGGTTGAACTACCGCGTCAACAACGGTGTCCCGAACCAGTTGACGATGACGGCGGGGCCGGCGGAAGTGCACACGCACGTCTCAACCGGATCGTTCTACGCGCAAGACCAGTGGACGAGTAAACGGCTCACGGTCTCCGGCGCACTGCGCTACGACCACGTGTGGAGTCACTTCCCACGACAGCAGCTCGGGCCGAATCCGTTCTTCCCGACTGCCGTGACCTACGATCCGTCTGACGGCGTGTCGTACAACGACATCACGCCACGCGTCGGCGCCGCGTACGACGTGTTTGGCAACGGCAAGACGGCCGTCAAGGTGAACATCGGCAAATACCTCGTCGCCGCCGATGGCAGCTCGATCACCGGCGGACTGCTCAATCCGCTGTCCCGTGTCTCGACCAGCGCGAACCGCACGTGGACGGACACCAACAGAAACTTCCGGCCCGATTGCGATCTGCTGAACCCGCAAGCACAGGATCTCAGTGCGTCAGGTGGCGACTTCTGCGGCCTCAGCAGCAACCTGAACTTCGGTCGTCCCGTGTTCAGCATCACGTACGACCCGAACACGATCACGGGATGGGGCAAGCGCGGGTACGACTGGAACTTCGGTGTGCAGGTGCAGCAGGAATTGCTGCCGCGCGTCTCGATGAACGTCGGCTACTTCCGCCGCATCTTCGGCAACTTCTTCGTGACCGACAATCTCGCGACGCAGGCGACCGACTACACCACGTTCAGCGTCACCGCGCCGTCCGACCCGCGACTGCCAGGCGGTGGCGGCTACACCGTCTCGAATCTGATTGACGTCGTACCGTCGCTCGCCGGCGTGACCAACAACTTCCAGACGTTTTCCGACGAGTATGGCAAGCAGCAGCGGCACTGGAACGGTGTCGAGATCAATTTCAACGCACGCGTGCGCGACGGGCTGACGTTCCAGGGCGGAACGAGTATTGGCCGGCGCACCGACGACAACTGCGAAATCCGAGCAAAGGTGCCGGAGATCGCGCTTGGCGCACAGGCGAGGATCACGCCCTACTGCCGGACCCAGCCGCAATTCGATAAGGACTTCAAAGGACTCGGTTCGTACACGATCCCGAAGATCGACGTGCAGGTCGCCGGTACGTTCCAGAGCTTGCCGGGGGATGCGTTGAACGCCGACTACAGCTTGCCGTCGGCGGTGGCTGCTGCGTCGATGGGCCGGCCGCTCTCGGGCAATGTGCAGTTCGCGCTCGTCAATCTCGTCGAGCCGGGTGACGTCATCGGCGATCGCATCAACCAGGTCGATCTGCGCGTCGGCAAGATTCTGCGCTTCAGCCACTTCCGCACGCAGATTTCAGTGGATCTGTACAATGCGCTAAACGCCAACCCGATTGAATCGTATAACCAGGCGTTCATCCCAGGCGGGGCCTGGCTGGTGCCGACCGGCATCCTGACCGCGCGGTTCGCGAAGATCACCGCGCAAGTTGATTTCTAGTCCGTAGTGTCCGGCTTCAGCTGGACCAATGTAGTGTCCGGCTTTAGCCGGACTGTGTTGCGGAGCCCAGACATGCGCGACAAACATCTTGTCCTGATCGTGGCGATCGTGAGCGTTCTCCTGGCGCCATCTGTCCTCGTCGCCCAGAATGGCAGCGGCGCACCGCCAGCGAAACCCTACACGACGCCCAAAACGCCATGGGGAGAGCCTGACCTTCAGGGCACGTTCTCGAATCGCACGATCACCCCGTTCGAGCGTCCGGCCAACGTCAACGGCCGTGAGTTCTTCACCGCGCAGGAAATAGCGGCGATGGAGAAATCGGCCAGTGAACGCAACGGTGACGAAGGGCGCGCCAAAGGCACACGCGGTGACGTCGAGCGCGCCTACAACGACTTCTGGTGGGATCGCGGCACGAAGGTCACGACGCTGCGGACATCGCTCGTCGTTGATCCACCGGATGGTCGCGTGCCACCGCTGACCGAAGAGGCGCGCAAACGCCAGGCTGACGAGGCGAAGCGGCCGGCGTTCCGCGGCGCAGGCGCGAACGGGCGCGGTACCGATACCTGGCTGGATCGCAGCACCTTCGAGCGGTGCATCACGCGAGGCCTGCCGGGTGCGATGAGCCCGACGGCGTACAACAACAACTACCGCATTACCCAGAGCCCGGGTTATGTCGCCATCCAGATCGAGATGCTCGGTGGGACGCGTGTCATTCCGACGGATGGTCGTCCACATATCGGGTCGTCGATGCGTCAGTGGATGGGACACTCGACCGGCCGATGGGACGGCGACACGCTCGTGGTCGAAACCACGAACTTCACCGACAAGATCCTCTACCGGGGCGCCGCCGAGAACCTCACGCTCGTCGAGCGCATCCGCCGCGTCGGCCCCGACGAGCTCGAATACCGCGTCACCATCAACGACCCGACCACGTTCACCCGGCCGTGGACGATATCGATTCCGTACATCAACACCGGTGAAGACATGTTCGAGTACGCGTGCCATGAAGGGAACTACGGCATGGAAGGAATCCTCAGCGGCGCGCGTGAGGAAGAGCGGAAAGCGGCTGGAGCGAAGAAGTAGTGCCTCTCGGGCCGGCCAGGGAGTCATACATGGTGATAAACGGACGTGGACTTATTCTCGGTGCGCTGTTGCTGGCGAGCGGCGCATCACTCAGCGCGCATCATTCATTCGCTGCTGAATTCGATGCCAACCAACCCGTGCAGCTGAAGGGCACTGTTGCGAAGGTCGAGTGGATCAACCCGCACACTTGGATTCATCTCGACGTAAAGAAGGCCGACGGGACCACCGAGCGATGGATGATCGAGGGTGGAACGCCGAACACGCTGCTCCGGCGTGGACTGACGAAGGCCTCGCTGCCTGAGGGCACCGAACTGGTCGTCGATGGCTACAAAGCCAAGAACGGCTCCAATCGCGCCAACGGGCGCGACGTCACGTTCACCGACGGCCGCAAGATGTTCCTGGGTTCGTCCGGTACCGGCGCGCCGCGCGATGGAAGGGACGCCAGCGAGAAATAGCACACGCCTGATCGGGATGGGCGCGGTCGCGTTCACCGCGGCCGTGCTCATCGTCACAACGAACGTCGCCGCACAATCCCGGGTGACGTTCGATCAAGCCGCTGAGGTACTCAGTTCGCTCCCATCAAACCTGCCGCGCGAACTGCGCGGACGATCGACGCAGGAGATCGCCCGGCTGTGGCCGTCGTGGGTCGAGCAGCACGATCGCGACGTCCGCGCCCGCCTCGAACGAGGCGATGAAGACTCGCTCGTCAACTTCTGGCTCTATGGAACCAGTTTCACGTCTCGCCCGCCTGCGGTCGCGCCTCGCGCAATCGACGACATCATCAGCGGCCGCATGGAGGATCTGCTCGACCGCGTGACCGCTCCCGGCGACAACGAGCGGCTGCAGTTCGCCCGCCGTATCCTCGTTGCCCACAATGCCGACCCGCGTGACGCGTCCGGTCGCGAACGCGCACGCCGATTTCTGCTCGATACCAGGCAGCGCATGATCCGCGAGTTTGCCGCCACGGAACAAACGTTGGCTGCAGCGAGACCTGGCGGCGCCGCGACGCTGACTGCGGCCAACGCGATAATCTTTCGCGAGCGCGGCCTGTCATCGGACACCTCAATCCTCTCCGACTTCAGCGTGCACGTCGCGCTCGAGACGATCGCGCGACAGAAGACATTCGCGCCACGCAGCGTGCAGCGTGTCGCGATCGTTGGCCCAGGACTCGATTTCACGAACAAGGCCGACGGCTATGACTACTATCCGCAGCAGACCACCCAGCCCTTCGCGCTGATCGATACGCTTCGCCGGCTCGGACTTGCTGCCGCCGATGTGCAGGTGACGACGTTCGACATCAACGTGCGGGTGAACGATCACCTGCGCAATGCCGCTTCTCGAGCGGCCTCATCATCTGGCTACCTCGTCACCTTGCCATTGGCAGGCGATGAAGGATGGACCAGCGCAGTCGAGGAGTACTGGCAGCAATGGGGCAACGCCATCGGCAGCGAGACAACGGCGGTGCCGGCACCCGCGCCCGCTGGCGGCGCGCGCGAGCGCGCGGTCAAGACGCGGACCGTGCGAATCCAGCCTGCTGTCGTCTCGTCGATCGTCCCGCGCGATCTGAACATCGTTGTCGATCGGCTGGCGCTGCGTGAGGGCGAGAGGTTCGACCTGATTGTGGCGACGAACGTACTCGTCTACTACGACGTCTTCGAGCAGGCACTCGCGGCAGCAAATGTCGCCGCGATGCTCAGGCCCGGCGGTGTGTTTGTCACCAATACCGCAGTCCTGCCGACGGCACCGCTGCGGCCAACCGCTTCCTATCTGCGCGTCGCGCACACCGCGGAGCGGTACGACGACATCTTCTGGTATCAGCGCGAGAATCGCTGATGACGATCAGTCATCGACGGCTGCCGTT
Source organism: Acidobacteriota bacterium (assembly GCA_046765795.1). Taxonomy (GTDB): domain Bacteria; phylum Acidobacteriota; class Vicinamibacteria; order Vicinamibacterales; family UBA2999; genus Gp6-AA40. Next base: position 5,571 of record JBKPRH010000219.1, on the reverse strand, counting down.
TGCAGACCGACGTTCGCTGGTGTGTCGCTCGCGCGCGCTTCCGGCAGCGTGACGATGATGGATGTGCCGTGACCATCAACGCCGGCGTCACATGCGATCGAGCCTCCGTGCAATTCGACGATCTGCCGGCACATGTACAGCCCGATGCCAGCACCGCGAGCTTCGCTGCGGCTCCTCGTCTGATGGTGCTCGAGGCGAAAGAATTTGTCGAAAATTCGCGAGCGAAATGCCGACGGTACGCCAGGGCCTGAGTCGGCGATGCGGACCGACACGTGCGCCGGAACGACGATACCAGCTGCGTCGGTGCGACCGCCGTTGATGCTGATATGCCCGCCGCCCGGTGTGTACTTCACGGCGTTCGAGAGGATGTTGTCGAACACGGCGCGGAGCCGTACCGGGTCGGCCAGGACGACGGGCAGGTCAGGCTCGATATCAACACGGAGTGATATGCACTGCGCCCTCAGCTGTCCGTCCATCCGCCACAGTGCATCGCGCAGCAGTGCTTCGAGATCGACCGGCTCGAGGTCGAGCCGGAGTTCGCCGGCCTCGATTCGAGTGAGGTCGAGGAATTCCCGAACGATCTCGGTCAGCTGCTCGACGCCGATTAGCGACGTCGCGACGAGCTCCTGCTGGCGCCCGGGCATCGCCTCCGAGCGTTCCTGCAGCATCAGCAGGGTCATGCGAAGAGTGGTCAACGGCGTCTGGAGCTCGTGTGACGCGACCGCGACCAGCTCAGAACGCATTTCATCGAGCCGAACCAGGTCAGTGACATCGTAGAGGAGAAGAACGGCACCGCCTGGCCGCGGCGTCAGACCTGCCACGGTTACGACTCGCGGGAGCAGACGACGCACAACGCCGTCCTGTTCAACACGGATGGTACGGGCCAGATCGATCGCCGACACAGGGGCGGCGCCGCTGGCGATAGCGTGTCTAATTGCGTCGACATCCAGGCCCTCGAGCTGAAGATCCTCGAGGCGACGCACATCACGGATGCCCGCGAACGCCAGCGCGCTCACTGCGGCTCGATTCATCGATTGAACGTCGCCCTCGTTGTCGAGGAGCACGACGGCGTCCGGCAGCGCCTCCAATGTCGCCTCGAGCGTGTTCTTGGCAGTGACGACTTCCCCGATGTTCGTCCGGCGGAACTCGGCGAGGTCGGCGGCCATCTGATTGAACGTCCCCGCCAGCTCGCCGAGTTCGTCATGCGACGTCACGTCGATGCGCTCGTTGAAGTCTCCCTGTCGAAGCGCATTGGCACCACGCGTCAGCTCTCGCACAGGTCCGACGACGGTGCGGGTCAGGTGCCAGGCGACAACAACGGCGATGGCGAGCGCAGCGAGCGTGATCAGGAGCACGACACGGCGCGCATTGGCTGCCTCGTCGCGTGCGCCGGCGACGGCCCGCTGCGCCAGTTCGAAGTGGCGATCGCGAATGCTGGTCGTCAGCGCTACCACCTGGCGCAGCACAGGGTTCGCGGCGCGGTGGTAGCGGACGAGCGCGTCGCGTTCCGTGGCCATGGAGACCACGTCGTCGGACGCGCGCCGATAGGCCCGCAGCTCGAGCCGCAGCGGCGTCGCGAGCTCGCGTTCGTCATTCGGCCCGAGCACGCCAAACAAATCGTCAACTGCGCGATTGACGACGGCGCGCTCGCGCACCAACGCCTGAGTCCCGCGTTCGTCGCCCGCGAGGATCAACAGGACGGCGTCGTCTTCGCGTTCGAGGGCCCCTGCCAATCGTGAGGTGACGGCGGTGACCGACTCGCTCTGTGTCACCGTGTCTGTCACCACGCCGCTCAAGCGATCGAGGGCGACGAACGTCCACACGCTTGCCGTCACCGTGGTCAGCACGAGCAGGCCGGCGGCAACGACGAATCGGACGCGGAGACGACCAGGAATCATACGTAGCTCACATCAAGCCGTATCGCTTGCGTTTCCGCTGTAGCGTCGTCGCGTCGATGCCTAGCACCCGCGCGGCCGCCTCGAGTGAGAGGGACTGCGCGACCACGCGGGCGATATGTTCACGCTCGAGCAAGTCGAGCGAGACCATGGCTCCGACGCGTGCGGACGGTGAGCCGTCATCGGTGTCGGACCGCGACGTGCCGGCCAGGCCAAGATCCGCCGCGTCGATGACCTGACGCGAACCGAGAATCACCGCACGTTCGATCGCATTGCGCAGTTCGCGGAGATTGGCTGGCCACCCGTGTGCGCAGAGCGCCTGCTCAGCCGGCGCCGACAGATGGAGCTCGGGCCGCCGCTGCTTCTGGCCGAACAGCGCCAGGTAGTGTCGCGCCAGCGGAAGGATATCCTCAGGGCGCTCACGTAAGGCAGGGACGGCGAGCGTCACTACCTGTATGCGGCGAAGCAAGTCCTCACGCATCCGTCCGACACGCACCTCCGCATCAAGTTCGCGGCTCGATGTCGCTATCACGCGAACGTTGGCCTGGCGTTGACTCGCTTCGCCGACGCGTTGGTAAACGCGATCGTCGAGAACTCTGACAAGCCGCGCCTGGGCATCAGCGGGCAGGTCGCCGATTTCGTCGATCAGGAGAGTGCCGCCTTCGGCCTCCTGAATCTGTCCGGGCATGTCGGTGACGGCAGGCTCGCAGCACCCAAACAACGCACGGGTCATCCGTTCGTCCGAGAGCAGCGAACAGCGCACGGTGACGAGCGGAGCATCCGCACGTGAGCTGTGTCGGCGAATCCAGCGTGCCAGGACCGTCTTCCCGGAACCACTCTCGCCGCACAGGAGCACAACCGCCTCGGTGGTGGCCACACGTGCCGCGTTCTGTAGCACCGTCAGAAACCGGGGGTTCAGCGACTCGAAGTACGCCGGCTCGCCGCTTTCGTCGAGCGCCGCCTGCAGCTCCATCACTTTGCGTCTGAGGCGCTGCGCCTCGACGACGCGCCTGGCGGCGAGACGCACCTGGTCTGGTGTAAATGGCTTGGGCACGTAATCAGCGGCGCCACGCTTCACCGCATCCACAGCACTCTCGATCGACGCGTACGCGGTCACGACCACCACACCGAGACCCGGTTGCCGCTGCAGCATCTTCGGCAAGACTTCGAGCCCAGCCTCCGCGCCCAGCCACAGATCCAGGAACACGACATCGAAATGCCCGCGATCGAGGGCCTCGAGCGCGGCACGTCCGGTTGCCACGCCGAGCACGCGCGCGCCGGCGGCCTCGAGGCACAGTCGCAGCGACTGCCGCACACCGGCATCGTCATCGACCACGAGCGCGGCCCAAGGCGTAGTGACGGTAGGGGCGGTGTTGATATCCCGATCGGCCAGACGCTGCATGGAATGCAAAACGCCGTGACAGGCGCCTTCGAGTCTTGCGGAAAACTCTCCAAGGCTATCATCAGTTGAAATCACCAGGCCCATCCGTGCCAGCCGCCACGCCACCACGATCGCGACATCCGATACGCGTTGTCCTGTCCTCGGCGGCACTGATCCCGCTGAGATCATTGTGGAAGGCCGCCGCGCCGCCGCTGGCGCAGCTCGGCATCGGGGCCTTCTTCATCGCGGGAGTCGTCGCGCCGTTCGGTCCTTGGGCGTGGTGGCTCGTGTTGGCCGCGACGATCGTGTCAATGGGGATGCGCGCGATTGACATCGAGAGCTGGGCGCAGCTGATTCCCGGCGGACTGGTCGGCCGCGCGAGACACGCATTCAGCCCGCGTGCGGCTCGCGTCGCGATGGCGCTGACACTCGTCGAACGGCTAGTGATCGGCGCGCTGGCCTCGATCGTTGTCGGACACTACGTGGCGGACGTGGCTGTCCAGGGGGTTGCTGGCCTGCGCTTCGAGGGCTCGGTGAGCGCCGAGGAGCTTGCCACGCTCCTCGCGGCAATCGCTATCGGATCGCTGTGGCTGCGGCTGCGAATCGGTCGCGATCTCGACGCGGATGCCTCGGCTCGTTCGGTCTGGGTGGGCGTCGGCATCCTTGCCGTGATCATGTCGGCCGGCGTCGTCGCGCTTCTGCGCCGCGGTACACCGGCAATCACTGCAGGGTTCTCCTGGCCGGCGACGCTTGCCGAGGGTGACCTCCTCGCCGCAGGTGTCGTGGTCCTGATCGGGTTCGCGCACACGCTGCCGATGTTGGGTGGCGGCGAATCGCTGGCTCGCGCCGCGCGCGATGTCGCACCGCCGCGCGTGCCAACGCTGCGCCGGACGGCGCTCCTCACCGTGCTCTTCTCGCTGTTCGTGACCACGGTCGGAACGCTGTTGTTCGCCTCCCTCGTGCCCGCCGCCGACCAGACACTCTGGACCGATTCGCCGCTGGCCGGTCTGGTCCAGCACATGACGTCAGCGGCCTGGGCGCGTGAGCTCGCAGCTGCAGCGACCGTACTCGCGGCTGCATGCATGCTGATTCCGGTCGCGAATGACGCGCTCACCGATGCTGAGCGGATCCTGCACCGAGCATCGGTCGACGAGGCGCTGCCAAGCACACTACTGTCGCTCCACACCCGCTTCGGAACTCCAGCACGAGCGGTGGACATCACCGCTGCCGCCATGATTCTGGTGGTGGTCGCAAGCGGAGGACGCGTGCCGTGGCTGGCACACGCCTACGGCATCTGCGTCGCGACGACAGCCGCGCTCACCATTGCGGTGCTCATCAGGTTGCGTCACTCACGGTCGCGCGAGTTGTCGTTCAAGACGCCGATCAACCTTCACCTCCGCACCGGCGAGCTTCCCTTTGGTCTGCTGGGAGCGGCGGCCATCGTCTGCGGATGCGTACTGATCACGGTACTCGCTGGCGACGGCGCGTCGATCGCCGCACTCGCGCTGACCGCGGTACTGGTCGGGTGGTTCCTGCTTGGGCGGAGCACCGCGTCGATTGCCGAGATCGACGAACCGGACGCCTTCGACCTTCTGCGCTCCGCGGACCTGTCGCTCGATCAGGTTCAGGCGCGTCCTGGCAACATTCTCGCCCCGGTTCGCAACCCCCACGCGCTGGCGCATGTGGCGGGCGCGCTTCAGGCCTCCGGCGATCGCGACATCGTCGTGATGATCGTGCGGTTGCTCGATGCCGACACCGGTGCCGACAGCAGCGCCGAGGCCGCGCCATCGAAATACGAGCGGCAGGTGTTCGCCGAGGTGACGTCGCTGGCCGAGCGCTACGGACGCTCGGTGCGTCTGCTCATCGTTCCCGCACGTAACGTCCCCGATGCCATCGTCGCGACCGTTCTTCGTCTGCGCTCGTCTGATGTCTTCGTCGGCGAATCGTCGAGCCTGTCAGTCGCGGATCAAGCGCACATTCTCGGAGAGGCGTGGGAGCAGGCGGAGAAGCCTGACCCCGTCGACGTCCGTCTGGTTATCTACCATCGCAGCGGACGCACGGATTCCTTTCACCTGGGCGCGCACCCGCCGACGCTGGCGCCGCGCGATCTCGATCTGATTCACCGCATCTGGCTCGATGCCATCAAGTCCGTCGGCCCTCACGTCCACCATCACGACGTGGTTCGTGCCGCCCTTACGCAAATGGAACAACAACTCAACGGCCCTCAGCGCGACGAGGCGCTGGCCGCGATTCGCGAGACGGCACGACCTGCTGACGAACTCGCCGCCGCGATTC
>JBKPRH010000218.1:0-32784 GCA_046765795.1 Acidobacteriota bacterium | reverse complement strand
CCATATGAGTCGGCGAAGACTGACCCGCTGGTGCGCGCCGTGGACAAGGCCACGGCCGCCGGCATGGTCGTCGTGGTGGCAGCGGGCAACCTCGGCATCAACCCGACAACGGGGTTTCCTGCGTATGGTGGCATCCTGTCGCCGGGCAATGCGCGCTCGGCGATCACGGTTGGCGCCGAGCACACGATGGGCACGCGCACGCGCTCGGATGACGTCATCGGCCCTTACAGCTCGCGCGGCCCGACGTGGATTGACGGATACGCGAAGCCCGATCTGGTGGCGCCCGGACACAAGCTGCTCGCGCCGGTGGACGACAACAGCGATCTGCCGAGAATGAATCCATCGCTCACGTCAGGATCGTCCTACGGCCCGACGTATCTCACGCTGACAGGAACGAGCATGGCGGCAGCGGTGACGTCTGGCGTCGTCGCGCTGGTGCTCGAGGCCAACGAGACTGCCGTCAATGGCTCGCAACCGGCTCTGACACCGAATGCCGTAAAGGCGGTCCTTCAGTACACCGCGCTGACGATGCGTGACGCCTCGGGTGTCGTGTACGACCGCATGACGCAAGGCGCGGGGGCGCTCAACGCGGACGGCGCACTGCAACTGGCGCGCGCGATCGATACGGCACACACCCGCTATTCGCTGATGTACGGCGTGGCACCGGTCTCGTACATCGACGGCTCACTGCCATGGTCGCAGTTCATCATCTGGGGCAACAACATCGTCTGGGGTGACAGCGTCCTGCGCTACTCGGCATCCTGGAACCAGAACGTGATCTGGGGCGACAACGTGATCTGGGGTGACAACGTTATCTGGGGCGACAACATCGTGTGGGGCGACAGCACCATCTGGAAGACCAACATCGTCTGGGGTGACAACGTCATCTGGGGCGACAACCTCATTTGGGGTGACAACCTCGTTTGGGGTGACCGACTGGACGAGAACGTCATCTGGGGCGATTCCATCCTCGGGCAGTAACGGACACAGGCCAACGACCACTAACGACAAGGACCGCGTATATGACTGCTCACAAGACGAGCTCGTCGCGCATCAAGCGCAAGGTTATCTGGGACTAATAGCACCATGAACGGCGCGGTGTCTTCCACGGGCGTGCTGGGCTGGGTTCGCGACTGGGTGTCGCGAAGTCACGAGCCGGCGAAGGGTGATGCCTCCAGGGCCATGAGCCTGGAGCACTTGCCCATCTCCGCGAGTGTCTTCGTGATCGCCGTCGTGGCCGTCGGCTGCGTCGTGGTGATCCTCCAGGGACCGCGCCAGATCACCCACCCTACGCAATTTCTCGCATTGCTCGCGGCATCGGTGCTCGCCTCAAGCTTGCGGCTGCGCCTGCCGCTCGGCACGAGCGCCTCGAACCTGTCGATTTCCTACAGTGTGGACTTCGCCGCGCTGCTCCTCATCGGGCGCGAGATGACCATGCTGGTCGCCGGAGCGAGTGCTTGCGCGCAGTCGATCTTCGGCACCAATCGACGTAACCCGGCATTCCGCATTCTCTTCAACGCGGCCGCACTTGTCCTCACGGTCCAGGCTGCTGGCGTGACGTTCGCGTATTTCGGCGGTAAGCCTGGAGACCTCGATCTCACCTCAATCGCGAAACCACTGGTAGCCAGTGCGCTCGCCTATTACATCGTGAACACGGCGATCGTGGCCACCGCGGTGGGGCTTGCCGCGCGTCAGCCAGTCTGGCAGGTGTGGCAGACGAACTTCCTGTGGACCGCGCCGAGCTACTTCGTCGGCGCCGGTGCCGCGGTGGCGGGTGTCGCGCTGTGGGAGACGAGCCAGTGGTGGCTGCTACCGCTGGCAGCCGCGCCGGTCTACCTCACGTTCCGGTCGTACCGCATGTATGTGGACCGGATCGCGTCGGAGAAGCGCCACAAGGAAGAGGTCCTGCGTCTGCATGGCGACACCGTCGCGGCACTCGAAGCCGCGCGTCGTTCCGAGCAACGTTATGCGTTGGCCGCGGCCGGTTCGAACGATGGTCTGTGGGACTGGGATATCCCGGCCAACTCGCTGTATTGCTCCGATCGGTGGAAGTTGATCGTCGGTCTCGAGGCGAGCGACGAGGTCTCGACGCACGAGCAGTGGCTGAACCACGCGTACGAGGAGGATCGTCCGGGTCTCATCGAAGCGCTTCGCGCGCATCTCGACGCCGAGCGCGCGCACTTCGAGCACGAGTACCGCGTCCGCCAGGTGCGTGGCGAGTTACGGTGGGTGCTGTGCCGCGGCATTGCCGTTCGCGATGACGCCGGCCGGCCGGTTCGCATGGCCGGCTCGCTGACTGACATCACCGAGCAGCGTCGCGTTCGCGACTCGCTGTCGCAGGCCGCGCGTCACGATCCGCTGACGAATCTGCCGAATCGCACGCTGTTCGGCGAGCTGCTGCAGCGCGCCATCGCGCAGGGCGCACGATCATCGCAGCCCAACTACGCGGTGCTCTTCATCGACCTCGACGGCTTCAAGCTGGTGAACGACAGCCTTGGCCACATCATCGGCGACCGCTTCCTGGTCGCCATCGCGCAGCGGCTGCAGTCGCAGCTGCGGCCGGGTGACGCGCTGGCGCGCCTCGGCGGCGATGAGTTCGCTGTGCTCGCGGAGAACTTCTCGTCACCTGAAGACGTGTGCGCGATTGCCGAGCGTCTCCTGAATGCTCTTGCAGAACCGTTCCGCATCGCCGATCACGAGCTCTTCGGATCGGCGAGTGTCGGTGTCGTGATCGGTGGCGCCCAGTATCGGAATGTTGACGCGGTCCTCCGCGATGCCGACATCGCGATGTATCGCGCAAAGTCCAGCGGCCGTGGTGGCTACGAGCTGTTCGACCCCGACATGCACGCGACGGCGCTCAAGCGGCTGACGCTGGAGACGGAGCTGCGTCGAGCGGTTGAGCGCAAGGAGTTCTCGATCTTCTATCAGCCGATCGTCGAGCTTGCGACGACGCGCATCATCGGCCTCGAGGCCCTGTTGCGCTGGAAGCGAGCCGATGGCCACATCGATTCTCCGGCTGAGTTCATCGCGATTGCCGAAGAGACCGGGCTCATCATCCCGTTGACTTCGCACGTCCTGGTCGAGGGCTGTTATCAGGTCGCCGCGTGGCAGAAGTTGTTCGGACAGCCCTTGCAGCTCTCCGTGAACGTGCCGTCGAAGCTGTTCATGCGCGCCAACTTCGTCGACGAGGTCGAGACGGTGATGACCAGCAGTGGTCTGATGCCTCACAGTCTGCAGTTGGAGATTACCGAGAGCGTGTTGCTCACGCACTCAGACGTCGTCGATCGCAACTTCGAGCGGCTGCACAAGATCGGCGTCGCCGTCCACCTCGACGACTTCGGAACGGGCTACTCGTCGCTCAGCTATCTGCAGCGGTATCCGGTCGATGCGTTGAAGCTCGATCGATCCTTTGTCGCCCGCATGGGCACCCACGAGAACGACGTGGTGGGCGGTGCGATCGTGAAGCTGGCGCGCGAGCTGGGCATGGGCATCATCGCGGAGGGCGTCGAGACGGTGGAGCACGCCGAGCAGTTGACGGCCCTCGACTGCCCACACGCGCAGGGGTTCCTGTTCTCCGAGCCGCTCACGGCCAGCGCTGTCGTGCCGATGCTGGCGAAGCAGTTCACGCCCGCCCTCGCCAACGTCTCGTAAATTCTGTGTCGTGTCCGGCTTCCTGCCCGCCGGAGCCTCGGCGCAGGCGGTTAGCCGGACCGTTAGATCTTTCGAAGCCGCACACGCCGCACGGCGTGATCGCGGCCCTTCTCCAGAATCACGTGGGCCCGATCGCGCGTGGGCAGCACGTTCTCGCGCAGGTTTACCAGGTTGATTGAACGCCAGATCCCCCGCGCGGTCTCGATCGCCTGATCGCCGGTGAGAGCAGCGTAGCGGTGGAAATAGGACGAGGGGTTTTTGAAGATCGTCTCGCGGAGTGCGAGAAAGCGCTCGACGTACCACTGCTCGATGTCGGTCTCCTGCGCATCCACGTAGATCGCAAAGTCGAAGAAGTCGGAAACGAACATCGGCATCGGACGGCCAGCGCGGCTGGCGCCGGTCTGCAGGACGTTCAGCCCTTCGACGATCACGACGTCTGGATGACGAACGAGTTGGTATTCGCCGGGCACGATGTCGTAGCGCAGATGTGAATAGACCGGAGCCTGCACTTCAGGCACACCGGACTTGACGTCGGCGAGGAACCGCACCAGGCGGCGTACGTCGTAGCTTTCCGGAAAGCCTTTGCGGTCGGTGATGCCGCGCGATTCGAGTACGGCTTGCGGCAGCAGGAATCCGTCCGTGGTGATGAGATCAACCTGCGGATGACTTGGCCAGTGCGAGAGCAGCGCTTTCAACACGCGCGAGATCGTGCTCTTCCCTACCGCGACACTTCCCGCAATGCCGATGACAAAGGGCACGCGCGGACTTTCTGATCCGATGAAGGTCGCGGTCGCCTGATGGAGACTCTGCGTGGCGCCCACGTACAGATTCAGGAGTCGCGAGAGCGGCAAATACACATCAGCCACTTCGTCGATCGACATCTGTTCGTTGAGGCTGACGAGCGGCCGCAGTTGCGGCTCGGTCAATGGCAGGGGCGTCGAGGCGCGCAGCCGCGCCCATTCGGCGCGTGTGAATTCGACGAAGCGAGAAATTGCCACCTGATCGCCAGGGCTGGCCACAGCGGCATTGTAGTCGGGCGACGCATGCGTCGCCCTTCGAGGACAACGGGGTCTGACCCGGGGTCAGACCCCGGGTCAGACCCTCTCCTATCCCAGCAAAAGGCCTAACGTTTACAAGGGTTCACGACTGGCGTAACGTTTGCCTCGGGGACAGACCTCCCGACGCGTGCCTGCCCGCGCCGAACGTCTGCGGAGGCAGGCCTCCGCGTCCCGCACGCGAGAGGTAAAAGCTGATGCGCCTATGGCTCCCCGTGATCCTGGTGCTCGCCATATCCGGTGCCGCCCACGCCGGTGAACAAGACTCTCCGCCACCTCCTCGACCCGCACCCGACTTCCTGTTCGGCCGGCCAGCCGGTACGCTCGGTCTTCGGGTCGGATGGTTGGCCAGCCGCTCGGGCAGTGACTGGTATGACTTCGTTACCGACCAGCTCACACTCGATCGCAAGAACTTCAACGGCCCCAGCATCGGGACCGACCTGGGCATTACCATCACACCGCGTCTCGATGTGATGGTCGGCTTCGATTACAGTCAGAACACCACTGCATCGGAGTACCGGCGCTTTGTCGACAACAACCGTTTGCCGATCGAACAGAGCACGCTGATGCGCGGCGCCAACATCTCGGGCGGGATCAAGTTCGCGCTCACCGAACGGGGCCGCGAAGTGGGACGCCTGGCCTGGGTGCCACGCAAGTTCGTGCCCTATGTCGGCGCTGGCGGCGGTGCGATGTGGTTTCAAGTGCGACAGTCGGGCGACTTTGTGGACTACGTCGACCTGTCAGTGTTTACCGACGTCTTCGAATCGAAGGGCTGGGCACCAACGGCGCACGCCTTCGGGGGCGTCGACGTGCGCGTGCTGCGTCGCGCGTACGCGACGTTCGACGCGCGCTACACGTGGGCGTCTGGGGATCTCGGACCCGACTGGATCGATTTCGATCCGATCGATCTCTCCGGACTGCGGCTCTCGGCCGGCATCAATTTCATCATCTCGGAGGTCCGATGAAAACACTCGTTTCCGGCTGTGCGCTCCTGCTCCTCGCCGTCCCCGCGCACGCACAGAACGCGCCGGACGCGCGATGGACCCGGTGGACCGGCTGCTGGGAGCTGGTCATGGAGAACTCGCGTGAAGGCGCGCCGGACCCGGCGACCGCGAGTCGGGCGCCGCGATCGCAGCCGCGCGATCCCTCGCGACCGCAGGTCTGTGTCGAGGCCTCGCCTGCCGGCGGCGCCACCTTCACAACAAAGATCGGTACGCAAACGCCGATCGTCCAGACGGTCATCGCCGATGGTATGGATCGTCCGGTCACTGAAGACACCTGCACCGGCACGCAGCGCGCCGAGTGGTCGGCCGATGGTTTGCGTCTCTACGCGCGCGCAGAACTCACCTGCAAAGGTGAACAAGGCACGCGTCGCGTTTCCGGTCTGGCCATGCTCGGTCCCGACGGCAAGTGGACCGACGTGCAAGCCGTCGACATCGGTGGACGCGAGAGCTTCCGCGTTCGCCAGTATCGCCGTGCCGACGATACCCGCACCGCAACCGGCATCCGCGCGACCGCGCTCACACTCGATGACGTGAAGGAGGCGAGCGCGAAGGTGTCGCCGCGTGCGCTCGAGGCCGCGCTCGTCGAGACGCGCGCGTCGTTCAACCTCACGAGCAAGCGTCTCCTCGAACTACAGGCCGCAGGCGTACCCGCGAGCGTCGTCGATCTGATGGTGGCCTTGTCCTATCCGGATCGATTCGTCGTCGAACGGACGGCACCAGTGGATTACGCACGAGCACCGATGATCGACGATCCGTTCATGCTCGGATGGGCGTTTGGCTATCCGATATGGTCGGACGTGTATGGGCTTTACTCACCGCTCTACGGTGCGTTCTCGCCCTACTACTATTCACCCTTCGCGTATCCGTACTACCGCGGATATAACCCGTATTACTACGGGTACTACGGTGGCTACTACGCGGTTGACCCGGGAGGCGGTGGCGGCGGTGGAGGCGTGATACCGGATCAACCGAGTGGCCGCGGCCGCGTCGTCGACGGCCAGGGATACACGCGCGTGAGACCGCGTGACAGCGAGCCGGTCACTACGCGCAACGGCGGCGGCGCGACCGCGAGTTCTTCGGGCGGTGGCGGCGGTTCGTCCTCGTCATCATCGGGCGGCGGCTCGAGTGGTGGCAGCAGCGCGTCGCCGTCAGGCTTCTCGAACGGTGGTGGCGGCGACGGCGGAGGACGCACGGCGCAGCCGCGCTGACGCGCGGAACTCCCAACTGCCAACGCCCTTCGTGATTGGGAGTTGGGATTTGGGAGTTTATCGAGCTATCCTCCCCGTCATGACGAATGCGATGGGGCGGGTGACGTGCGGATCGCTGATCGTGGCGGCGATCGTCGCAGCGACGATTGCCGGTGAGGCGCAGCAGACGCCGGCTGCACCTGCGGCAGCGGGCGGCCGTGGACAAGGCCAGCAACAGGGCGCGCGCGGCGGCGGACGTGCTCCGCGCCCTGAATGCGTAAACCCGAAGATTCCCGCCGCCGAGTGCAACGTCGGCGCGACACCGATTCAGTGGGCCGATCCGGTCCTCGGCGACGGTCCATTCCTCGTCCAGTCTGCGCTTCCTGCACATCGCAATCTGCGCGTCGTCGTCATGGCGAAGTTTCAGCAGCCGTGGTCAATGGCGTTCCTGCCCGACGGCAACATCTTCGTGACGGAACGGCCCGGCCGTCTGCGCATCATCCGCAACGGCGTTCTCGATCCGAATCCTGTGCCTGGCGTTCCACAAGTACACGTGCAAGGACTGCAGGGGCTGATGGACGTCGTGCTGCATCCGCGCTTCGCGGAGAACAAGTGGGTCTACATCGCCTATCACAAGCCGGTGCCGAACCCAGACGCACCACCAAACGCGAATGGCACGCCGGCGATGGCGGGTGAAACGACGTTGATGCGCGGGACGTGGAATGGCACGGCGCTCGTCGATGTCAAAGACATCTTTCGATCCGGTGCGACACGCACCGAGTCGTCTCGGATCGGATTCGGCCGCGACGGCATGCTCTACATGACGATCAGCGCGTCGGGCACGGGCCCGGATGTCCTGCGCTCAGCCGATCCGAACGACTACGCCGGGAAGACCGTGCGGCTTCGCGACGACGGGACGATTCCTCCCGATAATCCATTCGTCAACAAACCCGGCTACAAGCCCGGCATCTATACACTCGGCCACCGGAACGGACACTCGATGGCGCTCAATCCGGAGACCGGAGAATTCTGGGTCACTGAGCAGGGACCGAACGGCGGTGACGAAGTCAACGTGCTCAAGCCGGGGGCGAATTACGGCTGGCCGTACGTGAGCAACGGGCGCAACTACATGGGACCAAAGATCTCGGAGAACCCGTGGCGTCAGGAGTTCGAACCGGCGACGGTGGTGTGGGTTCCGTCGATCGCGGTGACGGGTGGGACGTTCTACACCGGTGACCGTTTCCCTGGATGGAAGCGCAGCTTCTTCGTCGGCGGCCTTCGCGAGGGGGAAACGCCGCGAACCGGACAGCTGCAGCGGATTGAGTTCAATGACAAGTGGGAGGAAATCCGCCGCGAGCCCATGCTTCGCGAGTTACATCAGCGAATTCGCGATGTTCGTCAAGGGCCGGACGGGCTGTTGTATGTCGTCACGGGTGAGGATCAGGGCGCGTTGCTGCGGATCGAACCGGGTGAGCCCATACAGTAAACCTATCGCGACACGGCCTTTGGACCTCCTCGCGTAGCTGTCGTTCGTCACGTCTAACCAACTGTTCGCGTCTGAAATACGCAGTTCGTCACAAATAGATTGAGCCGAGGCGGCAACGCCCCCGAAGATTGCACGAAACAGGAACTCGAGCTGTGACCGTACGCGGATTGGTCAGAACTGCGGCTGCGATCGTCGCAGTCGTCCTGATGATGAGCGCTCGAACACCGGCGTCGGCGGTGATCGACGACAGCCTGCTCGTGCGCATTTATGACAACGCGGGCGTGCTGACCAGCGAATTGGCGGCCGCGCTCCGCACGACACACGACATTCTGCGACGGGCCGACCTTGCCGTGGATTGGGTCCAGTGCCGCGCACGCAGGGACGGTCCAGTGCCCGTTGTATGTGACCAACCCCTGTCTTCCGAGGACGTTGTCGTTCGCCTGATCGAGGGATCTGATCGGGAGTCCGGCGAACGTCGCGCCCTGGGCTATTCGCTGTTCGACGCGAATGGGGTCAGCGGCTTCGCGACGGTCTATGTCGATCGCGTGGACTGGTTGGCCAGGCGCGCGCAGTATCCTCGCGCCCCGTTGCTCGGCCGCGCCATCGCGCACGAAATCGGACACCTCCTGCTGCGGTCCAATGCGCACACCGAAGGCGGGCTGATGCGAGAGGTATGGACCGCCGAGCAAGTCGTGCGAAATCGGCGGGAAGACTGGACATTCTCGCCGGGTCAGAGTGGCGATCTCAGAACTGCACGGTTTGCGGCGATGAGCAATGCCAGGAAAGGACGCCGACCGCGCACATAGCCGCCGTTGAGAAAGTCATCCTTCCGCCGCGAGAAAACATCAGTCTGATGTTCCGGCCCGGCACACGCTCAGCAGTCCTGCACGTGTGTGCAATGAACTAGTAAGACCTGTCCTTCCAACACTTAAGTACGTTCGTCGAGCGCCCGATAACTGGGAACAACAGTTGCTCAGTCTAGGCCCCAGCATCCGTTCCTAGACAGAGCGTGCGCATACTTATGAAACGAATACTGCCCGGTGCGTTGGAGCGCGTTAACAAAGAACTGTGGGTTCTGTTCTCGCTGTTTGCGATCGCGCTGCTGCTCAATCATCTGATTGCGGCGCAGCGGATGGTCCTCAGCTTCTACGTGCTGCCCACAATCGCCTCTGCGTATTTCTACGGCCGTAGACACGGAACATTGACGGCGTTCGCGAGCGTACTGCTCGTCATCGGACTGCTCATCTTCCGGAACTCGACGCCGACAGAAACTGGCCTTCAGGTCGGTGTCCCGTTCAACCAGTGGCTCGAAGTGGCGGTCTGGGGCGGCTCGCTCATCATCACCGGTTATCTGATGGGCACGCTCTACGAGAGCAAGACCGCACAGATCAACGAGCTCCGTGAGACGTATCAGGGCGTGTTGATGATCCTTCGCCACTTCATCTCGAAGGACACCTATACCGAGAACCATTGCTATCGCGTCTCGGTCTACGCCACGCGGATCGCCGCGCAGATGAACCTGGCGCCTGACCGCGTCGAGGACGTGCGAGCCGCCGCGCTGCTGCACGACATCGGCAAGCTCGATATCAGCCGCGACCTGCTCTACAAGGCAGCCAAGCTGACGCGTGACGAGTACGAAGCCGTCCAGCAGCACGTCGCGAAAGGTATCGATATTCTCGAACCGGTGGGCGGTGCGCTGCGTCGCGTCATTCCGATTATCCTGGCGCACCACGACAAGTTCGATGGGTCCGGCTACCATTCGACCAGTGGCGAAAACATTCCGCTCGAGTCACGGATCATCGCCGTGGCCGATGTTTACGATGCGCTGACGAGCGACCGTCCGTACCGCAAGGCGATGTCCCCGTTCGAAGCGCGCGATGTCATCACCAACGGCGCAGAGACAGAGTTCGATCCAAAAGTCATCGCCGCCTTCAATACGCTTTTCAAGCGCGGCGAACTGGAGATCTGGTCAGCGCCGCTGTCAGCGGCGTGAGCGACGATCCCTCGTCGCGCGGCTTCTCGCTGATCGAACTGCTGGTGGTGGTCGCGGTGATCGCGATCATTGCCGGCATCGCCATCCCCGCGCTGCTGCAGGCGCGCATCCGCGGTAACGAAAGCGCCGCCATCGCCTCGCTGTCGGCCATCCGCTCCGCTCAGGCGACATACGCCAGCACCTGCGCACGCGGTGGGTATGCGCAATCACTCAACGACCTTGCGTTGCCACCGGCCGGTGCGGCACAGCCCTTCATCTCTGAACCGCTCGGGGCGAACGGCGTCATTCGCTCGGGTTATGTCGCGAATCTCACGATCGATGTCGGCGCGATGCCGGTGACGCCGGCAGCACAGACCTGCAACGGCTCAACCGCCGACGCAATGTCGGGCTACTTCGCCGAGCGGCATCCGGACCGCATCGGAATCACCGGTCAGCGCGCCTTCGCGGTCGCCACCAGTGCCACGATTTTCGTCATGGACGACGGGACGACGATCGCGCCAGGTATGGCGGGCGCGTCAGCGTTTCGCTGACGCGATCTCCCAACTCCCAATCCGGAGTTTATGTTCTGGAAGCCGGGACCACGATCGACAGCGTGGTTCGCCCTTCCGAACAATCGAGCGTCAGATGGCCGCCGTGCAGTTCCGCAACCCGGCGTGCCGCGCGCAGCAGCACGAGCGCCGCGCTCGCCACGCTGCTCGACGTCATCGCCATGTCGGGCCATTCACTCTCGGCCAGCTTGGAGCGCCAGTAGTGCGGCAACTCCGCGCCATCATGCACGGCTGACAAGACCACGGTTCCATCCGCGCGTGAATTGACCTGCACGACGATCACTCTCGAGCGATTGGTTTCGAAGAGGATCGCCGGCGCGAGAATCAACGCGCTGAACGAGGCCACGAGCAAGTCCTCGTCGCCAGACAACGTCTCGCCAACCCGGCGCGACGGCGCGTCCAGCGTCAGACCGCGTAACCGGCGCTCCGCGGCGGTCTGCTCCACCGCTCGATCGACGATCGTCCGGGCCGGCATTTCACGCCGGGCCACGGAGATATCGCCCCGAAGGACTCGGGCCGCGACGAGCAACTGCAAGGCACGCGCAGCTTCGGCACGCACGAGATCGACGGCGACGGCTTGCGTCAGCGTCAATCCAGGCGACAAGAGGTTCGCCGACGAGGCCACCGCCGTCAGACAATCGGCGAACGCCGCGAACGTCAAATCGGCGGTCGGCGCCGGGGCAGGCGGCGCCACACGCGCGATCGGCTTGTCGGTAGATGGCGTATTGGTCGCAGCGGCGAGCACCGGCGCCTGGTCATCGTCCACGCGTTCGATGAGACAGGGCACCCGGCTCAGGCCCGCCGCCACGGCCGCTGCGAGCCGCTTGCGTCCGGCGATTACCAGGTGACGCCCGGCGCGGCTGCGAACCAGCAGCGGCTGCAATACCCCGTGCGTTCGAATCGATTCGACGAAAGCCTCCGACGGCGAGTCATCGTCATCCTGGCGCGGTGACTCGAGGCCTTGCACCTCGAGAAACCTGATGGGCGAATTCAGCAGCCCCGAATCGAGCTGCTCGACATAGTGGGCGTCGGCCCGCATGCGGTACCGGGGAGGTAGTCCTTCCCGGACGGGCGCAATGGCATCTTCTCCGAGACGAAGGGCGTCCAAACCTGGGTCGATATCAGACATGCGTGTGGTGGAAAGTGATGCGCGTCCAAGGTTTACAGGGGGCCAGAGTTCATCGCGAGTGGAACAACCGACCAGTTACGGCTGAGTATACCGCAGCACGAATCTGCACGGGATGGACTATTGCTGCGGGGCGGGTGACCGATAAATGCCTTCGGAGACGCACTCCGTTGAACGAGACCGTATACCTCTTCGCACTCAGCGTGCCGGACTTGCTCGAGCAGATCATCGCCGGCCAGACCGGACCGCATATTCCTGCCGCCGTTCCGCCGCGGATAGAAAAGCGGGCCTGACAATGGAACGACCTGCTGATTTGCCAGATCGCCGTGACCACGCCCGTCGTGCGGAAGTCGTACGCTCGGTCATCGAAGAAATCGTCCACAACGGCGTACCGGTCCTGACGATTCGAGATATCGAAGACTCGCTGCAGGTGTCCTCCGAAGCCGCCGCTCGTATCGTCGAACGGCTGGTGAGCGCCGGTCTTCTCATCCAGGCACGGGAAGGCACGTGGATCAAGGTCTCTCCGTAGGCCTTCACTAGACCGCCACGAATCCACTGCACTTCCAACAAGACCTGCCGATAAACAGGTCCAGTGGAAGCCCTGGTTCTCATCACTGTCCTAGCCCTGACCGTCGCTGTCGCCGCAGGTCTCGCGAAGGGAGCTCTCAGCCTCGTGCTTCATCTCATGGCTTACAGCTCTCCGCGTATCGCCGCCGCCCGCTAGGTCCGAGCTGTTTCGGTTTCGATTCGGATGTCCCAGTTCAGGGTTGACAAGGAGCGCGTCGCTGCCAGCCTCTCTCTGGCCACTGGTCAGATGGTTGCTGGCTGCTTCTTCGTCATTGGGTCGCTCAACAACGCCGCAGGACGCGAGCGGATTGGCGATCTGCTGAACGCCGAGGACGGCTTCTTTCCTTTCCAACGAGACGACGGCACGACGGTGCAGTTCAACCGCGCGCATGTCGTGTTCGTCCGTCTCCCTGCCGGCATCGACGAAGAATCACTCGAGCCGGGCTACGACGTGTCACAGCGACGGAGCGTGATCATGACGCTCTCCACCGGTGCCCGCATCGACGGCGTCGTCACCGTTGCGGGACCAGTCGGCTACGACCGTCTCAGTGACTACACGCGCCGCGCCAGGCATTTCAGATACGTCGTGACCCCATTCGGCTCGGTCATCGTCAACGCCGACCACATCGTTGAAGTCGTCGAAAAGCCGCTGTCATAACCGGAGAGACTCCAGTGTCCGAGCCCACCGCCATCGATCGCCTGTTTCGCCTGATGTGTGAACGCGGAGCGTCAGACCTCCATCTGTGCGTCGGCATGCCGCCTCTGGTACGCAAGGATGGCGAGATTCACCCGCTCGAACCCGAGGCGGCCGTGCTCACCCCGGACAGCATCGTCGCACTCCTCGATCCGATCATGCCGGCTCACAATCGCGAGGAGTTTGGGCGCCGCCACGATACTGACTTCGCGTACGAGATTGCCGGTCTCGCGCGGTTTCGCGCGAATGTATTCATGGACCGCAAGGGGCGCGGCGGCGTGTTCCGGGTGATCCCCTCGAAGATTTTGACTGCAGAGGATCTGGGGCTCTCGCCGCATATCCTCGGGCTGTGCAAGTTGAACAAGGGTCTCGTCCTCGTGACCGGCCCGACGGGCTCCGGGAAGTCCACCACTCTCTGTGCGATGGTGGACTACGTCAATAAGAACCGCGCCGACCACATCATCGCGATCGAAGATCCGATCGAGTTCGTGCATGAGAACAAGCGGTGTCTGGTCAATCAGCGCGAAGTGCACACGCACACCGACTCGTTCAAGGACGCGTTGCGCGCGGCGCTCCGCGAAGACCCCGATATTCTGTTGGTTGGTGAGATGCGCGATCTCGAGACGGTGGCGATCGCCATCGAGACGGCCGAGACCGGGCACCTGGTGTTCGGCACGCTCCACACGACGACCGCCGCATCCACAGTGGACCGCGTGATCGATCAATTCCCGTCAGATCGGCAGTCGCAGATTCGGACGATGCTGTCGGAGTCGCTGCGCGCTGTGATCGCGCAGACGCTCTGCAAGAAGATTGGCGGCGGTCGAGTCGCCGCTCTTGAGGTGCTCATCGTGACGTCCGCCGTGAGCAACCTCATTCGCGAGGCGAAGACCTTTCAGATTCCGTCGATCATGCAGGTCGGCAAGGCGACCGGCATGGTCACGCTGAACGACTCCCTGATGGCGTTGGTCACCAAGAAGATCGTGGCGCCGGAGGAGGCCTATGCGAAAGCCGTGGACAAGCCCGGCTTCGAGGCCATGCTCAAGCGGGCGGGAATCGATATAAAGTCTCTGGCTGGAGCGGCTGCGTAGTCTCGGAATTCAACGCGAGACGACGGTTGCTCGAGCTGACTGAGAGCGTCAGCGCGACACCGATCATCGTCGTGAGCAGCATGCCCATCAAGGCGCCTGCCGAGCCGACGGCAATCAGCCCTGGTAGCGCGCTGCTTGCCGCCCACACGCTGGACACTACGAAAACAGCAACAGCCACCGCAATCGAAGATGCGATGGCACCCACAATCCGGATGCGAGTCGTGACGCTCATTTGTAACCTGTGCTCGGGGAGGTGAGCAATCCGCGATCCACGATTGGGCACGGACTTTCTCGAACATATTTGCGACACGCCGTCGCAGCCGCGTTCTGATTGTTGACACAACGACCGTGTAACCGACACGTTTTTACTCACACTGGCATACCACTCCGGCGGACAGGCCTCAGCGTTCAAGCGAGACTAGGCCATTGCGGACCGCGAAGCGGGCCAGGCCGGCGACGTCGTGGATATCAAGGCGCTGCATGAGGAGTCTGCGGTGCGTCTCGACAGTCTTGCCGCTCAGATTCAGTCGGTAACCAATCTCCTTCGTCGACTGCCCTTCGGCGATCATCTGGAGAATCTCCCGCTGACGCGCGCTCAAAAGCTGAAGCGGACTCGTTACGTCCGACTTTCGCTCGAGCAGTTTTGAGACGGCGGTCGGGACGCGCGTGCTGATGTACACCTCTCCGTGGAGCGCGGCTTTGATCGCCGCCGTGACCTCGGAGACGGCGCCATCCTTGACGAGGTACCCGCTCGCGCCTGCGCGCAAGCATTCGGCGACGCGCTCCTCGTGACAATGCATCGAGAGCATGATCACCTTGCACGACGGGAGGTCCGTCGTGAGCCGTCGCGCGGCGTCCACGCCGTTCAATCCCGGCATCGAGATGTCGAGCAGCACGATGTGGGGCTTGAATTTGGCTGCGATTTCGAGCGCCTCACGGCCGTCAGACGCTTCCACGATGTGCGGCTGTTCGAGCATGTGCTCGAGCAGCGTGCGAAGACCAACCCGTATCAACGGATGGTCGTCAACGATGAGAAGTCTCATGCTCATACGCTTGTCATCACCGGCACCCGGCACTCGACCATCGTGCCTTCTCCGCAGCGCGACCTGATCGTCAGCGTGCCACCCACTTGATCCAGTCGCTCCTGCATACCCATCAAACCAAGATGTCCATCGAACACCGCGTTCCGCGCCGCCGGCACGACATCGAATCCCCTGCCATCGTCCACAACGCGCACGGCAAAGACGCCTGCCTGCATCAGCGCCGATACCGCGAGATGACGTGCGCCTGCGTGCTTGATGATGTTGCTCACCGCTTCGCGAACCACACGGTAACAGGCGAGCTCCACGTCGCGTGACAGGCGCACCGCCTCAACGCGCGCGTCCACAAGCACGCGCAGACCCGCACGGCGGCCTTCGGTGTGAGCCAGTGTGGCCAGCGCCGGAATCAACTGTCCTTCCTCGAACGGCGCGGGGCGCATCGATCGCGACAACGCCCGCACGTCGGCGATGAGACGGTCTACGGCGTCCACGAACATGTCCGTCGATCGCTCCCTGTGCGGAATCAGACGATCGAGTTCGAACTGCATCTTCAGCGCGGCAAGCTTCTGCGCGATGTCGTCATGCAGTTCGTGAGCGAGGCGCGAGCGCTCGGCGTCGGCCGCTGACTGCACCTGCAACACCAGCTCGCGATGCAGTCGCACCGATCGTTGCGTTGACTCAACCGACGTCGACAGCACGAGGAACAACAAACTGACAGCGCAGTTGAATAGCTGCAACGTGAGATGCGCGTCCAGCGGATACGCCGTCGCGTACGGCCCGAATCCCAGACTCGTTCCCCACAGGGACACGCTGTTCACGATCAGCAGCGACCAGATCGTCCCCGGCACGCCGAAGCGAACCGCCGCCCAGATCGCCAACGGCAACAGCGGGAACGGTTGCGTGAGCGGCGTTTGTATCGCGGTGTGTGGACTGAAAAAGATCCAGGACGAGGCCGCGCTGAGCACAACCAGCATCAACGCACACTCGACGACGCGGGAGAACGTCCATGGAATTCCGCTGTCCGTGCGGCGAACGATCGCCAGCACCACAGGGCCGATGGTGAGCACGCCACTCATGTCCGCGGCGATCCACGTGCGAAGTGCCGTCCAGAAGTGCGCGTGCAGCGCGACCGAGGCGAGCATGGCCGCGAGGACTCCGCCGACTGCCGCCGCGACACCGCAGAGCGCGGTCAGCGCGAGCACATCGGCCGGATGGCGCAAACGTATCGCGTCAGGAGTGATGCGACGGACCAGCAGCGCGGCGGCCAATGACTCGAAGAGATTGATGAGCGTGTAGCCGACGCTCACGATCGCGGAGAATCCGAACGCGAGATTGGCGGCGACGCCGCCGAGCAGAGCACCGCAGACAATCGCACGCCAGCGGTCGCGCGGAACCACGAGGAGCAGACCAGTGAGTAGGCCACTCGCCGGCCACACTGAGCTCACACCCGCGGTTACATCGAGCGAGAGCCCCAGCCCACACAAGGCGAAGTAACCCGCGGCCACCCCAAGCGTAACGACAATCTCAGTAACCAGACTCAGGCGGGAAGCAATCAACACAACACGTACGATTGGTCATTGAGCAATCCGCAGACCAGACCGGGCTCAGGAATTTCCTTAGAGAATTCGTGTGAAAGACGAGACGCACACCCCCGAATCGGAACGGATTTCCGACACGCTGTCAGGGTCTCCGACACCTACAGCGTAAAACCTGAAGAATGGATCTCGAGGAGTGGGCTAGCGGCTGCAGGAGCCGTCGACGGTGCGCACACTCACCACGCGGAAC
Organism: Acidobacteriota bacterium; assembly: GCA_046765795.1. Taxonomy (GTDB): domain Bacteria; phylum Acidobacteriota; class Vicinamibacteria; order Vicinamibacterales; family UBA2999; genus Gp6-AA40. The sequence goes on along the minus strand of JBKPRH010000218.1, from coordinate 15,560 downwards.
TCCGGCAGATTGATGCTGCCGACACCGGCCCCGCCGCCGCCAGGCTGCCGCGCAATTGACTCCTGCGCGGGGTCAAGCCCGCCGGCCTGGCCGGCCGCATTCGCCGATGGCCACAGTCCGCCACTGACCGAGACCTTCCGTCCCTGAGGCCCACCAACGAGGCGCACCATCTGCCCCGCGTACTTTCGTACGCTCTTGCCGGTGAGTTTGTATTTGCTGCCGCTGGATTCATCGAACGTGAATGCGCCCGACGCGCCCGGTTGATTGCTGACGCAGCCAACGAGTTCAACAGGCGATCGTTGTGCGGTGGAAGACGATGCGGGAGGAGACTGCGCGCCAACGACGCCAACCGACACCATGCAGGATAGAAGCACTAGTGCAGAAACCTTCACCATGTCTCCTCCTCGCGAAACGCGCACTGCACACTGTACTGCAACAATGGTGCGATGGCGAGCGTCGCGCTCTATGTTCTGCTTTGCATCATCTGGGGCTCGACGTGGCTCGTGATCAAGATTGGTTACGGCGGTCTCGGCCCGTTCAATGTCGCGGCACTTCGATTTCTCATGGCAGGCGCGGTGCTCGCTGTGATCATCCCGGTGCTCGGCACCCGTTGGCCGAACGGCCGTCGCGAGTGGTCGGTTGTCACGTTTGTCGGCGTCGCCCTGTTCGGTGCGGACTATGGACTGATCTATTGGGGCGAGCAGTTCATCGACAGCGGCCTGACCGCAATCCTGTTCGCCACGCTGCCACTCTTCACCGTCGCGCTGGCGCACCTCTACATCCCGGGGGATCGGATCACCGCTCGCAAACTGAGCGGGACACTCGTGGCATTCGCCGGCGTTGTCGCGCTGTTCGGTGAAAGCCTGCGCCTCGATGTCGAGAAACTCGGGCCGATGGCAGCCATCGTCATCGCCACTGTGTGCGCGGCTGCCGCCGGTGTTGTCTCGAAACGTCACGGTGCCACATTACATGCCGCCGCGCTCAACGCACCGGCAATGCTTATCGGCGGTGTCGTGCTGGCCGCAGCCGCGTTAGCCACCGGTGAGGCGTTCCGGCTGCCACACGAGGCAAGCACCTGGGCGGCAATCGTGTACCTGGCGGTCGTCGGCAGTGTGGTCTCGTTCCTCGTCTACTTCTCATTGCTGAAGACGTGGAACGTCACGAGCCTGAGTTTCATCAGCGTATTCACACCGGCCATTGCGCTGGCGTTGGGATTTGTCTTTCTCGATGAGCGGCCAACGCTATGGACTGCGGTCGGGGCGGTATTGATCCTGGCTGGTGTTGCATTGGCTTTGACGAGATCGACTCCCAAATCCCAAATTCCAACGCCCAACCACTCCCAACTCCCAACTTCCAAGCTTTCGTGATTTTGGGAGTTGGGATTTGGAAATTGGGAGTGGTTGGAAATTGGTAGTTGGGAGTTACTTGACCTTCGCGGGATCGGAGACGCCGCCGGCCGACCCACCAAGGAACAGACGCTTACCATCGGCGAGCACGAAGTTCCGTCCCACAGCCTTCTGGGTTCCGTCCTTCGCCTGATAGCCCTCGACGACGAGCTCGGTGCCCACCGGAACGGTGTTTTTGGTGACGCCCATGCGAATCAACTGATTCGGGCTGCCGCCTTCGACCATCCAGGTACTGACCTTACCGTCCTTGTCCTTGATATCGATGTGGAACCACGAGTGGGGATTGACCATCTCCCACTTCACGAGCGTGCCCTTCAAGGTGAGGGGCCGGTTGACGTCGAACTCCGCAGCAAAGGCGTGATGCGCGTGCAGCTGCGCAACGCCTGTCAGCAGACCAGCAGCGACAACTGCAACGGCGAGCGTCATGCGCATGGCTAGTTCGAGCCCTTCTTCTGTTCGGCCGCCTGCTTCTCGTCAGCGCGCGCGCCGGCGAGGATGTTGGCAATGCCGTAGTTGGTTTCGTGGCACGCGAACTCGAAGATGGGTCCCTCGGTCTTCGCCAGCGGAGCTTCCGCCGTCCATGGGCGATCCCACGTCTGCGGGTCTTCGACGGTGAATCGATACGAGATCGCGTCGTCGGCGGTGCGCGTGAAGCGCTCGGTGACCTTCAAGTTGTCGCTCGAACCTTGAAATGCGTTCTTGCCGTTGAAGTTCATCGTCTCGACGACAAGCGTGTCACCTTCCCAATGGCCGCGCGAGAGTCCCACCCACTGCTTCACACCCGTCGGCTGCTGTGCACGACCATCGAGCGGGATGATGCGCGCATCGTGAATCATCTCCGTGAGGATCATCACGTAGCCAGGCGCCTGCACGATCTGGTAGTTGGCGTTGTAGCCGGCGTTCATCAGCGGGGGTCCGGCTCCGCCCATGATGATGCAGCGTGATCCGATCGGCATGTTCTCGACAGCGTCGTACTGACCGCCGGCCGCCTTCCGCGCCGCTGCGCGCTCCTGCTGGCGCTTCTGACCCGCGGCGTTGACAGGAGGAATCTTGCCGTCGGCTGGGTCCACGATGAGCGACGTTCGCAAGTTGCGAGCGAAGGTGGACTGGCTGCGGTCCAACCCGAACTGCGTGAAGTCGTAGTGCACATCGGCGGTCGTGCCAGGTTCGGTCTGCTCCGATTCGCGCTCCGCTGCCGCCTTGATCGCGGCCTCGGCTTCATCGGGCGTGTAGACCTCTTTCGTCACACCATTGGGCCGCTGGAGCGGCACGTACGTCGAATTGGTCCAGAAGCCCTGCAGATCGGGCTGGCCGTCAGGTGTGCGAGGCGCCTTGTAGGCCTTCCCCGCTGCCGCACTCGCGGGTGCTGCTTTCGCCGCAGCGGGCTTGGCAGTGGTCTGTGACTGACCAGCTATGGAGATCGTGGCCGCGAACGCCAGAACGAGGGCGACCGCTCCACCACGCATGAATGAACGGGATCGATGCCTCATCTGCTTCTCCTGTGTCACCGGACTACTTGGCCGGCTGCTTGCGCAGATGCCCATAGAGTAAATCTTCCACGAACTCGACGCACCGGAATTCGAGAATCTGAGCGTTTCGCTCCACGTGCTTGTACAGCGGCATGCTCATCTTCCAGGGACGCGAAAATACCTTGGGATCCTCGATGGTGACTTCGTAATTGATGGTTTCGGCGCTCCGCGGAGTGAAGCGCTCCACGACGTGGAGTGCATCGCTGTGAAAGTTTCCGGCGCGATCGAACCAGCTGAGATCGTTGAACCCCTTGGTGTCGACGACCAGCGTCTCCCCTTCCCATCGCCCGTTCGACCATCCCATCCAGCTGTCCGCGGGCGCGTCGGTCTGGTCGGTCATATAGACCGTGCGGACCGCTCCGGCAAACTCGTGGATGAGCATGATGTGCTTCGTGCTCTGAATGATTTGGAACGGCATGCCCTGATACGTTGAGCGCGGCACACCGGGCAGGTAGCACTTGATCTCCGGATCGAGCTTCAGCCGGTTCGCATAGTTCTCTTGCTGCTTCTTGCGCGCGGCCGGCAGGTACGGGATCTCACCGCCTTCAACGATGCCGAGCCCCGCCGGTACAGCACCGGAGGCTCCGAGCTCACGCACCGGACTCGGACCCGCCGGATGCGCCTCGATGTTCCAGTTCGCCGTGTTCATCGTCTGCCAGATGCCGTTCAGATTCGGCTTGCCATCTGGTGTCCGAGGCGCACGATACGCCGGTGCTTGTGCCGCCGGCGTCTGCGCCGCCACGTTCGTGAGCACGGGCAGCAGCCAACCCGCCATCAACGCGAGAGTCGTCCCGATCAGCAATCGGTTCCGCATTATTTGGAGCCCTTCTTGAGTGCCTCTTCCGCCGCCTTTTTCTCTTCGAGCCTGGCACCGACCAGTGTGTTGTAGAGACCGAAGTTCCCTTCGTGACACGCGTGCTCGAAGATCGGTCCCACGGTCTTCTTCATGGCCGACTCCGCCGTCCACGGTCTCGTCCACATCGTGGGATCGTCGATCGTGAACTTGTATTCGATGGTGTCGTCCGCGAGGCGCGTGAATCGCTCGATGACTTTCAGATTCTCGTCAGAGCCGCGGAATGGATTCTTGCCGTTGAAGTTCGTCGTCTCGACGACGAGCGTCTCGCCTTCCCAGCGACCGCGCGACACGCCCATCCACTGACGGACTTTTGCATCGGGCTGCGGACGCCCATCTAATGTGACGATGCGCACGTCGTGAATCATCTCGGTGAGGATCATCACCACGCCCGCCGATTGCACGATGTGATAGTTGCTGTTGTAACCGGCGTCCATCATCGGAGGGCCTGGCCCCGCCATGATCAAACAGCGATCGTCGAGCTGATTGCTTTCCGCGGAATCCCAGCGTCCGCCGAGTTTCTTCTGTTCCTCTGCGCGCTGCGCCGTCCGTCGCTTGCCTTCTTCCGTCAGCGGCGGCATCTTGCCGTTCGCCGGATCGACGATGAGCGATGTGCGCAAATTGCGGACAAACAACGACTGACTGCGATCGAGCCCGAACTGACTGAAGTCGTAATGCACATCAGCCGTCGTACCAGGCTCGGTCTGCGCGCTCTCACGCTGAATCGCGAGCTTGATCGCGGCCTCAGCCTCCGCCGGCGTGTAGTACGTCTTGGTGACACCGTCTGGGCGCTCGAGCGGCGTGTAGGTCGAGTTCGTCCAGAACCCCTGGATATCCGGTTGTCCGTCCGGAGTGCGCGCCGCTTTGTACGGACGCGCCGTGTTCTGCACGGCCGTTTGCTGCGCGCTCAACGCGGACGCCGCGAGAAACGCCGCGACTACGCCGAGTAGCCACCTTCGCGCTCCGCGCGTCGGCGCCCAGGCGCGTGTCATTTTGCATCTCCACGAAGTGCAAACGCGAAGAGCGAGTTACCAGCGGCGATCGTGACGTACTGCTTGCCGTTCACCGAGTAACTCATCGGACCCGCGTTCACCTGACCGCCGAGCGCCGCCTTCCACAGCAGCGCACCCGTGCGCGCATCCAACGCGAGGAAGTACCCTTCCTTGCCACCGCTGAACACGACATCACCGGCCGTGGATAGCACGCCGGCCCAGGTGATGTCGGCCATCTTGTATTCCCACTTCGGCTCGAGCGTGCTGGGATCGTAGGCGCGGACAACGCCGTACGCCTCGTCTTCGTTGTTCAGGAAGTTCTGCAGATTGATCTGGCCCATCGTCGTCTGACGCGGGTTGATGCCGTTGGCGCGCGGGAACTCACCTTCGACAGCGACGGTACTCGAGTTCTCGAAGTGCGCGACGTAGTACAGCCCTGTGCGTGGACTGAATGAGGGCGGCGCCCAATTCGTCGCACCATGGACGTGTGGACGGATCACAGTGCCCGCCTTGCTCGGCACCATGCCGGGCACCCGCTGCACGCGGCCCTTTGCGTCGAAGCCATCCGCCCAGTTCACCTTCACATACGCCCTGCCATGCAGGAACTCGCCGGTCACGCGATCGAGCAGATACATCAGTCCGTTGCGATTCGCCCACAGCATGACCTTCCGCGGCTTGCCGCGGAATTGGATGTCGGCCAGCACCGGCACCTGCGTCGAGTCGTAATCGAGCTCGTCGTGCGGCGTGAACTGGTAGTGCCACTTCAGTTTTCCGGTGTCGACATCGAGCGCGACGACTGAATCGCTATAGAGGTTGTCGCCCAATCGCGAGCGGCCGTCCCAATCCGGTGCAGGATTGCCCGTGCCGAAGAACGCGAGATTGGTTTCCGGATCGTACGCGCCCGCATTCCACACACCGACGCCGCCGGTCTTCCACGAATCGCCGGACCACGTATCGTTGCCGGGCTCGCCCGGGCCAGGAATCGTGAAGAAGCGCCACAGCTCCTTGCCCGTCTTCGCGTCGAACGCCGCGATCTGTCCACGGATCGGACCATCACCGCCGGCAGTACCGATGATCACTTTGTCCTTCACGATGAGCGGCGACATCGTGATCGAATAGCGGTCCTTTGCGCTCGCGACTTCCTTGTTCCAGAGGATCTCGCCGGTCTTCGCATCGAGCGCGAGGAGGTGCGCGTCGATCGTGCCCATGTAAAGCGTGTCGCCAAGGATCGAGAGCCCGCGGTTCACTCGGCCGCAACATGTCCGCGCGTCCGGGGATGGCGCATATGTCGTCGTCCAGAATGGGCGGCCTGTTTCGGCATCAAGCGCGACGACGTCGTTGGGCGCCTGAACGGTGTACATCACGCCATCAACCACGAGCGCTGTTGCCTCGAACTTCTCGAGCGATCGCGCCTGCCACACCCATTGCAGCTCGAGATTCTTGGCATTCGCCGTGTTGATCTGCGTCAGCGGACTGTAGCGTTGATTGAACGGCGTGCCGGAGTACGAGAGCCAGTTCTGCGGCTCGCGATCGGCGCGCAGAATTCGCTCGAACGTGACTTGCGCCTGCAGAGACGCGACACCAACGACCGCGGCAACGACCGCGATGAGACCAGTTCGACGAGTCATGGAGTGGCCCTGCCCTTCAACGACACCAGATAGCTGACGACGTCAGCGAGCTCCTGCGCATTGAATGTGCTCTTGTACGACGGCATCGGCGACGCGATGAACCCGGATTCTTTCAGGTTCGCTTTGGTGAACGATCGCAGCTGCTCTTTGGTGTCGATCATCTGGACCGTGTAGGTGTCGATGTTCAGCAGCCGTCCGGTCACCGTTGCGCCATCCTTCGTGACGACGCGATAGAAACGTCCGGTCGGCACCACCTCCGCCGCCGGATCGAGGAGTGAGCGCTCGAGTTCGGCCGAGCGGCGCAGCTGTCCGACGCGCGTCAGGTCAGGTCCGAGACGCGACCCGACGCCGTTCGCTCGGTGACACTTCAAGCAACCGCCCTTGCCTTCGAAGAGCGTCTTGCCTCGCGACACGTCACCCACAGCACTCGCGGTCGTCTTTGTTGCCGCGGTAGAACGAAGGTAGGCGACGACACGCTTCGCCTGCTCCTCGGACATGTTCGTGGCCGGCATCGGTGTGCCCGGCACACCCTTCTGGATGATCTTGACGAGATCCTCGTCGGTCTTCGCCGTCTTGAACACGCCGCGACCGAGATCGATCCCGGGGATCTCGTTGCCATCAGGACCGTGGCAGTTCGCGCAGCTCTGTCTGAAGACGCGTCCGCCATCCTCGATATCAGACGCGGTCTCATGCTGCGCATGAGCAGGTAATTCAAAATGCAAAAGGCAAAATGCAAACGCTGCAACGAATGCAACACCGAAGGCCCCTGCGTGTCTCATTTGCATTTTGAATTTTGCACTTTGCATTACAGCGTTAGTTCTCTGGATTCGCCCCGCCGCGACCACCGCCGGGAGCGCCTGCACGTCCACCGCGCCCACGACCTGCATCAGGAGGCGGGAACGCATATGCGACGAGCTGCGCACCGGACGTCGCTGTCCCGCGCGCACCGACGACGATGAACTGACGGCCGTTGTGCATGTAGGTCATCGGCAGACTGACCTGCGGACCAGGAAGTTGCGTCTGCCAGATCTCCTCACCGGTCGCCTTGTCGTACGCGTGAAGGAAGGGCTGCCCTCCGGAGCCCTCGCCGGCGAACACGAGCGTCTTCGTGACCATGATGCCCGCCTGTGATGGGCTGCCCGTCTTCGGAATGGTCAGACCCTTCAGCGCCGGGTTGTTCTTCACCGACGGCGGCGTATCACCGTTGGGAATCTGCCAGGCGATCTCGCCCTTGTTCATGTTGTAGGCCGTGATGCGACCGTACGGCGGCTTCATCAATCGCAGACCCTGAATCGTCGGCAGCGTGCCGCCGAACGTGTAGTCCGTGTCCACGCCGCTCGTCTTCGGATCAGTATTCGGTGTCAGTCCGATCACACCGGGCGTCGTCGTCGATCCGACATAGACAAATCCCGTCTCAGGATCCGCCGCCCCACCGGGCCAGTTCGCGCCACCACCGAGACCGGGCGCGACGATCGTTCCGCGGTTACCGTTCGGCACCACAACCGTGCCCGGCGTATAGATGGGACCGATCTTGTAGTTCTTGATCGCTTCGATCGCTTCCGCGCGCAGCGCCGGTGTGAAGTCGATCAGATTGTCGATGGTCACGCCCTGCTGGTCGAATGCGGGCGGCTTGTTCGGGAACGGCTGTGTCGGCGACGTCCACTCTTTCGGGACATCGGTCTGCGGCACCGGCTTCTCGGTCCAGCCGAACACGGGGCGGCCGTTCGTGCGATCGAACGCGTACGCGAACGCCTGCTTGGTGAGCTGCACGACGGCCTTCACGGGCTTCCCATCGACGGTGAGGTCGAGCAGGATCGGATGCGGCGGCATGTCGTAGTCCCAGATGTCGTGATGCACGAGCTGTTGGTACCAAATCATCTTGCCGGTCTTGATGTTCAAACAGACCAGCGAGTCCGAGAAGAGATTGTTCCCCGGACGATGACCGCCGTACACGTCATTGGTCGCGGACTCGATCGAGAGATACACGTATCCGAGCTGCGGGTCGGCTGAGAACGGGCCCCACACGCCGGCGTTGCCGGTGTACTGCTGCGAGTCACCCTTCCACGTTTCAGAGCCCGCCTCGCCTTCACGCGGGATCGTGTGGAACGTCCAGATCTTTTTACCGGTGCGGACGTCGAAGGCCATGATGTCGCCCTTGACGTTCGAGCGATTGACGCGGCCGCCTGGTGTCAGCGCGGGACCGACGACGATCACGTCGTTCGAGATCACGGGTGGTGAGCTGTTGCCGATGCGACCGGTCGGATCGAGCGGCACATCGAGATCGAGCTGTTTGAACAGATCGACGGTGCCGGTCTGGCCGAAGCCAGCGATTGGCTGGCCGGTCTTCGCGTTGAGCGCGACGAGGTTGAAACCCGGAGTGACCAGCACGATGCGCTCATCGCCGCGGCCGTCGGTCCAGTACGCCACGCCGCGATGCACTTTGCGCGGCGCACGATCGAAGCGCTCGCCTTCATTGGGTCGCCATGTCCACAGCGTCTCACCGGTGCCCGCATCCGCAGCGACGACGTTCCTCCGCTGTCCGGCGGTGAAGTAGAGAACGCCGTTCACCATCAATGGTGTCGTCTCGGTGGTGACCGTCTCGGCCGGCGTGCCGAAGTTATCGAACTTCCAGGTCCACGCGACCTGCAGGTTCTTGACGTTCTCTTTCGTGACCTGATCGAGGGATGAATACCGCGTGCTGCCCTCGTCGGCGGAATACGCGCGCCATTGACCACTGCTCATGCCGTTCTGGCCGCTGCCCACGAGAGGCCACAGCGCGATCACGAGCAGAAGCCCCCCAAACGCGTATCTACGCGACTGCATCATGGATGTCCTCCCTCACGGTGCGGGAATGTTGCGTCGGGACTGGCGCCTTGTCAAACGCCCGCCCCGCCCATCAGCCGACGGCGATGTCCGCGCCCAACTCCCATACTGTTTTTCAAATCCAGGCGTTTCCTGGCGACGGCGTCGTCGGGCGCTTCGAAATCCGTGTCTTCGCCACCCTGGCCCAGCCTCGGGTCGAAGAAGTTGATGTAGCCGCCGGGATTGACGCCAAACGATCGAAGCGTCTTGCCGTCGGTGACGGTGCCCAGAAAGTCGTTGCGGCTCCCACGCTCGTGACTGGCCGTGAAGTAGAGCGGGAGGACGAAGTTGCTCACTCGCTGACCGTCGATGACGTAGGACTCGCTCTGGACCGCGTCGCACATCTCAAACCAATGGAAGACCTCATGGTCCTTGGTCGGATGCGGCCCGCGAACCAGCAGGTTCAGTTCCGGATCGCCAACCAGCTCCAGCGCTTCGTGAGAGAGCGTGATCGTCCAATCCTTATCGAGTGTCTCGGCGATATCGAGGTAGACGAATCCGTACGGAATGCCACCGAAGTGCGTCGCGTGAAACCCATCGTCGTCGGCGCCTTTGCGCTTTCGAACGTAGAGGACGGCGTCCCCTCTCATATCGGCTTGATCGATACCCTGACGGCGACCCGTTTTGCCTTCGAGGCGAAGCTGCGCGCCAAAGCCCCAGTACGGGGCGAAGTCGTAGGTGATCTGCCGATTGACGGCGCGGATTCCCGCCTGCAAATCACCATCCTCGAGCTCCCGATCGGACATGTTAATCACCGAGATGATCATGGTGGTCACTCCTTCTCAGGGCAGAAAACGATGCAGGCTGCAGAAACGAACTGGACAGTAAGCGAAAGCTGGATAGGATGTCCACGCCCCGGCGTGATGGGGCGCGTCAAGGACGGAGGCGCTCATGTTGTATCGAACGATGCTTGTCGCGGGAGTCGCCGTGACCCTCGGCCTCTCGTCTCATCTCGTCGCTCAGGGACTGGTCATGCAACGGAACCTGTCGCTCGGATTGGCCAAGACGATTGCGGAAGCCACACTCGCGGAGTGCCAGTCGAAAGGGTTCCACACGGCGGCGGCGGTTGTGGATCGCGCCGGTCAGGTGCTCGTGCTGCTCCGCGACGAACAAGGCTCGGCGCAGATGGTCGAGATGGCGCGACGAAAAGCCTACACGGCTCGAATGTTCCGGATGCCCACTTCGGAATTTCAAAAACGTACTGCCAGTGATCCGACGCTCCTGCCGCAACGGGACGTGCAGGACATCCTCGCGTTGGGTGGCGGCATGCCCATTCAGGTCGCGGGCGAGGTCATCGGCGGGGTGGCCAGCTCAGGCTCGAGTCAGGAGACAGATGAGGGGTGCGCCAAAGCTGGACTGGCCAAAGTTGCGGACATCCTGAAGTAAAGGCAACGCATCATTGCGCGTATCTACTCGGGATGGTTCTTGCATCGAAGAATCGGGGAGATCACCAATGCGCACAACACTCCTGGCGGCGTTGATCGCGGGCACCTGTCTTTGGCCCGCTCTCATACAGGCGCAAACGTCGTCATCGGGTGGGGCGATGAGAGGTGCGTCGCGTGCAACACGTGGCTCCTCCGGCGGGACAGTCCGTCCGGGTCCGCCGCGAGTGCCCAACCGCGGGGACTCAGCGCGACCGATCGTGCCGCCGGCACCCCCATTAGCAACACCGATCGGCCCGTTCGCATCACCATCGCCGCTCAATCGCGACGTTTTCCAGGCACGCCGAGGAACCTACGCACCGCGGTATAGCCAGTCGCAAGGGTTCTTCTACGGAGGATATGGCTACAGCGGCGGATACGTCACCGATCCATTCGGCTATATCAGCCAACCGGATTCCTCGGCGCCGGCCCTCGAGCGGTATATGCGCGAAGGGGACGCGTCCGAAGGCTATCTGCGTCTCGAGGTCCAGCCTGACAACGCGCAAGTGTTCGTTGATGGCCTCTACGCAGGTACCGTCTCTGACTTCCGGCGCAGCGGCGGAGGCAGACTCGACTCCGGTCCTCATCGGATCGAATTCAGGGCCGATGGATACGACTCGCAGAGCGTCGAGTTGCGGATTCGCGCGAATGACGTCCTGTCGTATCGGGGCACGTTGAACAGAAGCGACGATCGTCCCGAGCTTCGCGCCGCAGCCGGACCGCCGAAGACGTTCTACGTGATTCCGCGTTGCTACGCGGGGACGTCACGGCCGCGCGCGGACCAGCTGCCAGCGGGCTGCAATCTGAAAGATGTGCGTGAGGTCCCGCCAGTCATCGCCCCGGCGACTCCAGCACCCCGTTCTGTTCGCTAGAGTGGGAAGTCCTGCGAAGAGGCTCGCCACTTCTTCGCAGAAAGACTCAGCGTTCAGCTGAGGTGGATCTCGGATAATTAAGATGTGATGGGACGGCTCTCGCTGGCGCTGTTGCTCGCGGTCTGGCTGATGCCTGCGTCGAGCGCGGCACAATCGAATTCACTGCCGTCGACGGCCTTCGGGTACGGCCAGAGCTACGATGGTCTTCCGAGGTTCTCGCGCCAGGCCGTCCCTGGCTGGTATGCGGTCGCCGGCACGACGGACACGAGCGATCCGTCACCGGTCACTGCGCGATACATGTCGCGCGGAGATATCGACCCAGTGCCTCCCTACGCACGGGGGCGCGCACCTGTTGTCGTGCCACGCTCCGCTTATCCCGACTACTTGGACAGCAGGTTGACTCGAATCAGCTATCGACCGACGTTGGTGCCCGTCTTCTATTCGGTTCCGGTCTACTATTCGTCGGCTCCGGTCTACTACTCGCGCTACCCGCGGTGGTCGTCCTTCGGCTACGTCGTCGAGCCGGTGGTCGCGTCATCCCCTGCGGTATACGTGATTCCGGGCTGTTACATGGGAGATGCGCCCCCGCTTCGTCCGGAGAAACTGCCTGCCGGCTGCAAGGTGGAAAATCTCAAGCGCGTTTATCACTGAGTTCTAGTGCAACACGACTCGCGCGGCCGCGATGACGACCGATGAACCGTCGGCCGTCGCCGAGTAGTACGAGACAAATCGCTTCGGCTCCGGCGCATCATACCGTTCCAGATTCTGTGCCCATCGATACGCAATAGTCTGGTATCGCAACTCCACGTCGATGGTGACTGGTCCGCTCGCCGTCATCGCGACGCGATAGCGCACGCGATCGCCACCGCCCAGAAAATCCGCATCGGTCTTGGCCTGACCGAAGACGTCGATCTCCGCTGGCGCGGTCGTTTTGTCGAACCCGCGCGGCAACAATCGGTTGTCCTTCAAGTACTGGGTCGCGGTCAGTAAGCCCGTGGTCACTGCGCCGTTCACATCACCAAGGATCGACTCGTAGATCTGCACCTGGTCGGGAGCGCTGATCTCGTCGTAGTGCGGCTCGAAGCGGCGCGCGTCGGTATCACTGTCATTGCCGGCGATCGATCCAGCGTTGCTGAACGCACCCGACTCGAACACACGCTCGCCCCGCTCGTTCTTCACGGTCACGTGCAGCCATAACCGACGCGACGGATATCCCGTCGGTAGCTTGTGTCCAGTGAGGTTCCGAATGTCGACGTCGAACGCGAGTGTGCCCGCGGTGAGCGTCGGTGGCGACACCGTCAGCTCCGCGGTGTCGCGCTGTAACTGTCGGACGGTGGCGTTCGCCGTCGCCTCGAGCTCGGATGGCAGCGCCATGACGCCGAGCTCATGGCGATAGCGATTGAGCAGGCGGACCATGTAGGCGTTGCCGCCGACAAAGACGTGCCGCGCCAGCGAGTCTCGCGTATCGCCAAGCACTGATGCCGCGCGGATTGGCCCGGCAACTGTCGGCATATGACACGACTGACAGCTCCGCTCTTCACGCACGAAATCGCTATGCCGCCACTCTTGATAATTCATTTGCTCGGGGAGCGATCCCACGACCTGGCCATTCGGTCCGAAGGCGGTGGTGATGAGCGTGTGGCATGTCGCGCACAGCTCCGACTGCTTGATATGCGGCGCTTCCTCCTGTGCGAACCCACTCACCGAGCGCATGATCGTCTTGCGTCCTGTATCCACACGATACGGGCCAAAGATCGGCCGCACGCCGGATGCGGGGGTTGGCTTGATCACGAACTCACCGTTGAAGCTTTCGCGCGTGCCGAGATGTTCGCTTGAGATCTGATGACACACGGAACAGGAGACGCCATCGGCGGCGAGGCGGCGCAAGTCGTGAGCCGGGCGGGCATTCAGTGGCAGATGCGCAAACACTTCTCCCCTGCCATCCGCGGCACGGGCGATGCGCGTCGCCATCGGCATGTGACAGCCGGCACACTCGTCCTGGATCGCGGCGGAGTGTGTGGGGTGGTCGATGGTCTCGCGCCGTACTCCTGCCTGCCAGTACGGATCGCGTGCCGAGTTGGCCATCATCGTCGAGCGCCACGTCGCACCGATCGAGACGTCCTCGCCTGACGGCGCGATCAGATTGTTATGGCAGGCCATGCAGTTCTCGGAATGCGAGAACAGTGACAGGTCCGGTTTCGCCTTCGGCGTGCCGGTTCTGGTGGGCAGTTCCTTGGCGCTCACCAACACAATCGACACGAGCCAGAGTGTCAGCGCGAGTCTCAGCTTCATTTCCAGAACTCGAAGAGTCCGCCGTCGAACCAGTCCCATAAGAAGTAGGCCAGCATCTGTGGCTTGCGCTCCTCACGCTCATTCACGGGCACTCGGACGCCCACGCTGAACAAGATGTGCTGCAGCTTGCTCATCGACACCTGCATTTGCGGAACGAGATCCCATTCGGTGACGCCACGCTCAGGCTTGGCGGCGAGCACTTCGAGCATCGGCGTCCACGCCCGACCGAATCCACGATCCTGCGCGACGGTGTAGCCGAACGCAGTGCGCACGAAACCCTCGTTCTGACCGCGCGTGCGATCTGAGACGATCTCGTACCCGATGTGCGTCTGCACGAAGGCGCTCGGACCGAGCATCTGCCCCCACATCGCAAACGGCTCGACGATCGTGAAGCCGTTGCCGAGGCCGAGTTCCTCCTTGCCCGTCGGTAACGTGACCGCGCCACCGGCCGCGAAGATGCTGCCGCGGTCCAGGCTGGCGTAGAGCGTGCGGCGGAGTGCGAACTCGACGTCGCCAAGGCCACGGTTCCATGCACCGCCAGGTTCGGCCTGCTGCGCTCCGAACGGCACCGTGATCTCGTACTGCGAGCGCGAGCTGATGCGGTGCTCGTAGACGATCTGATTCGTCACGCCTTTCGCGCCAGACGTGGTCACGCCAGTGGTCCAGACGGTTTCATTTTCAGGAAAGGCTTTCTCGGTGAAGAAGGCCCGCGGGAGGTTCAGGTCACCGCGCGGCCAGGCGGGATCCTCGCAAAACGTCCAGAGATATTTGACCGCGCGCTCGATCTGCTCGTCCGAGAGTGCGTCGCCGAATGCGGGCATGCGCCGATCAAGCGCGCGCACCGGACCGCCACGATGCGCCACGGCCATCCAGTCGCCCAGCGGCTCGACGGTGTTGGTCGCGCAGTCGGTGAAATCGGGAAAGGTGTGACCGTTGGGAAGCGGGAGATCGAAACCGACAACTGCTGATGGCGAGCCCTTGCCATCCATCCCGTGGCACGTCGCACACGCGGCGACGAAGATCTGCTCGCCGGTTGCGTTCGCAGGCAGCGCCCCCTCAGACGATGAGGATGCCTGTGCCGCGAGGGTTGGTGGGGCGTGTGCGCTGAGCGCGGAGATCAGCACACACACGAGAAGGGGCAGCGTTCGCCGTGAGACCACGGCCGAACGCTACCAGCAACGTTGGAGAACGCGAAGCTTGAGAAAGAATCCGAGACTCAATCTCAACGCGGTTGAGGCACGATGCGAATGTACGGAAGCGGCGTCTTCCATCCATCTGGGTACGTCTTCTTCGCGTCCTCGTCCGACACCGCCGGCAGGATGATCACGTCCTCACCCAGCTTCCAGTTCACCGGCGTCGCCACTTTCTTCGACGCGGTCAACCGGCATGAGTCCAGCAGCCGCAGGATTTCGTCGAAGTTGCGGCCCGTGCTCATCGGATACGTCAGCATCGCCTTGATCTTCTTGTCCGGGCCGATGATGAAGACCGAACGCGCCGTCGCATTGTCTGCCGCCGTGCGTCCCTCGCTGGTGTCGCCGGCATTGGCCGGAAGCATGTCGTAGGTCTTGACGACCTTCAGCTGCGGATCGCCGATCAGCGGATAGTTGACGGCATGTCCCTGTGACGACTCGATGTCCTTCGACCATTTCTGGTGATTGCTGACACCATCCACGCTGATGCCCAGGATCTTGGTGTTCCGCTTGTC
>JBKPRH010000217.1:0-3033 GCA_046765795.1 Acidobacteriota bacterium | reverse complement strand
AGGTACATCAGCCGCGACGGTCAGCGATTCGTGTTCGTTCTGCCGGCTGAGACTGCGAATCGTTAGGCGATCCGTAGAGGCGGGTCTTCAGACCCGCCCCTCGTTTGATCGGCTCAGTGCGTCGAAAGCAGCGCGCCGAGTTCGGCCCTGATGTTGTCAATCGGGCTGTACACGAATTGCGTGCCCGACTGATTACCGCCCCAGAGGCCGCCAAGAAGCTTCACGCTGCCGCCGCTCTCGTCAGTGAAGACGGGTGAACCGCTGTCGCCGCCCTGGACGATCACGCCGGTGCTGGTCACGAACGTTTGGCATAGCAGCAGGATCGTCGAACCCGACACGCTTGTATTCACGCACGTATTGCTGACGGTGCCGCGAGTCCAGCCAGTCGTCCGTCCCACCTTGTTGGCCGCCAGGCCTTTTGTGACGTTCGCAGACTCGATCTCCCCAGTGATGGTGAAGGTCGAATTACTGGAATTGATCTCCAGAGAGCCGAGCCCGGTCGTTCGCGCGATCCTGCCGACCATCATCGATCGCTGATTTGACGATTGGCTGAAGTTGGCGTCCGACCGCCGGCAGCGGCGGCTCTTCGGGCAGCCTACGCCACCGCCGCGCACATAAGCGGGGTCTGCGATCTCCGTTCCGATGATGTCGCTGCCGACTTGGTCCAGCGGCTGGTAATACGTGGTGCCATCCACGGCCCCTTGGTTGTCGCTGCAGTGAGAGGCGGTCACGAAGCCAGCGGTGCTTCCCAACAAGGCGGGGAAGCCCAGGCTGCATAGGTACTGTGAGAACCGGATCTGCAGACCACCGACGATCGACGTGGACCTGTCGCGCAACGAGGCGAGCGCGACGATTGGCTCGGTCTCGACGATATCGACCGAGTCAGCGTCCACGCCCAGCGCGCGAAGCCTGCCGCGGACCTGTCCGGCGACGCCGCGATTGAGCACGCCGACGACCAGGCGATCGCGCGTCTCGTCGCCGTCAGTGAAGACGACGCCTGGTGTCTCGAACAACGGGAGCAACCTCTGATGCCGGTTTTCGAGGTCGGACCGGCCCTGCGCTTCGAGCGCTGGCGTTTGTCCAATGAACGCCACGGCGATCGCCGCGAGCACGAGACCGAGCGCGCTTCTCCACAGATTCTTTCTGGTCGTCATTGCACACTCCCGCCTGAATTTGATGTCGTAACCGGGACCGAGCGCGGAAT
The DNA here is from genome assembly GCA_046765795.1 of Acidobacteriota bacterium. Classification (GTDB taxonomy): domain Bacteria; phylum Acidobacteriota; class Vicinamibacteria; order Vicinamibacterales; family UBA2999; genus Gp6-AA40. Next base: position 1,829 of record JBKPRH010000217.1, on the reverse strand, counting down.
ACTGCTGTCGAACACGTATCGGCGCGTGTTCAAGCTGCCTGCATTGGGATGAGCGGTCGTCATGATGCGCTGTTGCGGGGCGACTTTCAAGGGGGAGCGGCGCGATGATCGAAGAAGCGTGCACGCGTGGATAAAATCGAACACGTTATGTCCGACTTGCTGTCCCGTGATCTCGCGTCACTGATTCATCCGCAGCACGATCCGGCCGTGCAACGGGCCGGTCGCGTGTGGGTGCGTGGCCACGGCGCGATGCTGGTGGACGCCGACGGCAAGGAATACATCGACGGCCTGGCTGGGCTCTGGAATGTCGTCCTCGGTCACGGCCGGCGCGAGCTTGCCGAAGCCGCACGCGAGCAGATGGAGACGCTCGGCTACGCGTCTGGCTATGCCGGCAGCTCGAACCCGCGGGCGATCGAGCTGGCCGAGCGGCTTGGGCAACTGACGTATCCGAACATTAACCGCTTCTTTTTTACCTCCGGCGGTGCCGAGGCGAACGAGTCCGCGATCAAGGTCGCGCGCTCGTACTGGAAGCTGCGCGGACGGCCGGGCAAGACCAAGGTCATCTCCCGCGAGCTCGGATATCACGGCACGACGCTCGCCGCGATGAGCGCAACGGGGATTGCCGGCTACTGGCCGCTGTTCGAACCTCGAGTCCCGGGCTTCATTCACGTTGCGCCGTTGTCGCCCAGCGCGCTCGAGGAGGCCATCGTCCGCGAGGGCGCTGACACGGTGGCGATGTTTCTCGCCGAACCCGTGATCGGCGTCGGCGGCGTCATCGTTCCGCCCGACGATTACTTTCCGCGCATCCGCGAGATCTGCGATCGCCACGATGTGTTGTTCGCAGCGGATGAAGTGATTACCGGCTTTGGGAGAACAGGGCAGTGGTTCGGCCTCGAGCACTGGGGCGTGGCGCCCGACATCATGCAATTCGCGAAGGCGATCACGTCGGGCTATTTCCCGTTCGGTGGCGTTGGTGTGAGTGACGAGATCGCACGCGCATTAGACGAGGCGCCAGGACCATGGATGCACGCCTTCACCTACACTGCGCATCCAACCGGCTGCGCGGTCGCGTTGCGGACGCTGCAGATCATCGACGAAGAGAATCTCGTCGCCGAAGCCGCGCGGAAAGGCGCACTACTGCTCGATGCGCTGCGCTCACACCTCGGCGATCATCCGCACGTCGGCGAGATTCGTGGCAAGGGGCTGATGTGCGCCGTGGACTTCGTCAAAGACCGCGCGACGAAGACGCCGTTTGCGCCGGAACAGCAGGTCGGCGCGCGCATTCACGCCGAAGCAATCGCGAGCGGACTGTTCAGCCGCGTTCGCGGCGACACGTTTGTACTTGCTCCGCCGTTCGTGACCCCTGACGACTCGCTCGCTCGCATCGCTGAAATCCTCGGCGCGGCGATGAAGGGTGTGCTCGGCTGATCGGTAACGGCAGGCGGAGACTAGTCCCAGCGGCCGATCGTGTGGCCGTCGGCGGCGAACTTCGCGCCGATGAAAAGACCGGCGGCCGTGCCGTCCTTCATCGGATTGAGACGCACCGTCACCTTGTCACCCGGCGTGAACGACGTGCTCCGCCATCCGCGTCGCGACAGCGTGTTCGGGCTCCCGCCTTCGAGACTCCATTCCTTCTTGGTGCCGTTGTCATCGACGATGACCTGAATCCAGATGTGGGGGTTCGCCCACTGCATCTCTTTCACGACGCCCGTCAACTCGAGCACCTTCGCATCGTCGAACATGGCGGCGGAGTGATGCGCGAGCAGCGCCGGAACGGCGAGCGTGATCCCGATCGCGACGAGCAGGGCCGATATCCGTGATCTCACAGT
>JBKPRH010000216.1:0-5728 GCA_046765795.1 Acidobacteriota bacterium | reverse complement strand
CGCGTTGTGGTTCATCGTGGCGATGCTGCGGCGACGTTCGCCTACTACTGCCACGGTCCTTTCGACGTAAGAATCTGCCGCGCGATCGCGTCAGCGAGCAGTTGGTTGCCGCGCAGAGTGTAGTGGCAGCAATCATCCATGTAGACGGCCGACGATTCGCGGTCGAAGATGCTCGTCGCGTTCAGGAAGTTGACTCGTGACTTCAGGCCCTCCGACTCACTCACCAGCAGGGGATAGCCTTTCTCGGCGCCGGTCTTGAACGGCGACGCGTCAGAGCGCGCGACCTTGGCCTCCTCCTGGCTGAACGAGCGATGTGTGAAGTACTGATTCGGTTGCAGGACGTGAACGTACGGCACGCCTCGTGCCGCGAGCATCGTGTGCATGAGCACTGAGCCTTCGGACCAACTCTTCGCCGCGTCGGCCAGCGCTCGGCTCTCGTCACGCTGCGTGACGCTCGGCGTGGCCAGAATCAAGGAAGCATCCGACGGATTCGACGGCAGCGCCGCGAAGCGCGCGACCTCGGCTTGATAGCTCGCCGTGGCGCTGCGATGCAGCCGCTCGAGGACGAAGTTGATCGCCGCGAACCGGTTTTGCTGCAGGCGTTCCACCAGGTAGTTGATCCGTTCCTTGTATTGGCTGATTGCCGCGAGTGATTGCAGTTTCTCCGGCGTCAACGTCGCCTGATTGACGAGATTCACCAGCGGGTCGAGGTGCATCGCGCTTGGCATCGAAATGTCGAGGCCGCGCTGATTGTTGAAGCTCGAGAGCGTGACCTCGTTGAAGCCGTCGATATTGAGCACGAGATCGAACGCCTGTCCAATCGACAAGAAATACGAGAGCACGAGCAGCTGCTGCGGCTGCTTGTAGCCTTCGTGACTCAGACACAACGGGACGATCTCTCGCGTCTTGAAGAATGCGTTCGCCTTGAGATCCTCGACCATCCGATGTGCGCCGACCTGGCAGAACCAGGCGCCGACCGATCCGCCGAACATGCCGATGACGAACTGATTCGGCGATGTCTTCACGAAGGGATAGTTGTGCGTCGAGGCGAAGCCGAAGTTGTTCGTCGGCACTCGCGCCGGAGACGAGGCGTTCTCGCGCAGCGCCTCGGGGATGTCGAACGGGTAGCCTTGCCGATGCGTCGGGCCGAAGTAGGGATGCAGGCCGTCGCCGGTGAGCCGGCCTTGCTTCGTTTCGGCGATCGGCTCGTAGGGCTTCTGGTATGTGTAGAAGAGCCGCCCGGTGTCGTTGTAGAAGAGGAACAGTGCCAGCAGTTCGGCCAGCACGCAAAACACGATCACATTGACGAGGATGACCCCCAGGGTCCGGCGCAGCATCGGCGTCCATGATAGTGTCATGCGAGACGTGACGATCACTCGCGATCAGAGCCGAGATACGGGCATGGCGATGGTGCTCCTGCTTCTGCTCGCCCTGCTCAAATGGGGCCGCAGCGAGCTGCTGATCGCCGCCTTCATCGTCCATATCGTGAACATGATCGTGCCGCAGGTGTTTCGGCCGGTCGCGGTTCTCTGGTTTGGCCTAGCGCACCTGCTCGGCGCGGTTGCGTCGCGCGTGCTGATGTTTGTCGTGTTTGCGGTGGTTGTGACGCCGATCGGCCTGATTCGACGCGTGCTGGGAAAGGACTCGTTGCGCCTGCGCGCGTTTCGGGCGGGCAACGAGTCGGTGATGGTCGTGCGAAACCACACGTTCACCGCCGGCGATCTGGAGAAGCCCTACTAACGTGGATTTTCTGAAAGACCTCTGGGGGTTTTTGAATCAGCGGAAGAAGCTGTGGCTGCTGCCCGCGATCCTGGTGCTGCTCGTGTTCGGCACCGTCATGGTGCTCACCGGCGGGACCGCCATCGCTCCGTTCATCTACACGCTGTTCTGATGCATGAGAACGGCGATTCTCGGCATCTCCGCCTACTATCACGATAGTGCCGCGGCACTGCTCGTCGATGGTCAGCTCGTCGCCGCCGCGCAGGAAGAGCGCTTCACGCGCCGGCGCCACGATGCGTCGTTCCCGATTCACGCGTGCCGTTTCGTCCTGGACGAAGCGGGCATCCCGTTCGACGAGCTGTCCGCGGTCGCCTTCTACGACAAGCCATTCCTGAAGTTCGAGCGGCTGCTCGAGACGTATCACGCCTTCGCGCCGACAGGCCTGCGCAGCTTCGCTACGGCGATGCCGGTGTGGATCAAAGAGAAGCTCTTCATGCGCCGGCTGCTCGCAGAACACCTGCGCGAGCTTGGCGACGCGCGCCATCGCGTCCTCTATCCGGAGCATCACCTCTCGCACGCGGCGAGTGCCTTCTATCCATCACCGTTCGAGGAGTCGGCGATTCTCACCATCGACGGTGTCGGCGAATGGGCGACGACGACCATCGGGCGCGGACGCGGGAAGGACATCGAGATCCTGAGCGAGCTGCAGTTCCCGCATTCAGTCGGTCTGCTGTATTCGGCGTTCACCTATTTCCTCGGGTTCACGGTGAACAGCGGTGAATACAAGCTGATGGGACTCGCTCCGTACGGCAACGCCGCCGCAGGTCGCACGAAAGACTTCGTCGCGCGGATCACCTCGGAACTGGTGGACATTCGGAAAGACGGCTCGATGCTGCTCAACATGCCGTACTTCGACTTCGCCACCGGCCTGCGGATGGTGAACGAGGCGAAGTGGGAGCAGCTGTTCGGCATGCCGCGGCGTCAGCCCGAGACGGAGTTGACGCAGGCGCACATGGATTTGGCGTTGGCGGCGCAGGAAGTGACGGAGGAAATTGTTCTCCGCCTCGCGCGCACCGCTCGCGACTTGAGCGGCAGCCGACGTCTGACGATGGCGGGCGGTGTCGCGCTGAATTGTGTGGCCAACGGGAAGATTCTCGAGAGCGGGATGTTCGACGACATCTGGATTCAGCCCGCGGCCGGCGACGCGGGCGGCGCGGTCGGCGCGGCATATGCGGTGTGGCATATCCACCAGGGGCAGCCGCGCTCGGTGCGGCATGCCGGCTGCGATGCGATGTCGGGCTCGTATCTCGGACCCGAGTTCTCATCGAAGCAGATTGAGCAGACGATCGATCGCTACCATGCACACGCCCAGCACCATGACAACTTTGCGGCGCTGGCCTACGACGTGGCGTCGCGGCTCGACGCGGGTGAGGTGGGCGGCTGGTTCCAGGGCCGCATGGAGTTCGGTCCGCGCGCGCTCGGCAACCGCAGCATCATCGGCGACCCGCGCAATCCGGAGATGCAGAAGCGGCTGAACCTGAAGATCAAGTTCCGCGAAGGCTTCCGGCCGTTCGCGCCATCAGTGCTCGAGGAAGACGTCGCCATGTACTTCGAGCTCGATCGCCAGTCGCCTTACATGCTGCTCGTCACGCCGGTGCGCAAGGATCGCCAGCAGCCGCTGCCGCCCGACTACGCCGACCGGCCGATGTACGATCGGCTCTACGCCGTTCGCTCCGACCTGCCCGCGATCACCCACCTCGACTATTCAGCGCGGATTCAGACCGTCAGCCGCGCGACGAATCCGCGCTACTGGACGCTCATCGACGCCTTCAAGCGGCTCACCGGTTGCGCCGTGCTCGTCAACACGAGCTTCAACGTCCGCGGCGAGCCGATCGTCTGCACACCGGACGAGGCGTATCGCTGCTTCATGCGCACCGAGATGGACTTCCTGGTGATGGGCGATTACGTGTTCGAGAAGAAGGATCAGCCAGTCTTCGACGACAAGGATTGGAAGACAGGAACTGATTAGTCGGTGCAAGGGTTCTCACGTCTGTTGGTGCTAGACGGACTATCGTTGGTCGGTGCGAACGAACTGACGTTCGTCGGTGCGAGGCGCTATCGCATGTCGGTGCGAGGGCACCGATTGTCGGTGCAATCGTTCTGACGCGTGTCGGTGCAAGCGGACTGTCGCGGGTCGGTGCGAGGCGCTATCGCGTGTCGGTGCGATCGAGCTATCGCATGTTGGTGCAAGGAGCTATCGCGCGTCGGTGCTAGGGGCACTGCCGCCTGTCGGTGCAATGGGGACTGTCGCGTGTCGGTGCGGGGGCCACTGCCGCGTGTCGGTACGCGGGGACGCGAGCGACGCACCTCCTACGCTGATTGTCGAAAACGCTCGTAGCGTTGCTCGAGGAGATTCCGATCTGGTCGGGACGACGCACGAGTCGGCACAAACAATGAGGTTTGGTGAAAGCCTTGGAGCCCGTGAATGAGCATCGGGCCATCCTTGTCATCGAGGACATCCTTCCGAACTTCCACGACGTAATCCGGTCGAATACCGATTAGATGTGTGTCGAAGGCAGCGTGATGCAGATGGCAGAGTGCGAGTCCGTTTGGAACGATTGGAACCCCGAGTGGATCGGCGTCAGGCATGATGTGGGCTGCTTCGAGGAGTTCATTACGCTTGAGTCGACAAATAGAGCAGTGATGCCGGTACGCGCGGACAACCCGTTCACGGAACTCCCGCTGATGCAGACGCTGTCGAAACAGACGTGTCACATAACGACGCCGTATGTCCGTTTCTTCTGATTCCGGTGGAGATGTGCCTAACGCTGCAAAACGACGCTCCTCAACGCTGACAGTGAAGGTGAGTTGTCCGGGGTCGTCACCAACTATGTACACCGGCCATTCGGCGAGATAAAGGCCAGGAACCACGCCGTGGAAATAGATCAGCGGTACCCGTTTCGACATCGCGAGGCGCAGTCCTACGTTTTCATGATGGTTGGGATTCGTTCCACGATACCGATATCGCAAGAGGCCATCCGGCCCTACCGCGTCATCGTAAGGTCGCTGTTCTCCTTCGACTTGAGGAACGGTGGTGATGGTGAGTGGGATCTCCCGAAGAAGGCGAGGCTTGAAGATTCCCTGTGGGCCGAGCAGCGGCACACGTTGTCCTTCATAAAGGAATCCTTGCTCGAGTAGCTTACGAGGGATGGCACCGTCTTCTGGACGAAGCCGCACCTGTTCTTCGAGGAACCGAAACGCCGCGAGTCGGACCGAAGCGTCAGCGGCGTCCATCGGTGGGTCTTATTTTATGCGCGAAGGCCAGACACTGATTGAAGGTCAGTGTCGCACCGACAAACGTCAGCGGGTTGCACCGACAATCGTCAGGTCTGTTGCATCAATAACAGTAAGTCCCTTCGCACCGACAAGCGTGAGTCCCTTGCACCGACACGCGTGAGGGCGCTAGCACCGACAGGCGTAAGCCGCTTTGCACTGACAAGCGACAGTGGCTCGCACCGACAAGCGTAAGTCCCTTCGCACCGACAGCGAAGTCGTCTTGCACCGACGGGCGATAGTGGGCTCGCACCGACAAGCGGAAGTCTCCTCGCACCGACAAGCGTACGCCCCTTCGCACCGACAGCGAAGTCGCCTTGCACCGACAGGCGATAGTAGGCTCGCACCGACGTGCGTAAGTTCCCTTGCACCGGCAGCAAGGCGCGATCGGTCAGGCTCTTCTGCCTATCGCCGCGTAATCAAGATAGGTAAACAGGAGCCGGTTGATCTTCTCGACGTTCGCGTTGAGCGTGTCCACTGAGTCGCCGAGCGCCGCGGACGCCTGAAGCGGCTGCAGCTTCTCGTGCTCGGGGTACGGTGCGCGGTAGCGGATCTCGATCTGCTGGAAGCCGCTCGCAATCAGCAGGAACTTCAGCGTGTCGGGATGCAGCGGGCGCACGTGCGTGATGTCGCGAATGTAGCTTTCGAAGAACGCGAACCAGCAGGCAGGATTGAT
>JBKPRH010000215.1:0-4944 GCA_046765795.1 Acidobacteriota bacterium | reverse complement strand
CCGGCTTTGAGGTCCGTGGCTTCGGCGGCAGTGAGTGTGACCGATCCGGTGAGGCGCGGCGTGGACGACTTGGCCAGCACATACGCAACGCCGCCATTTTGTCGATTCGCCCGGCGATGCAGATAGACGCCGCCCACGTCGGACGCCGTACCGGAGATCCGAATCTCGTATGTCAGTTCGCGTGTCTGATCGTTGAAGGTGAATCGCGCCGCCGCTTGAAATCCCACTTTCGACGGAGGCGATGACCGCGCACCCGTTGCGGTGACGTCCACCCGCAGCAAGGTGGACTCCCCTTCGCGCGACGAAGACGATGCCGGAGTTGCCTCGTCCAATACAGGCGGGCGTCGATGATGCGTGGCTTGCTCGTAGTCGAACGCCAACGCAAGTAGTGTCGGCTCGGCGAATGAACGGCCGATCAGTTCAACGCCGACCGGAAATCCGCCGGGCGTGAAACCAGCCGGAACGGAGATCGCCGGGAATCCGGTGTTGGCAGAGAGCGCCGCGTTGCTGCCCGCCTGCGCGCCACCGACGACCGGCGCGATACGGCGAATCGTCGGATACACAATCACGTCGAGGCGATTGGCATCCATCACCCTCGTCAAGGCGCTGCCGAGCGTCTCGCGCGCTGCGAGCCTGGCTTTGTAGTCCTCGCTCGAGAGGTAGTCGTTGGGAATGGCACTGGCGATGTCGAGAATGCCTTGGAGTGACGAGGAGTGAAGTCCCGACTCGAGCAGATCGTCTACTGACGATGCATAACCGCCCGCGTTCTTGAGATAGTCCCCGAGATAAAACTTCAGCTCCTGCGTGAGCAGGTTCGCTGCCGCGACCAGCTTCGCGAGATCGGGGACCTCGACATCGACCGCCGTGGCGCCTTGTGCCTTCATCTCCTCGATCGCGCGACGAACGACCGCGGCCACCTCTCCGTCCTCAGGTGCGTTACCGAAGAACTCGGTGAGCACACCGATGCGCGCGCTCTTCAACGCTCCGGCCTCGAGCGACGACACATACGTGCGCGGTATGCGTCCACTGCTTGCTGCGGTTGATGGATCCGCGGCGTCGTAGCCAACGGTCGCATCGAGGATGAGTGCAATGTCCTCGACCGTTCGCGCCATCGGGCCGCCGGTGTCCTGGGTATGCCCGAACGGAATGATGCCAGCGCGGCTCGACACACCGAGTGACGGACGAAGACCAACGATGGAGTTGTGAGAGCTTGGGATGCGAATCGAGCCGCTCGTGTCGGTGCCCATGGTGAACGCGGCGAAGCAGGCCGAAGCCGCGACCCCGGAACCGCCGCTCGATCCGCCAGGCGCTCGTGAACGGTCGTATGGGTCGAGCGTCTGACCGCCATATGAACTGACCGTCGTCAGCCCGAGCGCGAGTTCGTGCAGGTTCACTTTGCCGAGCAGCACCGCTCCGGCGCGCCGCAGCATCCGCACCTGATACGCGTCCTGCGAGGGCACGACGCCGACGAGCGCAAGCGAGCCGCCGGTGGTCGGCATGTCGGCGGTGTCGAAATTGTCTTTCAACAGGACCGGGATGCCGTGAAGTGGACCGCGCGGGCCGCGTTCGCGGCGCTCGCGATCCAGTTCGCGGGCGTCAGACGCCGCGCGCGGGTTGATGAGGATGACGGCGTTCAGGCGCGGGCCGGCCTGATCGTAGGCCTTGATGCGGGCGACGTAGCGCGAGACCAGTTGCTCGGACGTGACCTGCCCGGAGGCCATTGCCGACTGCAGTTGCGTGATGCTCTTCTCGGTGACATCGAACGACTCGCCGGCTTGCGCGTGTGCCTTTCGAACCGTCGCGCCAATCGCGGCGAGCGCGGCACCTGAGATCCGCAGGAACGACCGTCGTTTCATGAGCGGAGGGATCGTACACAAAAAGGGCCGACCCGCTGCCTTCGCTCCAAAGAGCCTCGGCAAAGAATCGGCCCCCTTCGTGCCCGAAGCCTATTTACTTTACCCTACCGCGCGACGCGGGCGCCCCTACTCGCCCCAGATGATCAGTGTCCTCATCATGCGCACCCACTCGTCGTCCCACAATTTGCACATTTGTAGCAGCTACCGCTGCGAATCATGATCGAACCGCACGTGCTGCACGGCGGCGCGTCTTCCTGATTGCGCATCGCCGCGAACTCGGACGTCTTCTTCTTCGGCTCCGCAGGCTGCGTCGCGGCCGGCGTGTCGGTCCGGCTGAAGCCGGACACTACAGGAGCCGCGGCCGGCTCTGGCGCGTCGTCCGCGGTATCGGGTTCCTCGCGCATGTTCACACCGGCGCGATACTGCGCTTCGGGCGAGAGGAACTTCGTCGCCATCCACCGGAAGATGTAGTCGACGATCGACTTCGCGAAACGGACCTCGGGGTTCTTGGTCATTCCCGACGGCTCGAACCGCGCGTGGCTGAACTTGTCGACCAGCACCTGCAGCGGCACGCCGTACTGCAGTGAGTAGGAGATCGCCTGCGCGAACGCGTCGGCGAAGCCCGAGATCGTCGAGCCTTCCTTCGCCATTGTCAGGAAGATCTCTCCCGGCGTACCGTCGTCGAACAAGCCGACGGTGATGTAGCCCTCGTGGCCAGCGATGTCGAACTTGTGCGTGATCGCGTTGCGCTCGTCGGGCAGCTTGCGCCGCTGCGGGCGCTCGACGATCTTGACGACTTCTTTCACCACTTCACGCACCTCAGGCTGCCCGATGTTTCTCGTGTCGGCGACCTGTGCCTTCGACGTGTTGAGCGGCTGCGTCCGCTTGCTGCCATCACGATAGATCGAGATCGCCTTGGCGCCCAGACGCCATGACTCGACGTACGCGCGCTCGATGTCCTCGACGGTCGCTTCGCGCGGCACATTGACGGTCTTGCTGATCGCACCTGAGATGAACGGCTGCGTCGCGCCCATCATCCGGATGTGGCCCATGTAGTGGATCGAGCGCTCGCCGTTGGCGGCCTTGAACGCGCAGTCGAACACCGGCAGATGCTCGTCCTTCAGGAACGGCGCACCCTCGATGGTTTCCTGCTCGTCGATGTGGTGGACGATCGCTTCGATCTCTGGAGCCGTGTAGCCCAACTTGCTCAGCGCCATCGGCACGGTGGTGTTGACGATCTTCATCAACCCGCCACCAACCAGTTTCTTGTACTTGACCAGCGCGATATCGGGTTCAACACCAGTCGTGTCGCAGTCCATCATGAAGCCGATCGTGCCGGTCGGCGCGAGCACGGTCGCCTGCGCGTTGCGATAGCCGAAGTCCTCGCCCAGTTCGACCGCCTCATCCCACGCCTGCTTGGCGCCGGCATAGAGGTCCACGGGGACGAACTTTGCGTTGATCTCACTGACCGAGTCGCGATGCTTCCGCATCACGCGCATAAACGGTTCGCGGTTCTTCTCGAAGCCGCCAAACGGACCGCCATGATCACGAGCGACGCGCGCGGACTGCGCGTAGGCCTCGCCGGTCATGACCGCGGTGATCGCCGCGGCATACGCACGACCCTCATCGCTGTCGTACGGCAGGCCACGCGACATCAGCAGCGCGCCGAGGTTGGCGTAGCCAAGGCCAAGCGGACGGTACTCGTGCGAGTTCTTCTCGATCGCCTTCGTCGGATAGCTCGAATTCGGGACGATGATCTCCTGCGCCGTGATCAGCGTGCGGCATGCCGCCTTGAATCCGGCCACGTCGAGCTCACCATCGTCCTTGACGAACTTCATCAGGTTGATCGACGCCAGATTGCACGCCGAGTCGTCCAGGAACATGTATTCCGAACACGGATTGCTCGCGTTGATGCGATCGGTGCTCGGGCAGGTGTGCCACTCGTTGACAGTGGTATCGAACTGCATGCCCGGATCACCGCAGACCCAGGTGCCTTCGGCAATACCGCGCATCAGCTCGCGCGCCTTATAGGTCTCCGCCGGTCCGCCGTCGGTCACCCGCTTCGTCGTCCAGTCGCCATCGTCGAGGACCGCGCGCATGAAGTCGTCGGTCACGCGGACGCTGTTATTGGAGTTCTGGAAGAAGACAGACGTATACGCCGTGCCCGTGAAGGAGCCGTCGTAGCCGGCGTCGATAAGCGCCCAGGCTTTCTTCTCCTCCTCCACTTTGCAGTTGATGAACTCCATGATGTCGGGATGCTCGGCGTTGAGGATCACCATCTTCGCCGCGCGCCGCGTCTTGCCACCCGACTTGATCACGCCGGCAAACGCGTCGTAACCCTTCATGAACGAGACGGGCCCTGACGCGGTGCCGCCTCCAGCAAGCAGTTCCTTCGACGAGCGGATCGCCGAGAGGTTGCTGCCAGTGCCGGAGCCAAACTTGAAGAGCATGCCCTCGGTCCTGGCCAACGTCAGGATCGAGTCCATCGTGTCCTTCACCGAGTTGATGAAGCAGGCCGAGCACTGCGGCGCCGCCTCGAAGCCGCAGTTGAACCAGACGGGGCTATTGAACGCGGCCTTCTGATACACGAGCAGGTGCTTGAGCTCGTGGCTGAACGACATCAGCGCGTCTTCACTGGCGAAGTACTTTTGCGCCCTGGCCCAGCCGGTGATCGTGTCCACGACACGGCCGATCAACTGCTTGACGCTGCGCTCACGCTCCGCCGTGCCGAGCTGGCCGCGGAAATACTTGGAGACCACGATGTTGGTCGCCTGCTGCGACCAGAACTTCGGGATCTCGACGTCACTCTGTTCGAAAACGACCTTGCCCTTCTCGTTGCCGATCACCGCCGCGCGAATCTCCCACTCGACCTCGTCGAACGGATCGACGCCAGGAAGCGTGAAAAAGCGCGGGAATTCCAGACCAGGCGACTCCGTATTCCTCTGCTCGGCACCCTTCCGGGTGCGGGTCGAGGGGTCGGCCGGCGTCGTGGCGCTGGTCTGCGCGGACTGACCAGCAGCTGCTGCTTCGCGGGCAGGGCCTCTTTCCATGTTGCTCCTCCGAATCGGTCTCAAGGACGCACCTACCC
>JBKPRH010000214.1:0-5672 GCA_046765795.1 Acidobacteriota bacterium | reverse complement strand
GACGATCGACGGACCGAGCTCGCCACCACCACCTTCGGTTCCGTGACACGCAGCGCAGCGGCCGGCGAACACACGTCGCCCAGGCTCGACGCCTTGCGCGTCAGCTCGGGACGCACTGCCGATGACTATCAGCGAGACCGCAATTACAACCCGAACCAGACGCACGAGACCTCCTTTACGAAAACAGGCAGACGCAAGATACACCGGCGCGGTGGTCAGCGTCTTCCCCACAACGGGTATCAGGAAATCCGGCGCGCGATGCTGATGCAGGACAATAGGAGTGTGAAAAAAATTGGGTTCCTATCATTCGGCCATTGGACGCCATCACCCCACTCGCAGGTTCGCACGGCGGCTGACTCACTACTCCAGTCGATCGAGCTGGCCGTCGCCGCCGAGGAGTTGGGCGCTGACGGCGCTTACTACCGCGTCCATCACTTCGCTCGCCAACTTGGCTCGCCTTTCCCGCTCCTCGCTGCCGTCGGCGCACGCACCAAGAAGATCGAGATCGGCACCGCCGTCATCGACATGCGCTACGAGAACCCGCTCTACATGGCCGAAGACGCCGGAGCGGCGGACGTCATCGCGGGCGGTCGTCTGCAACTGGGCATCAGCCGCGGATCACCCGAGCAGGTGATCGACGGCTGGCGGTACTTCGGATACGCGCCCGCTGAGGGCGAGACGCACCAGGACATGGCCCGTCGTCATGCCGAGGTGTTCCTCGAGGTGATCAAAGGCGACGGGTTCGCGCAACCCAACCCACGCCCGATGTTCCCCAATCCGCCTGGGCTACTTCGCGTCGAGCCATATTCGGAAGGACTACGCGAGCGGATCTGGTGGGGCTCGAGCTCGAACGCCACATCACAGTGGGCAGCGAAACTGGGAATGAACCTTCAGAGCTCAACGCTCAAAGACGATGAGAGTGGTGAGCCACTGCATGTGCAGCAGCGCAAACAGATTGACGCGTATCGCGAGGCTTGGAAAGAGGCCGGACACGATCGCGAGCCGCGTGTGTCGGTGAGCCGCAGCATCTTCGCGCTCGTTGACGATCGCGACCGCGCCTACTTCGGACGTGAGGGCCACAGCCAGGACCAGGTCGGCTACATCGACGCAAACACCCGCGCGATCTTCGGCCGCTCGTATGCCGCCGAACCCAACGTGCTGGTGAAGCAACTCGCCGCGGACGAAGCGATCGCCGCCGCGGACACGCTGCTGTTGACCGTCCCGAATCAGTTGGGCGTGGACTATAACGCTCACGCGATCGAGAGCATTCTCAAGTTCGTCGCGCCGGAGCTCGGGTGGCGCTGATCCGATTGATGTGATGGAGACCTCACGCCCCCCAGCCGGGCGGCGGCTCGACGCGGCCCTGAGTGAGCACCCAGTATTCGCGCAACTCACGGCAGTCGCCGTTCTCGGCGAATAGCAGGAGGAACTCGCCGGCGAGCGTGAGCGGACCGTCGCTCGTCTGGAGGTTCGCCCACCATTCCACCGCGAGTCGATGGCCGTCGACGACGGATTGTCCGTAGCGAAGCTCCACACTCGTCTGCGACGCGGTCACTCTGGCCCAATAGTCCCGAATCGCCCCGCGCCCGACGAATGGCGCCTCGAAGGGTTGTTCGCGATACGTCGCATCGTCTGTGAACAAACGGCTGGCGGCGTCTGCGTCTCGTTCGATCCAGGCGCGACGGTATCGTGCCAGCCAGTCGGCGTAGGGGTTCGGAGCGCTAGTGGCCATGTTCGAAGTATTACTTAAACCCTCGTGCTACGATCACCCTGCGGTTCATCCCTTTGCTCCATTACGTCACGGTGGTAACGTCGTACGTCGCCGGGCAGTTAGCGGCCGTATTGTTGCCGCCGTACTCGCCCTTCTCTGCCGTTTCGTTGCTCTTCGCACTGTTTGTCGCCGTCGGATTCACGCTGCTGAAACGCCGGCCCGAGAAGAGGAACGTCAAGTACCGCGTGATGCTGCGAGCCCTCTTTCCCAGATGGCTCTATCGGAACGCCTCATTCAAAGCGGACGTGCTGTTCTTCCTGTTCAACACGCTCGCGTTCGCCGCGTTGTTCGGATGGGCGATGCTCTCCGCGAAGTATGTCGCCACGGTCGTGAGCGCGACGCTGACCGATTACCTCGGTGCGTGGGCGGGAACCGGTTGGAACGGTCTTGCGGGTCAGGCGATTTCGACGCTGGCGATTTTCCTCGCTTACGAGCTGGGGTACTGGCTGAACCACTACCTCAGTCACAGAATCCCGTTTCTGTGGGAGTTCCACAGGGTCCACCATACGGCGGAAGTACTCTCACCGCTCACCAACTTTCGCGTTCATCCGGTGTACAGCATCGTCTTCGGTAACCTGCTGGCCCTGTTCGTCGGCACGACCGACGGCGTTCTGCATTACCTGAAATTCGGTACGGCATTCGGCGCGGGTGCAGGCGGAAACCTTCTGGTCATCGCGTTCGTGTGGATCATCGGACATCTCCAGCATTCGCATCTCTGGATCGCGGTGACCGGTCCGCTCGGTCGCGTGGTCATAAGTCCGGCGCACCACCAGATTCACCACTCGACCAACCCGAAGCACTTCAACAAGAATTTCGGCAGCTGCCTGGCGATTTGGGACTGGATCTTCGGCACGCTCCACATTCCCAACCGCGATCGAGAGCATCTCACCTTCGGCGTCGATTCCGCCAAGCCTCACCACCACACCGTCGTCGGCGGCATGCTCACTCCGTTTGCAATGGCGTGGAAACGCCTGCGCGCGGAACCTTGATTCGCGTCCATCCGACGAAACGAGAACGATGGTCAGTCGCAGCGCAGCACGGTCTGTGGGTCGAACTTCGTGGCGCGTCGCGCTGGAATATATGCGGCGATTGCTGCGATCAGCGCGAAGAGCGTGGGCATAGCGACGAAGGTCGTCGCATCGAGTGGCGTCAACTCGAACAGCAGGTTCTGGATGTACTTCGTCAGCATCGACGCGGCACCCACGCCGAGCACCAGCCCCACCAGCGTCAGGATCGAGCTCTGGCGCATCACGAGACTCAACACCGCCGCACGACGCGCGCCGAGCGCCATCCGAATGCCGATCTCATGCGTGCGCTGCACCACGCCATACGCCACGATTGCGTAGATGCCGCAGACGGCGAGCAGGAGGGCGACAGCGCTGAAGATCCCCACGAGCAACATCGAATCGCGCGGCGCATCTACTTGCCTGGCAAAAAAGTCGTCGAGCCTCTCGACGTCCGACACAGGAAGGCTGCTGTCAACGTCCGCCACAGCCCGCCTCACGGCAGGTACGATCGACGACAGCGGCTGATTGACGCGCAGCATGTACGCGATGTTGACGCGGCTCTGACCGTAGGGCACACGCGAGCGGAGCGTTTCCTGGAGATGCGGGACGTAGAGAGTGGGCACCGATGAGCGATCCCATCGACTCGTCACCGTGTCACCGACGATGCCGACGATTTCGCGCGGCTGGTCACCGGGAACAATCGTCGCGGTGATGCGCTTGCCGATCGGGTCCTCGCCGGGAAAGTACCGCCGCGCGAGCGCTTCGTTGATGACCGCGACCGGCGGTGTGTCCCGCGTGTCACGAGCCGTGAACTCACGCCCGCGGTTCACGGGCACGCGCAGTGTCTTGAAGAAGTCGGCCGTGACGAGTGAGTAGTTGGCGAACGGATCGTTCGTCCCCGGCCCGGCCGCAGCTGCACCGCCTTCCGTGGGCCGGCCTTCAATCCTGAAGGACGCCTGCATCGTCGCCCCGGCCACGATCGTGGAATTGGTGCCGCCCACCGATTCGACACCTGGAATCTCACGCAACCGATCGCGGACGCGGTCGAAGAGCTGCGCGGGAATTGGGCTGACCTCGAGCGCCACCATGCCGTTCTGATTGCCCACCTGCCGGAAACCCTTGTTCGCCGGCACACGCGTCTGGAACCACACCACACGACTGGCGTCGAGACCGAGATTGAGACGCTGCAATTGCCAGAAGCTCTTGATGAGGAGCCCGGCACCAACGAGGAGCACGAGGGTGAGCATCACCTGCGACACGACCAGCGCGCCTTGCACGCGTCGATGCCATCGTCCACCGGTCACAGCACGTGACGACGCCCTGAGAGGCGCAACCAGGCTTGGCGTTGAAACGCCGAAGACCGGCACGAGCCCGAACAGCACTGCGGTCACGATCGAGATGGCCACTGTGAACGTCAGCACGCTCGCATCAACGTCGATGTGCTGCACGGTCGACAGCCACTGCGGTGTCGCGGCCACGATCAATCGCACGCCCATCCACGCGAGCCCGATGCCGAGGGCAGCTCCGGTCGCCGAGAGGATGAGGCTCTCAGTCAGGAAGAGGCGAACGATGCGCGTCTGGCTCGCGCCGAGCGCGCGACGGACGGCCACTTCCTTGAGCCTGGATGACGCGCGGACAAGGAGCAGACCCGCAACGTTTGCGCAGGCGATAAGCAGCACGAACCCAACCGCCGCCTGCAACACGAACAAAATGCGCCGCAGGTTGCCGAAGAGGGCCGTTTCGAGCGGCTGCAGCCGGATGCCGCGGCCCTTCTGCGGACCAGGATCCTCCTCCGCCAGCTTCGCATTGAGCGCTTCGATGTCGGACTGCGCCTGAGAGATCGACACGCCGGCTTTCACGCGACCGATGATCGTGAGCACGCGACCAGGACCGCGCGCCTTGACCTGAAACGGGCTGAACGAACTGGGCAGCCAGAAGTCGTCATTGGAGTCGAAGACGCCGGCGAAACCTGGCGGCATCACGCCGACAATGACGCTTGGCGATCCGTCGAGGACAAGCGTCTTGTTCAACACGTTGGGATCAGCGGCGAAGCGAGTGCGCCACAAACGATCACTGATGACAACCGAGCCATCCCCAAATCCAACCGTGTCTTCGTCAGGCGTGAAGAAGCGGCCGAGCTGCGGCTGCACCGCGAGCGCACGGAACAGCGAGGCGCTGTATCGCGCGCCCGACAGTCGCTCGGCAGGCTCGCCGTCCCGCTCCGCGTTGACGGTGCTCGACCACCCGAGCATCGTGCCCACGGCATCGAACGTACGATTCTGATCTCTCCACGTGAAGTACTCGACGATGCGAGCGCCGTCAGCTCCTTGAGGGTTCCCGGGCGGCGTCGTCCAGATGACGGCAAGGCGATCGGGATCTGGGAGCGGCGATCCGCGCAAGGAGGAGGCGCGCAGCACGCTGAAGATGGCGGTGTTCGCGCCGATGCCAAGCGCGAGCATGATGACGGCGGCCACGGCGAAGCCGCGCGAGCGGAATAGCACGCGTAGCGCGCTGCGAACATCCTGGCGGAAGGTGTCGCTCATAGCTACGAGCCAGCCTCAAAGCGTGTGCCAGGAGCCGTACGGGATAAGTGGATGTGATTCCAGCGAGTTAGATTGCGACAGCGAATACCCGGGTTGCGGCGCAGTGGTCGTTCGTGGGACGCGGTGTCCGCGAGCGCACACGCCCCTTGCCCGCTGCGCCCTGTGATTGAGAAATGGATGACCGCGAACACTTCCTGGTGCGTGGCTGGATGCGGGCTCACGCGTTGTTCGGTGATGTCGCGCCGCGGGCCGGCGGTTCATTGATCGTGTCGGACTCGCATCGGCTGGTGCACAAGTACTTCACAGACACTGCGGGTGATGTGATCTTGCTGCATCCGCTCCTTCTTCACG
>JBKPRH010000213.1:0-12329 GCA_046765795.1 Acidobacteriota bacterium | reverse complement strand
CAGGAGGGTTCGCACGTGGCCGACATCGACGAAATCTCATCCGACATCTTCCGCCTCTCGATTTACGTTCCCCAGTTCGACCTGCAGTTCAACCACTTCCTCGTCAAGGACGATGAGCCGCTGCTATTTCACACCGGCATGCGGGGAATGTTTCCGGAAGTGCGCGAGGCGGTGGCCCGCGTGATCGATCCGGCATCGCTGCGGTGGATCAGCTGGAGTCACTTCGAGGTGGACGAATGCGGCGCGCTGAACGAGTGGCTCGCAGTAGCCCCACAGGCTCAAGCGGCGTGCGGCGAGGTCGGCGCAATGGTCAACGTGCAGGACTATGCGTCACGTCCGCCGCGCGCTTTGAAGCCCGGTGAAATTCTCGACACCGGTAACCATCGTTTCCAGTGGGTGCCCACACCGCATCTGCCGCACGGCTGGGACGCGGGCGTGCTGTTCGACGAGACCACTCGCGTGCTGTTTTGCTCGGACCTCTTTCATCAACTCGGCAAGCGCGAGGCGATCACCAGCGACGATGTCGTCGGTCGATGGGCAGATGCCGTGTCGACGTACCAGAACCACCCGGTGCTGATGGACTACGTGCCATTTACACCGCAGACCCGTCGTCATTTGGAGAAGCTTGCAGCGCTGAAACCGCAGGTGCTGGCGGCCATGCACGGGTCCACGTTCGTAGGCGATGGAGGCCAGGCACTTCGCGACGCAGGCGTTGCACTGGAGCGACTGCTCGGTGCGCCGCTGGCGACACGTTGACATTCGCCAGCGATCGCTGGCGGTCATTGGCCGCCGCCAGCGACGACCGGTTGACCATGGTGCGGGCGGCTGCTACCGTCGCCTGCATGCCCGGTCCCGACACCGCGCCGTTCGTCGATCGCCCCGATGGCGACCTGGCGAGAGAGGTCGCCTCGGCGCCGGCGGGCCAGGCGGCTGCGGCTGAAGGCGAGTTGTATCGACGGTTCGCGCGACGGGTTCGGTTGTTCGGCGTGAAGCATCTTCGCGACGACATGGCGGCTGACGATTTGGCCCAGCAGGTGATGCTCATCGCCATCGAACGGCTCAGAGCGGGAGAGATTCGCAATCCCGATGAGATCGGCTCGTTCATCCTCAGCACGAGCCGTATGGTCGCGACTGGACTCAGACGCACCGAGCGACGACGGGAGCATCTGCATATGCGCATCGAGGCCGGTGAGCCGGTGGACATGCCACGCGACGAACGTCTATTCGACGCGGATCGCATCAAGCCGTGTCTCGGGTCCATGCGCGAACGGGAGCGGACGATTCTGCTGCTGACGTATTACGTCGAGCGCTCGGCCACCGAGATCGCTGAAGCCATGGGCATGACGGCAGGCGCCGTGCGCGTGGCGCGTCATCGTGCGGTCGCGGCGATGCGTGACTGTCTGGAAGCACGGAGTTCGGCATGACGACGCGGCCGAGTGCATGCTTATCGATTGGCGAGCTGTCGGAGTACTGGACCACCGATATCTCTCTCGACGAGATCGAGCGCATCGAGGCGCACGTCTTCCAGTGCAGCGCGTGCACGCAGTTACTGGCTGATGCGGATCTCCTGCGCCGAGGCATCGGCGCTGTGGCGCGCACGGGCGGCTTTCAAGCCTTCGTCACCGACAGCCTGTTGAACCAGTTCGCTCGAGACGGCGTACGGGTCCGCACGTATGCGATGGACGCCGGCGGCTCAGTGCAGTGCGCAGTGTGGGACGACGATGACGTCCTGGTGACGAGGTTGCGTGCTGATTTCAGCGGTGTCACAGCAATAGACGCGGTGTTGCGGCTCGAGAGCGGTGAAGAGTGGGGCCGAACGTCGGATGTGCCGGTGCCCGCAGGCAGCCACGAGCTGATCATGGCGCTTCCCGCAGAATTCGTGCGCCGCGCGCCCGAAGTGCCGATACGCCTCTCCCTCCGTTCGACATCCGCGTCACCCGGCGACGCGCCGCTCGCTGAGTACACGTTCGATCATCGCGGCGCACTTTCGCGCCGTTCGAGGTGAGCCGCCCTCCTTCACCTACGCGCAGGAACCGCCGATCCGAGCGAGCTTGATGACCGTATAGCGCTGACGAGGAGACTCGGTCGGCTTTTTCTCTGCTGCCACCGACGAGGTGGTCAGAGGAGCCGAAGCTGCTGTCGCCTCGACAGGCCGTATGGTGACCTCTACTCGCGCACCGACGTCAGTCTGCAGTTGCTCTTGACTGAGACCTTCCTCCGACACACTCGACTTGGGTTGCAGTACGTAGGCATCCTCATCTTTGGCATCTGCCGCTGGCGGAGTTGCGTTCGAACGTGGCGGCAGTTGACCGGTGGAAGACGCACGTGTCAGTCGGAAGGACGAGGGCGCGTCTCCTCGTTCGAGGCATCCGGTCAGTACGAAGACGTTATGCGCGGGTTCATTCTTCGAATCCGATGTCCGCTGTGCGGCCGCCGAAATGACGCCGAACGCCATCGCCAAGCTCATCGCGAGAAGGGTTCGCTTCATATCGTCACCTCGAGTGTCGATCGAATCCACAAGCCGTGCCATGAGATGCTTCACCTGTGAACGACTGGCGTCTCACGCTTGCGCTGGCGAACGCGTTCAAGGAGGGCGACCTCAGCATCGGCGGAACGCGAGACGATACGGTTCGCGCGGAGGCGCGCCGTGCCATTCTCGGCACTTCGCTTCGCGCCATCGGTACGAGCACACTCGTTGACGACGGCGTCAGTGAGGCGTTGGCACGTTCGATCGATCGCAACACGGCCGCCGATCTGGACCCGCTGACCGTCGGCGACGTGAAAGCGCGCCTGCTGAGCGCGGACGGGCCCGCATGGGCCGCGCGTTATCGCAACGCACTTACCAGCGAGACGATCGCTGCGTGTGCCAAGGTGATGTCTGACGAGGAGCTCGCGCGCGTCTGCGCGCGCGTGTTCAATCCGCTTCCTTCGGTCTACAACGGCATCGCGATCGGCTCACCCACCCACTTCGGATCGCGCATTCAGCCCAACAGCCCCGGTGACGACGAAGAGGAAATGCTGCTGTCGATCCTCGAGGGACTGACCTACGGCTGCGGCGACGTCATCCTCGGAGTGAATCCCGCCAGCGACGACATCGACACCATCATTCGTCTGGAAGAGCAGCTTGCTCGCGTTGTCGATCGGTTGGCTCTGCCAACTCGCTTCTGCGTGCTGTCCGACATCGTGAAGCAACACCATGCGCGGCAACTCACCCGCGTGGACGTTGGTTTCCAAAGCCTCGCGGGAACATCGACAGCGATCGCCGGTATGGTGGGGATGGATGTTGACGGCGTCCTCGATCTCGCTCGCGACTTTCCGGGACTGTATTTCGAGACCGGACAGGGCGCGGAAGTGACCAACGGTGCTGCCGAAGGCGTCGACATGGTGACGCTCGAGGCGCGCACCTACGGCGTGGCCAGGCACATTCAGCAGCAGACCGGAGTGTGGACGATCGTCAACGACGTCGCCGGATTCATTGGTCCAGAAGTGTTCACGACAGGCGCGCAACTGGAACGTGCCTGTCTCGAGGACTGCTTCATGGCCAAGCTTCATGGACTGACGATGGGTCTGGATGTGTGCGCGACGTTTCATATGGGCATCACGCCTCGCGAGCTCCACACGCTCACGGCCCGCATCGTCGAACGGGCACATCCGGCGTACCTGATGGGGGTCGCCGGCAACGCCGATCCGATGCTCGGATACATGACCACATCGTTTCGCGAGCATCCACGGCTCCGAGAAGGCTGCGGCCGTCGCATGACGTCCGCGTTCGAGGAGAGGTCACGCGATCTGTTCGGTGACTCGATGAGACCTGGGGCCGATGCCACCGCTCGCGCCTACGCGACCTATGCGAAGGCGTGCGGTGATCATCGCAGCGCCGAATCGCTCGCCGACGAAGGACGCCAGCGGTTGCAGACACTTCGCGAGCGCGGCTTCGATCTCGGGAACGGTTTCGCAACCGGCACCGCATCCTCATGGGAGGAGCGTCTCGAACGGATCTACGCACACGCCAGGCGCGCGTTGTATGCCACGCTCGAAGAGAGCGTCGTCGCGTCGGCCTTCCCGAGTCACGTGCGCATACGCAGTCAGGCCACCAGCCGGGATGAGTACCTCTCGCGACCCGGCTCGGGAGAGCGCCTGCGCGACGCAGACGCTGCCGCCATCGCGAGGCTCGCTGGATCACGTGTCGAACCGGTGCTTCTGGTCGTGTCAGATGGTCTGAATGCGAACGCACTGAACGAACATCTGCGCGCGCTCGTGCCGCCGCTTCGGCGCCGTCTCACTGACGGAGGATGCCGCGCTTCGGATGTCGCGGTGGTGATCGAGAACGGACGGGTTCGAGCCGGCTACCAGGTGGGCGAAATGTCGCGCGCCGAGATCGTCGTGCATCTCATCGGCGAGCGTCCGGGCACCGGGCTCAATACCCTCTCCGCCTATATCACGTATGGACGCGATGCCGCCGGAGGCTTCCGCTGGACATCCTCACTCGATCACGCATGCACGACGGCCATCTGCGGCATTCACCCGTCGGGCAAGACACCCGACGCTGCGGCCGCGGAGATCGCGCGAGTTGTGTCGCGCGCGCTGGAGACGCGCGCGTCCGGCGTCGACCTCACCCGCGGCGGATCTTCGATGCCTCGAATGTGATCTGGATGCGGTAGACGGCGTTCGTGCGGAACTTGATTTCGCCGGTCTTGAGGTCGACCCGTTCGGGGATTTGCTGAATCGTCTTGTCCACGACCGCGTGATAGCCACGCTCCGAGAAGATGTCGATCAGCATCGGGATCGCCAGCGGCTCGTGGAAGACAGGATCCTCGGAGTTCACGGTAGCGCGGCCCGACAGCGCATGACGTTCGATGATCGGCATGAACTTGGTGCTGACGAGATCGACGATCTGGCGCAACAGCTCGGTGTGTTCGAACTCATAGCTGTCGAGACGCTTCACCAGCTCCTGTCGCCCGTGCACCACCAGTTCCTCGGCCAGCGGCAGCGTGCGCAATCGCTCGAACGTGCGTGGATCGAGCTCCAGCGAACTCTGATACTTCAACTCTTTCAGGATGTTCGCCTGCACCTCGCCGATCGAACCTTCGGCGCTGATGAAGTGGTAGTGATAGAGCTGGCGCAATGAGGTCAGCGCCGTCCACGTCTGCTCCTTGAAGACCTGATAGCGCCGGCGCACGAGCTCTTCGGACAGGTCGGTGGCGCGCAACTCGATCGGCGCACCGATGCCAGTCTCTGCGACCTTGCGGTTGTGTTCGGCGATCTCGCGTCCGCGTCCCAGCTGACGCGCGACGCTCGTGCTCTCGCTGACGAACAACACCATCGCGTGAATGGTCGGACGACGGAAGTGGATCGCCAGCGGCGTGTTGGCGAACTGATCGTGGAGCGCGCTGATCTTGTCCACGAGCAGTTTCAGGAATTCGACCTGCACCGGCGTGCGCGGAAATCCGTCGAGGATCACGCCGTCCCGATATGTTTCGTCGAGCAGGTGACGCAACAGGACGCTCAGCACTTCCCTGTCGCCGACCATGCCACCCTGCGCTTTGATCTTCTCCATCTCCGGGGTCGTCAGCAGATCGCTGATGACGATCGGTGGACAGGTCAGGCCGCGAGTCTCGCTGATGAACCTCGTCTGTGTGCCTTTCCCGGCGCCGGGTGCGCCGCCGAGCAGGATGATCTCCTTCGGGAAACGCAGATTCTCCTGACCCGCCTGCTCCTGCAGGGCGTCCCAGGCTTGATTGAAGATGATGCGGGTTTGATCGGCTGCGGGTGACGACATTGGCGGCTGAGTATATCTTCGGCGGCACGAACCATGCTCCTTAGGCCACGTGGCCGAGGCACGGAACCGGTTCGTCTTGGACGTGCAGGTCCGGACGATCTTCAAGATCGCCGCGGCGGTCGCGGCGCTGTGGTGTCTCTGGAAACTGCACACGCTGATCCTGCTGCTCATCGTCGCGCTGATCCTCGCGGTCACACTCGACGTGCCGGTCTCCTGGCTGGAGCGCCGGAAGCTCTCGCGCAGAACAGCATCATTTCTGGTGTCGGGGGCGTTGGCCGTGACGAGCGGAGCGTTCGTATGGCTGACCTGGTCGTCGCTCGGCAGTCAGTGGCAATACCTGACCTCGCAGCTCGCCAACACGATGAATGTATTGGCGCCCTACGTGCCGTCGTGGGTTTATGAGAGTGCGACAGGCAACGACTGGCGCAACGCGCTCGAGGCCTTCGGGCTTCGCGTCGGCCAGTCGCTGGCGTACGCGGTGACGCTAATCGTACTGGGGTTCTTCGTCACGGTTTATCTGCTCCTCGAAGGCAGGCGAACGCGCGCCTGGGTCGTCGCGTTCGTTCCGCAGCAGCGACGTGAGAAGGTCGAACAGACACTCGCTGAATCACGTGATGTGATCTGGGCGTACGCGGTCGGGAACGTGATCACGTCGATCTTCGCAGCGGCCTGGGTACTGGCATCAATGATGGTGCTGCACGTACCGGCCGCGTTGCTGCTCGCTCTTATTGCCGGCATTGCGGACTTCGTGCCGGTCCTCGGCTTTGTCGCGTCGGCGTTGCCAGCCATTGCGCTCGCGCTCACCGTCTCACCGGAGACAGCGTTGATCACGCTGGCGCTCTACGTCACGTATCACGCGATTGAGAATTACCTGATCGCACCGTGGGCGTACGGGCAGCGGCTGAAACTCTCCGATCTGGCGGTGATCCTGGCCTTCGCGGTAGGCGCCGAGTTGGCGGGCGTCATCGGCGCGCTGATCGCGCTGCCGATCGCCGCACTCTATCCGACGATCGAGCGGATCTGGCTGCGGGAGCAACTGCCGCGCGAGACCGTCGTGGAGCATCGTGCGCTCACGCGATCGTCCTCGCGCAGCTGAAAGGGCACCTGAAGGCGGCTTCTACTTCCCCTGTTTCGCGGCTGCGTCCATCAGCGCCTGCGTTTCGATCCCCGAACAATTCAGCGACAGGATCCGATCGAACGGCGCGAGCACGAGCGTCTGCTTCGGCACGGTCCACGGTCCGGTGAGCACTTCCGGATCTTCAACCGTCGCTTCGATCTCGAGCGTGTTGGCATCCACACGACGATAGCGCTCGACGATGTGCAGTTGGTCGGAGTGCTGCGAGACGCGTCCCTCTGCCGACATCCATGTGTTGTCGGTGAAGTTCTTCGTATCGACGACGAACACGTCGCCGTCCCAGCGGCCGACCGAGTCACCACGATACGCCGGTGGCTGATCGTCGCGATGCGGACGTCCATCGGTCGGGATCAGGCGGAAGCCGTGATACGTCTCGGTCAGCATCACGACCATCTTCGGCGTCGCGATGATCTGTCCGACCGCACCGACATCCCACAGGCTGACGTTCAGCGTCCCAAATGCGGTGGGGACACAGCGCAACGTTGGATCGTCTTTGTCGCTCAGCGTCTTCGCTTTCGCCGCCGCCTCGGGTTTGTAGAGGCTCATGAAGGTCGGAGGCGGTGTGCCGCCGCGCGCGCCGCCGCGCCCACCACCACGCGCGCCACGTCCACGCGCCGCGCCGATATCGCTGCCGCCCCACCAGACGCCAGAGAGATCGGGATGGCCGTCGGCCAGACGCGGTGCAGGCCCCGCCGGAGCGGAGGTCTCAGCCTGTTGAGTGCGAACCACAGTCGGCGCGAACCACACGAGTGCGAGCGCGATCGCGACGACAACCGTGCCAATCAATCGCGGCTTCATTGCGCGGCAGGTCCCTGCTGCGACCCAAACATGCCGTAGACCGTCCCGTCAGCCATGATCAGCTCGCGCAGCATGCCAGCGTTCTGCGTCGGGTCCTTGGCGTGGAAACCTTTGATGGTGACCTCGACGCCCTTCTTGATGATGCCGGGCTTGAAGCCGTTGCGCACCATGCCGCTCGGCGTGCCGGCTTCGAACGCCCAACGCTCGACTTTCCCGCTCGCGTCCTTCACATCGAGGAAGAACCACGAGTGCGGATTCTCGAGACGGATCTGGACGATCGTTCCTTGCACCGTGACCGGCTTGTTCATGTCGAACGCCGCGGCGAACGAGTGGTGTGCCCACGCGGTTGCCGTTGCGGCAGCGGACACGAGACTCCACACCAGGGCCGTGCGGATTGTTCGTCTCATATGAGTCCTCCCGGCGTGATTGTGACACAGAGAGGTCCGGCTAAAGGCGGACACTACAGGGTCCGCCTAAAGGCGGACACTTCACCTGTCGGCCAGACACTACACGAGCGCGAAGTCGATGAATCCCTTGGGGGGATCGACGCGGGTCAGCCTGACGCGCAGCCGGTCGCCGACCTGAACGGCATTGGCGCGCACGTCGAGCTTTCCTTCGACAATCGGATGTTTCACGCGGACCCAGGTGCCTTTCGGCGACGAACCGGTCACGACGCCATCGAACACTTCGCCCATCCGGCGCTGCAGCACCAGCGCTGCGGCCGCCTTTCGCACATGACGCTCGACGCGGTTGGCCGCGTCCTCACGCTCCATGCAGCGCGTGGCAATCGCGCCCAGAGCTTCATGCGTATACGGCGGGTCGCGTCGCATCAGCGCCGCTTTAATCAGCCGCTGCGTGACGAGATCCGCGAACCGTCGATTGGGTGCCGTCGAATGGCCGTAGTCGTCGACCGCGAGACCGAAGTGATCCGGCGTCGGCTCGTTCGGCTTCTCGACGACGTACTCGCCCCGCCCAAGCAACTTGACGACGCTCAGCGAGAGATCGGCAAAGCGTTCGGGATCGCGAGTGCGCTGGGCAAGCAGCCACTGCTCCAGCGCGCGACCATCGGGGGCCGGCGGGAGTTGTGTCCCGGTCTCAGCCGCGAGCGAGACGATACGCAGCCAGCGTTCAGGCATGCGGACGATGCGACGCAGCGAGGAGAAGCCGCGCGACTCGAGAAACTTCGCGGTGCTGGTGTTGGCCGCGATCATGAAGTCCTCGATCAAGTCGGAGGCACGTGTGCGGCCGGTGGCGGTCACATCGCGCACGTTGTCGCCGTCGAACACGGGCCGCCCCTCGATCGTGTCGAGCGTCAACGCGCCGCGTCGATGTCGCGACGCCTTGAGCGCACGGGCGGCGGCGTCCTGAATGCGCAGGTTGTCCTCGAGGCCATTCACCTCAGCCAGCTTCGATGGTGCAGGCGCGTGACCTTCAAGCCAGGCACCCACCGATGGGTAGGCCAGCTTGGCGCGATTGCGCACGGTCGCGAGATACACGTCGGCGCTCGCGATATCACCATCACCGTTCATCGTCATATCGACGACAACCGCGGGACGGTCTTCGCCTTCATTGAGCGATGTCAGATCCGTAGACAGTCGCTCGGGCAGCATCGGAAAGATTTCGGCAGGTGTGTAGACCGACGTGGTGTTGGCGTGCGCGTGGCGATCGACCGGAGAGTCGCACGGCACCAGCGCGTCCACGTCGGCAATGGCGACGAGAATCGCCGTCGCTCCGTTACGCGTCTCAGCCACGGACAACTGATCGAGATCGCGCGAGTCGTCGTTGTCGATGGAACACCAGAGAAGGTGGCGCAGGTCGCGGCGATCTGTAGGAGAAGAGACGCCCTCCGACAGTTGACGGACCTGCGCCTCGGCTGCCGGCGAGTAATCCGGCTCGAAGCCACGCTCGATCATCGCGCGGCGCGCGATGTCTTTCAGTAGCCCGCGATCAGCCAACTGGTTGCAGCATCTTCATGTTGTCGATGACATCCGACACGCCGTCTGTTTCACGCGCGAGCGCCATCGCGCGATCGTGTTCCGCCTTGGATTCAACGATACCGCTCAACGTGACTGTGGTCCCGCGCGTCGTCACATCGATCGAGCGCGCTTTCACCACGTCGTCGAGCGCCATCTTTGCCTTGATCTTTGTCGTCAGCGCCGCCTCCTCGAGCGAGGCACCGACGGTGCTCGCAGCCTGGCCAGCCTTCTCGCCAATCTGAGCCGCTCCGTCACGTGCGCGCGCGACGGTATCAGCCGTCTCGGTCCGGTCCGGCAGAGCGAGCGCCTGTGAGCGGCTCCGACTGCTGAGATATCCCATCACAAACGCCCCGACCACGACGATGAGCACGACAGCAAGCAGCAAACGTAGGATCGACATTGCGTCCTCCGCATGCTGAGGCATTCAATCGTATTGCCACGTGCTGTTCTTATGGTCCCGCTAAAGCCGGACACCACATCCGGCTAAAGCCGGACGCAACATCTACTTTGTCGCTGGGCGTTTGCGAGCATCCGAGACGATTCGACCGTTCTTAATGGTCACCATCACTTTCAGCAGGTCGTTGATAGTGGTAAGCGGGTTGCCATCGATAAGAACGATGTCGGCCACCTTACCCGGCTCGAGCGTACCGATGTCCTGCCTGAGCGTGGATCGCGCGGCACCCTGCCCCATGATCTTGCTGATGTCACGCGGCGAAAAGACGAGGCTGAGCGCACGCAGTTCGTCGGCCAGTGACTCTTTCGGCGGCCAGGTCGTATCCGTGCCATAGCCGTACGAGATTCCGGCTTCCCACAGCAATCGCGCGTTCACCGGTCCATCTCCCGCGCTCGAGAGCGTGTTCCACGGGAACGGCTCTCCATCGCGGAACAGCGGCTTGTTGTCTGCGCTGAAATGCGGACCGAAGACCTGCAGCGTCGAGGTCATCGGAATCCCTGCGCTGGCGATCTTCTTTACAGCGGCAGCGTCGTCATTGAGATGACCAATGTGCGGCGTGTGCACGAGTACGTCTGGATGCGCCTCGACGGCAGCCAACGTGTCGATGACAGAGACAGCGTGCGTGATCGTCGGAATGTTGCGCTTCTTTCCTTCAGCGACGATCAACTTCAGCGTGTCGACTTCCGGCCCACCTGGTGTGGCTGTGATGATGGTCTTGAGATAGTCGTACTTGCGGCTGGCGATTGACTCGACGGCCTTGATCGTCTCGGCTGGTGGAATCGCGCCTGCGGCCTGCGTCGGACGCAGCGGCGGACGGGACGTGTCGAAACGCGCTGGATCGCCGCGACCCGCGGGAGGACCAGAACGGGCCAGCGGAATGATCTGTCCAATCAACAGGCGCGGTCCCTTCACCGTGCCCGACTCGACTCGCTGCCGCAGCTCGAGCGCCTGGTCTGGGCAAATCGCGCACAGGACGGTGGTGAAGCCGGCGTCGAGAAACTCCTGCATCTGCGCTGTGGAACGTTTGGCGAGCCATTCGGCCGGATCGCCGGTCGCGATGTGGCGATGCGCGTCGATGAACCCGGGCATCACCGTCCGGCCCTGGGCGTCGATCCGCTGCACGCCTGACGGTGCCGCACCCGCTCCAACCGACACAATCTTGCCGCCGCGCACGACGACCGAGCCGCGCTCGATGACTCCGCCCTTGCCGTCGAGAATCCGGGCGTTGACGATGGCCAGATCCTGCGCCGCGATGTCGACCGGTGCGGCTACGAGCGCTGCGAGCGTGACGCCAACGATTGCGATCAGCGTTTTCATGAACCCTCCGACGGAGGAACTATAGCCGATGAAATGGACGCCTATCCCTCGATCGAGTGACGTCGACTGCACCCTCATGGGGATGTGTACGCGCTCGAACCAGCCTAGACTTCGCCCATGACATCCTCGCTGATTAACACGAAGCTGGTCTTTCGCGCGTACGCCGTCGCCGCGGCGCTCCTTGGCGTGATTCCGCTCGGTGGTACTGCCGGGGCGTCGCTCGGTGCAGAACTGCAGCCGGCATTCCTGGTCGTGAACCCGACCGCCGCTTCGCCGTTCGGACAGTACGTCGTTCCACGCCTCGCCGGCACCTTTCTCATCCTGGCGGCCTTGATCGCGCTGGCATTCGCCAAGCTTGAAGATGAGGAAGCGCGCCGGCGTAGTCTGAGTCGCTTCGCAATTGCCCATGTCGTGTTCGGGATCTTGTTCTCAGGCATCACCACCGCATTTCTCTCACCGCTGCTTCCCCAGACCATCATCTGGGGACCGCTCGTCATCGGCATCGTCCTGTCGTCGTTCGCGATCGTGAATGCTCAGGGACAACCGATCGGCCGTGTGAGTGCAGACGCATTGCGGTCACGCTACGAGGCACAGATTCGTGAAGCCGCGCGGCGCGAAGAACGCGCACGGCTGGCGAGGGATCTTCACGACGCGGTGAAACAGCAGTTGTTCGCGATTCAGACGGCCGCCGCGACAGTCGAAGCGCGCCTTGATACAGATCAGAGCGGGGTGCGCGCGGCCGCGGGCACCGTGCGAGCGAGCGCGCACGAGGCATTGGTCGAAATGGAGACGCTCATCGATCAACTGCAGACAGCGCCCATGGAGAACAGCGGATTCGAAGACGCGCTGCGCAGACAGTGTGATGCGCTC
>JBKPRH010000212.1:0-12450 GCA_046765795.1 Acidobacteriota bacterium | reverse complement strand
ACCCTGCGCGGATCGCCAGTGGTCCAGATCCTGCTAGCGGTTCCGCGTTCCCGTGGCACTCCACGAGAAGGAGACAAGCAAATGAAACGATTGTTGTGCGGGGCCGCCGTTGCGGCTGCGTTGTTCGTCTCGGCTAGCCCCTCGTCCGCGCAGGTGGTGAACATGACCGCCACCCTCACCGGCGCCGAGGAAACAACGGCGACACCGGGTGTGTTGGGCCAGCTGACCGGTGCGGTAGGGACCGCAACGGTCGCCGTGGATGCGACGAACGAGGAAATCTCGGTGACCCTGGCGCTGTTCAACTTCGCAACCGGGACCACCGCCGGGCACATTCACGTCGGGCCTCGAGGCATTGCCGGGCCGGTTGTGATCAACTTCCCGATTCCCACCGGGCGCACGGGCGACCTGCCGTTGACGTTCCGCGTCGGCTCGGCGGCGTTCGTGGCCCGTCCGGAAATCGGCATCAATACGATGCAGGATGCGATTCAGGCCATCGTCGGCGGCGGTGGGTACGTGAACATTCACACGTCGCAGTTCCCGGCGGGTGAGATTCGCGGGCAGCTGGTTCCGGTACCTGTGCGCTGAGAGGGTAACGGAGTCTGGCGGAGATAACGGTGTTGATCCGTTACCTCCGTCCGCTCCGTTTCCTCCGCGGCAGATAATGAAAGCGCACCAGATACACGTACTCGCCCTTCCCGTGCTTGGCCACCTTCAACAGATCGATCACGCCTTCAAATCCTGACTCGCGGGCGAGTTCGGGCGTGATGTCGGCAAAGCTGATCGACTCGATCGAGTCAATCTCTATCATCCCGTCATCCATCGGGTAGCGCGACCCGACCGTGACGCGCGGCGACTGCCAGATGCGGATGCTGCAGGTGATCTCGCCGCTGCGCACTCTCTCGCGCAGCCGCTTGGTGAAAGCCACCCCTTAGAGGCTGACCTCGCCGTTGCTGTCGCCGAACTTGTCGGTGGGGATATTGAGCGTATCGAGCATCGCCACCAGCAGGTTGGCCATCGGCGTGTTCTTGGGATGACGCAGATGTCGTCCGCCCTTGAGACGTCCTGAGGCGCCACCCGCCAGCACCACCGGCAGATCGGTGTGATTGTGCTGGTTGCCGTCGCTCATGCCGCTGCCATACAGGACCAGCGAGTGATCGAGCAGCGTGCCGTCGCCATCCGGCGTCGCGCGCAGCTTCTCCAGGAAGTACGCGAAGAGTCCGACGTGGTAGGTGTTGAGCACGGCGAATCGCTCGATGTTCTCCTTCACGTTGGAGTGATGCGAGAGCGTGTGGAACGCATCGCGCACGCCGCTCTTCGGATAGGTGGCGCCGCTCAATTCCTTGCACATCAGGAACGTCGAGACGCGCGTGATTTCAGCCTGCCAGGCCAGGACCTGCAGGTCGTACATCAGCTTGATGTGTTCCTCGACGTCGCGAGGTACGCCAGTCGGCGCCGCAGGGACGGGGAGATCGTCGGAGAGCTGCTGGCCCGCTCTCTGCACCCGTCGTTCGATCTCACGCACGTCGCTCAGATACTGATCGAGGCGCGTGCGATCCGTGGCTGGCAGCTTGCGCTGCAGTGAGGTGGCTTCGCCGACGACCGAGTCGAGCAGACTGATCGACTGCGCACGACGCGTCTTGCGCTGTTCGGCGGTGTTGCCGTCGCCGAAGAGACGTTCGAAGACGACCTGTGGATTGTTCTGCATTGGCAGCGGCGCGTGCGGGCCCTGCCACGAGATCGTGTCGCGATAGGAACAGCTCAATCCGTCGCCGCAGTTGAGACTCGGCTCCTCGATGGTCAGCTCGAGTGACGGCAGGGGAGTGTCCTGCCCGATCTTCTGCGCGGCAATCTGATCGACGGTGATGCCGAGCGACGGCTGTGCACCGGTTTCCGCGAAGGCGCCGCTGAGATACGCGGCTGCGGAGCGATTGTGATTCGCCGTGGCGCCGCTGCCGTACGCATTCGCATGACGCAAGTCGCTGATGATGTTGATCTGGTTATAGAACGGTTTGAGCGGCTGGAGAATCGCGGAGAGCTCGAACCCCGCGCCTTCGGTGGCCGGTGTCCACTGCGGCATGATCGCGCCGTGCGGGAAGTAGATCGCGCCGAGGCGCGTCCGCGGCTGTGCTGCCGTCTGGCCGAGCAGCGTCGCGGCCGGAATCATCGACTCGAGCAGCGGCAACGCCAGTGTGACGCCCGCGCCACGCAGAAACGTCCGCCGGGATAAGTGCGCCTTGCTGATGAATGCCATCGGTATCTCCAAGCCGGTCCGAAAGGACCGGCCCTACTTCTTTACCCGTTTCTGGAACGAGTCGCTCTCGATGATGCCCATGACCAGCGATGAGAATCGGTTGTTGTTCGCGCCGGCGCGGCGGACGATTGTGCGCACCGTCGGCATGTCGTAATCATGCACCGGACGGCCGAGCGCGTACGTCAACAGCTTCTCGGTGGCCGTCGTCATGAATGCGTCCGATCGGCTCAACACCGCCTGACGGAGATCGGCGGGGCCAGTGACCGGTGTGCCATCGGCCAGTTGTCCTTTTGAGTCGATCCGGCTCGGACCATCGAATTCACGCCAGCCGCCGACGAGATCGAAATTCTCGAGCGCGAAGCCCATGGGGTCCATGATGCGATGACACGAGGCGCAGGTCGGGCTCGCGCGATGGGCTTCCAGCCGCTCACGGACCGAGCTGGTCTTGGCGCCTTCGGCACCGCCCAGATTCGTTTCCACGCCCGGCGGCGGAACCGGCGCCGGCGTACCGAGGAGATTCTCCAGCACCCACTTGCCACGCACAACCGGAGAGGTCCGCGTCGCCGTTGACGTCACCGTCAGCACGCTGCCTTGACCGAGCAGCCCGCGACGTGGGCTGTCGGGCGCGAGCGAGACCTTGCGGAAGTAGCTGCCCTTCACATTCGGGATGCCGTAGTGGCGAGCGAGCCGCTCATCGACGTAGGTGTAGTTGGCGTCGAGCAGATCGATGAGGCTGCGATCCTCACGCACGATCGCGTCGAACATCATCTCCGTCTCGCGGCGGAACGCGCGGCGCAGGTTCTCGTCGAAGCTCTTGGCTTCGGTCTGCACGTTCTCCAACTCGCGGAGGTAGAGCCACTGCCCGGCGAAATTCTCGACGATCGCATCGGCACGCTGGTCAGCCAGCATCCGCTTCACTTGCTGCGCCAGCGTCTGCGGATTGCGCAGCTGTCCCTTTATCGCGACGTCGCGCAGTTCGTCATCGGGGATGCTGCTCCACAGGAAGAACGACAGGCGTGAGGCCAACTCGACGTCGCTGATGCGATAGACCTGACCGGACGCAACGGTCGTGGGCTCCTCTTCGATTCGATACACGAACCGCGGTGCGACCAGGATGCGCGCGAGTGCCTGCTGGATGCCATTGTCGAAGTCGCCGCTCTTGCGGCCCTCGCGATAGAACTCCAACAGCGTGTTGATTTCGGCGGTGCTCACCGGTCCACGATACGCGCGGCGTGCCAGCGAGCTGACGATCGTGCGGGCGCAGTTCGTTTCTTCGGCGGCGCTGGCCGGTTTGCAGCTGAAGATCGCCCGGCGGCTCGGTGTGTCGCCCGCGCCTGTCGCATCGAATGGACCGGTCACGACCAGCGTGGGGACGCCGCCCTGCGTCGTGAACGTCGCGTTGGTACGGAAGTCAGAGTAGATCTCGTCCACTCCAGCACCGCGCTGTCGATCGATCAGCGCGAGCCCGATGGCATGCGGTCCGGCGGTCACTTTCATCCGGAAGCCGCGAGGGTTGTCCACTTTGACTTGCGCGCCGTCGAGCGTGAGATCGAGTCCGACCGGACCAAAACCTCGTCCGCCAAACGCGAACTCGTATTCCGCATCGAGTGGGAACGTGTGATGGAACACGACACCGCCGCGCGTGCCGAGTGGCAGCCCGTCGATGTGACGATCCTGTGCGAGCCCTGACGGCGGCGCGAACGTCGTCTGCGATGGCGCGAGCGTTTTGTCGCCGACCGCGAGGCGGCTGATCTTCATCGCCGCGGAGACATAACCCTGAATGAGCGAGGGCGACACGGCCAGCGCTTCCGCGAGGTTATCGAATCCCTGGCTCGATCCGTCGGCCGGCAGCAACGTGTTGACGTCGATGTCGAGCGTGAGGAGATCGCGAATCGCGTTGGCGTACTCAGTGCGATTCAAGCGATGCAGCGCAGGCGTCACCAGAGCGGCGTTTGGATCGACGGCCTTGTCGAGGCGCGACTCCAGCTCAGAGGCGAAGCGGTCGAGCGCGGTGCGATCGGGACGCTTGGCGCCGCTTGGCGGCATCATGCCCGTGCGGATCTTCTTGACGACCTTCTCCCACGTCTCCGACGCCGGACCAACACGCGAGACATCGAGGGTATCGAGCGCGAGACCGCCGATCTTCGCGCGCTGGTTGTGGCAGCCAATGCAGTACTGATTGACAAACGCCGCTTCAGCGGAGGCTGGCGCCGCCGCGGCAGGCGCGGGTGATTGTGCGTCCGCAGACGGCGATGCACTGCGGACGATCACCGCAAGTAGGACGATGAAGAGCACGCTTGCCGTCCGGCCAAATCCGGACACTGGATATCTGGTCACTGTTTTCCTGCGGGAGAAGCGGCGATCAGCTGTTTGAGCAACGCGATCGAGCTCGGCTTCGGTTTGGCCGGAATCGTCGCCAGGAACACGCCCTCGGCCCATACCATCGGCGTGCGTCCCTCCTTGTCCTTCGCGTCCAACTTCGCGCCGAGCGAGGCCAGGTACTTGATGATCTCGTCTGAGCCGCGGTTCGCCGCACCGTGCATCGCCGTCAGCCCCATCGAGTTCACGGCGTTCACATCGAGCCCGAGCTCGACACAGAGCTTGACCGCCTCGAGCAACGCGGGCTGTCCCTCGTCATAGGTCTGATCGAACACCCAGTTGACACCGGCCGCCGCCATCAGTGCCGTTGTGCCGGCAAACGTCGCGATGTTTGGATCGGCGCCGTGCTTCAGTAGCAGTTTCATCACGGTGACGTCGCCGGCGAGTGCCGCGGCAATGAACGGCGTCTGGCCCGTGAAGTCTACCCACGATAACGACGCAGTAATGCGAAGGAAGTCCGGACGAACGGGCGGGACTTCCCTGGTCCGTGCATTCGGATCGGCTCCGCGGTCGAGCAGGACCTGGATCAACTCGAGAAACGGCGCGCGATCGATGCTGTTCTCGAACGTGCCATTGTCGAGATCCATGTTGCGTGTCTCGACCGCCGCCCAGAGGGGCGTGCGGCCATACCAGTCGGTGGCCTTGATGTCGGCCCCGCGCTCGATCAGCAGACGCGCCACGTCAGGATGATTGTTGGTGATCGCGGCGATGAGCGGCGTGATGTCGTTGGCGTCGCGCGCATTGATCTCGGCGCCGGCGTCGAGCAGCATCCGGACTGTGTCCGCCCGGCCGTCCCGTGACGCGTACATCAACGGCGTCATCCCACCCGGAATCGGTCCACGACGTCCGCGATCGGGTGAACCGCCGCGGACGATGCCAATGCCGTGACCGAAGCCAGGCTGCGAATTCGGCAGCACCC
The DNA here is from genome assembly GCA_046765795.1 of Acidobacteriota bacterium. GTDB lineage: Bacteria > Acidobacteriota > Vicinamibacteria > Vicinamibacterales > UBA2999 > Gp6-AA40. The sequence goes on along the minus strand of JBKPRH010000212.1, from coordinate 6,901 downwards.
ATGCGGGCGCGCGGCCAACACGAGTCCGCGCATTCACCGACGCACCGCGCGAGATCAGCAGCTTGACGATGTCGGGATGGTTCTCGCGCACGGCGACCATGAGCGCCGTCTGCTGGTAGGTGGCATCGGTCGCGTCGATCTTGGCGCCGCGATCGAGGAGCAGCGTCACCGCATCGGCTCGCCCGACACGCGTCACGCTCATTAACGGAGTGTCGCCCGCAGGATCAGGGGCGTTCGCGTCGGCACCGGCATCGAGCAGGATCGCGATCAGGCTGGCGCTGCCATTGCCTGCCGCGATCGCCATCGGCGTCAGCCCGTACCGATTGGGAACCGTTGCCTGTGCTCCCGCGCCGAGCAGCAGCTTCGCCATCGTCGCATCGTCTACCCGTACGGCCCAATGCAGTGCCGGCGATCCGTCGGTGCCCGGAGCGTTGATGTCAACTTTCTGCGCGAGGAGGGCCCGGACGGCCGAAATGTCGCGTTTCATTGCGGCATCAGCCAGCCGGGTCTCGACGCCGGCGGCTGCTGCGACGCGAGGTGCGAACAGGGTCAACAGGACGGCCCCCGCGCAGACGAATCCCTGCAGGTTTTTCACGCCTTTATTAGACGATGGCGGAGGCAGGGATTCCAAGACCCCGAATGGGGGAATGTCGGTCTATTTCCTGTCCAAATTCGAGGAATCAGGAGTCAGGAATCAGGAATCATAAGGAATCAGGCCGGACCCGCCGGCCCAGCTCTGATTCCGCATTCCCGATTCCTGATTCCTAAAGTGATCGGAGGAAGGTCATCAGCCGACGCTGATCCGTCCGGTTCAACGAATTGAACGCGCGCCGCGAGCCCTCAGCCTGGTTGCCGTGCCGCTGGATCGCGTCATCAATGCTATGGCTGAGGAAGTCGTGCATGAACCGCGTGCGCGCATGCAGACCCCACAGCGGAGCAGTACGGACCTTGTTCCGTGACGCCGCGCCGCCGTTCTGCACGATGCCGTCGCCGGTATTGATGTCGTGCAGGAGGAAGTCGCCGAACGGCTGGATGCGCTTGTTGCCCAGCGCGCGTGAGACGAGCATCGCGCCGCCGTTGATCGGCGTCTCAGGCTCGGCGGTCACCATCGAACGCGTGTGGCAGACGTTGCAGCCCACTTGATTAAAGAGAGCGCTGCCCGCGATTGCATCGGGCGTGCTGGCCAACTCCTCATAGCGCGGCGGCACCTTCAATGAACGCATGAACAACGCGAAGAGCTCGACGTCGCCGCCTTCGTCGTCGACGATGCCGTCATCGGGTACCGGGTTGCCATTCGAGCTGTTCTCAGTCGGCTGCAACGGGCTGGTGATGCCCATCTCGTTGAGATACGCGTCGGCTGAGAATGAGAGAAGGCTGGCCTGCTGCGCCTTCCAGCCGAAGCGTCCGATGCGCGTCTGTCCCGGCGCCTCGAACACTGCCACGTTGATGGTCTGCCCGCGCATTGCGGTTGGCTGCGCGGCTGCGATCTGCTGCAGCGTGCTGTTGCCCACCGCTTCAACGTAGCCGTCACCGAAGACGCTTTGCGATCCGCGGAACGTGAAGACGTTCGTCCTCTGCTCGATGACCGTCTCGAGCAGCGTCAAACTCGTTGCGCGATCGTGGATCAGCGATCCGCCCGGATGATCGATGAAGCGCGTGCCATCGAAGAATCCCGCACGGCGCTCGGCAATCTGGCTGCCGCCGCCGAGCACCGGCGCGATGTGGCACTCCCCGCAGCCGGTCGCGTTGAACACGGGACCGATGCCATCCGCTTCGGTTTCGTGCTGACCGAATTCAGCCGCCGCGTCGTCGAAGCTGCACTCGTCGTCATCGACCCCCGGAGAGCCGTTCGTGTTGCTCAGGTGATCTTGCCGTGCGCAGTACTCTTCCGCGAAGCCATTCGACGCCACGTCGAATCCCGCTGGCGCATCCGTGATGGCGGCCGCCGCCGTCGTTGCTGCTCCTGATCTGGCAAGTGTTTCCGCGAAACTGCTCTGCGTTTGCGTTTCGACGCGGGCGCTCAACGCCATGACCAGCGCAAGCGAACTCGCACACACACAGACTCCGACTCTGAACAGACCTCGCATGGACTGCCCCCTTCCCCGTCTTAGAGCTGTTGCGGTGACCGCGTCGAGACACGTGTGACGCGGCCCATGTTGTGAAGAACCAGATGCTTCCTCACCGACGTCTTGGAGGAAGCTGAGGGGGAATTACGATCAGGGACGTATTGTGCGGACGAACACCCGCCGTGGACGATTGAAGTCTTGCCGCGTGTTGATATTGTTTGCCGAGTATTGATAGAAAACGCTAGCGCCGAGCTGGTCGATTCTCACGAACCACCAACCACCAACCACGAACCACGAACCACCAACCGCGAACCACGAACCACGAACCACGAACCACGAACCACTGAACTAACCACCAATCGGCTGACGCCAGAAACCGGCGCGATACTGCGATGGCGACACGCCACACACCATCTTGAAGTCGCGATCGAATCGGCTCGCGCTGCTGAATCCAGCACGACTCGCAATTTCCTTCATGCTCAGCGTCGTCGTTTGCAGCAAACGACACGCGGCTCGTACGCGCGTGCGGCGCAGCAGCGTCACGAAGGTCAGTCCGGTATGGCGCTTCAAGACGCGGCACAAGTGCTCGGTCGACACACCGAGATCCTGCGCGACGGCACCGACCTGCAACGTCGGCTCGACGTACCGGCTCTCTATCACGTGCATCGTGCGAATCACCTGTGGGCTGATGCGCGTCTCGGGCGCACACGCCGGAGCAGGCGTCGAATTGGGCACGTAGGTGCGGGCCAACCTGATCAGGTGATCGGGCAGCACCGGCTTTTCGAAGTAATCCACCGCGCCGAGTTTGCCGGCTTCGAGTGCTGAGGCCGTCGACGCGAGGCCCGTCACGATCACCGGCACGTCGGCCAGCGTCTGACGGAGCTGCTTCAGCACGTCAACGTCAGCCCCATCGGGCAGTCGAAGATCGGCCACGACGAGATCGAACGGGCACTGGCCGGCAAGCTTCAGTCCTTCGTGGCCTGTGCTGGCCAGGGAGACACTGAATCCTGCGTCTTGCAGAGCTCGGCCGAACGAGTCGAGAGTGGCGCGGTTCTCGTCGATGACGAGGACCGTGGGCATGTTTCCCTTATGGGGGTCTGGAGGGACCGGATTGTACCTAATTCCTACAGCCGCGCTGGCGCCCGCTCAGTCGGCAGGCTCAATCTTCAGAAGCGCTGCCGCATCCTCCTCGGTCAGCACGTAAATCAACCCGTCGGGTCCTTGCCGCACGTCGCGAATGCGCTGATGCAGATCGCGCAGCAGCGACTCACGGCGCAGCTCCTGCCATTGCTCGTTGAAGACGATGCGCACGAGCTGGCCAGTGCGCGCGATCTCCCCTTCGCGCATACCGCCGACGAAGAGATTCCGCTGCCAGTTCCGAAAGCGATCGCCGGTGTAGAACATCATGCCCGACAGCGCGATCGCTGGCGTCCAGAACAGTCGCGGCTCTTCGAAATCCTTGCCTGCCGCGGACGCAGCGAATCGCGGACCGCGATAGTCGGATCCGTAGCTGACGAGGGGCCACCCGTAGTTCTTGCCGGGCTTGAGGACGTTCACCTCGTCACCGCCGTTCGGTCCCTGCTCACCCGCCCAGACTTCGCCGTTGAACGGATTGACGGCCAGGCCCAGTTGCGTGCGATGGCCCATCGTGTAGATCAACGGCTTGAAGCCGGCCTTGCCAACAAACGGATTGTCCTTCGGCACGCCGCCCTCGTCGGTCATGCGAAGAATCTTGCCGGCGTAGTCGTTGCCGTGCTGCGGGCGATTGAGACTCTCGGGTGGACCCGTGCCCGGGCCGCCGATCGTCATGTAGAGCATCCCGTCCTGACCGAACGCGATTCTCGACATCTCCATGTCCACGTCATCGGCCACGAAGATGTCGCGGACGTCAGTGAGCTGATTGCCGTCCCACGTACCGCGCAGGATCGAGTTGCTCGCCAACGGGAAGTCTTTTCCGTCCACGCTTTTTCCCATGCCGACGGGCTTGTGGTACGAGATGTAGATCCACTTGTTCTCGGCGAAGCGTGGATGCAGGGCGATGTCCATCAGGCCGGCCATCGTGCTGATCGAGACGACTTTTGGCGTGCCCTTGACCGGCTCGGGTTGCAGCACGCCGTTGCGCACCAGGCGCAGACGGCCGACGCGCTCGGTAATGAGCATGTCGCCTGCCCCGAGCGGCGTCGAGGGGCCGCCAGGCAGAAACGCCACGCTCCACGGGTGGGACAGACCCTTCGTCACGACCGACACGCGGATGTGGCGCTGCTCGTAGCTTTCGAAGTTGAACGGACCGTCGCCGAGTGGCGGGCTGTTATACGGTGCGACCTTCGGGCCAGGCGGCACGACGCCACGCATGTCGCGCACTTCCGGATATGGATATGTTTTCTTCGTCTGTTCCTGGGCGCGCGCGACCTGGATCGCCGCGACGACGGTGAGCACCAGCGCCGCGAAGACGACAACGCGACGCCACCAATGGGTTGGGTTCATCGAATCACTATACCGCTTGCGTCTGACGCGAGTCCTCTGACGATGTCGGTGCGACTGCACTGCGCGCGTCGATGCTGATTTCTTGCGACGTCCCGTTGATGAACTCCGTTTAATCCATCGGCACGTTGCCGGTATACCGAAGGATGTAGAGCCCGCCCGTGAAGCGATCGTTCGCGTAGATCAATCCGTTCTCATCGACGATCGCGTGATTGATTTGAATCGTGCCGCTCGGATTCTTCGCTGGCGCTTCCGGAATGTAGAAGCCGATCTCTTCAATGTGCGGAGGCGCGCCGGGCACGCCCTTCGGCCCTTCGACGGCGCGGAAGATGCGCACACCACCGTTGAACCAGCTGGCGACCGTGGTGTTCTCGAGTCGCTTGTAGAGCGGGCCAGGGAAGTTTGGATGGAGGTTGTGCGCGCCGAAGCGACCGCCTCGCGTGCACAACTCACCATCGTTTGGATGCAGCGGCGCCGTGCCGATGATGACCGGATGCGTCTCGTCCTGGATGTCGAGCAGCCACACGAGCTTGGGTGCGTCTTTGCAGTTGTCTTGCACATCTTCGTCAGACGCCCACGCCAGCTTGCGCGCAAACATCGGTTGGAAGGTGTGCGTCCATGCGGGGAACGGCGGGTGGAAATCGACGCGGCTGATCAAGCGCGGCGTGAACGTCTTCGCCGTGCCGGCCTTGACTGCTGCGAGACCCGAGATGTCGAAGATCATCGCGCCGCCGTCGATGTACGCCACATACGCACGGTCGGCATGATCCGGCCAGATCTCGATCTGATGCGGTCGATATCCATCGTCGAGCGGCTTGTGACGTGGCGGAAGACAACCGGGCAGACAGCGATCGCCTTTACGTGTGCCGGGTAACCACCAGCGACCGGCCTCTCGCGGTTGCCGCGGGTTGCGAAGATCGACGACGACCCAGATCTGATCGTCCTGCGGGTTGGTCGGATGAAAGTCCGGCATGCCGGTCGTGAGATGCGCGAACTCGCCATCAACGAACCACAGATTGTGCACGCCGCGAGACTCAGGGCCCGAGGTATCGAAGAACGAGAGACTGAGATCATCGAGACTCTTCGCCGCTGAGACCTTTTTGATGTCGGAGACGTCGAGTACCCACATGCCCGCACGCGTGCCACCGGCCTTCGCCGCCTGATTGGCCACGGCAAGCACATTGCCCGACAGACCCAATGAGTTGCAGCGCGTGACGCCTGGTGTCGGTGAAGGCAGTTGATTCAGGAGGACCGGACTCTCAGGCTTGGTGACATCGATCACGCTGAGACATCGCTGCGGCGCTTCATGGGCCAGGTACAGGATGCGTTGCCCGCCAGGCAGTTGCTGGAGCGCCAGTCCCTCGCCACCATCGCCGAGCCCATTGAGATCGTTGTGGCCGACGAGCACCATGTTGCGCGATTCGGCCGTGCGTTGGGCGGTCAACGACGCACAGGCCAATACAAGGCACACGACCAGGAGCCGGACGTGAAGGGAAGTGCGCATGGCGGCGTATTCTACGACGTTGCAGACGCATGTCGGGACACTAGCGTGACGACCGTTTCGATGTGCGGCGTGTGGGGAAACATGTCCACCGGCTGCATCGACTCGATTGCATATCCCTGCCGCACGATCAGCTCGAGATCGCGAGCAAGCGTCTCAGGATTACAGGAGACATAGACAGCGCTCGCCGGGCGGATGCGCCCGAAGACCTGTTCAAGCACCACCGCCTCGCAGCCCTCACGTGGCGGATCGAGAATGACGGCCGGTACGGGCGTGCCGCGTCGTAGTCCATTGGCAAAGGTGGGTGTGAACGCGCTCACGGGTTTGGCGACGAATCGGCAGCGCTCCGCCGGAATGCGGCTGACGCGCAGGCTTGCCTCGCCGTCGGCGACGGCGGCATGACTGGCTTCGACAGCCGTGACGCGCTGACCACGCTTCGCGAGCGGAAGCGCGAAGAGGCCAGCTCCCGCATAGAGATCGAGCACGGGCACGTCAGTCGGCATGACATCGAGCACGAGCCGCACGAGGATTTCCGCCGCTCTGACGTTCGTCTGAAAAAACGCCGTCGGTGACATCAGAAACGTCGCGCCACCCACCTCGTCGCGAAGCCGCTCGGTGCCGGTGATCCGCCGGGTCTCGGGGCCAAAGATGTAGGCATCGCCGCGCGGGTGCACGTTCACATGAAAAGACGAGGGAGCCCACGGGGTCGAGAGTGCCTGTCGCGTCGCCGTCCGAAGCCGTTGATCGGAGTTGTCGGTGACGACCAGCGTCGCCATCGTTTCGTGTGTCGCGCCGCTGACGCGAATGGCAACGCTCTTCAGGGTCGGGAGTCCGTGGCGCCCGCTGACCTTCG
>JBKPRH010000211.1:0-17682 GCA_046765795.1 Acidobacteriota bacterium | reverse complement strand
GTATCAGGCACTCGTCAATACCGGGCTCGCATCCAGCATCGGTGGCAGCATCGTCCCGACGAATGAGCCGTTCGTCTACACCATCTCGGCGACGGGGACCGAGGGCACTCCGCTCGAACGCGTCGAGGAGGCCGCGGTTGCCGCCATTGATCGTGTCGCCCGCGAGGGCGTCACGGCGCAGGAGTTGACGAAAGCCAAAACACAGTTGCGTGCGCGACTCGTCTTCGAGAACGACAGCATCACCAACATCGCCCATCAGCTCGGCTACTTTGCAACGGTTGGACGCTGGCAGGATTTCCCGGCACTGCCTGGCCGCATTGAAGCGGTCACGCTCGATCAGGTCGCCCAGGTCGCCGCGAAGCGGCTGAGCCGGATGAGCCGTACGATCGGTTGGTTCTCACCTTCCGCCGAATGAGTGTGATGCCGACCACCGCCGCGCGGGGGCTGGCGCCGTCGCGCCATGTGCTGGCCAACGGCTTGACCGTCATCTCGAAGCACACGCCGGTTACGCCCGCGGTTACGATCAATGCCTCAATCCGTGCGGGTGCCGTGTGCGACCCGCCGGATGGCAGCGGTCTGGCGCACTTCCTGTCGAAAACAATCGACCGTGGCACGACGACGCGATCGGCAGATCAAATTGCCGAAGAGCTCGACAGCCGCGGAGTGTCTCTCGCGACCTCGGTCACTCGGCAGACGCTGTCGCTGACGTGCACGTGCCTGGCCGAGGATTTCGAACGCGTGCTCACGCAGTTCGCCGACATCATCATGCATCCCTCGTTTCCGGCCGCGGAGGTGGACTCGCGCCGCACCGAGGCGATCACGTTGATCAGACAGGACGAAGACAATCCTGCGGCTGTCGCGGTGGACGGCCTCATGGAATCGTTGTACGGCGAGCACCATCCGTACGGCCGGAAGCTTCGCGGGACAGTGCCCGCCGTCGAGCGGATCAACAGTGCTGCGCTGCGCGCCTTTCATCAGGCGCATGTGAGACCCGCAAGCGTGTCGCTCGCGATGGTGGGCGACGTCGAGCCCGAGCGCGCCTCCGATGCAGTCGAGCAGGCGTTTGACGGCTGGATGGCGTCACCAGCCGATGCGATCCACATCGCGATGCCGATGATGTCGCCATCGCGTCGTGCTCGTGTCATCCCGATGATGAACAAGGCGCAGGCCGACATTGCCTACGGGTTCATCGCCATCGCGCGAAATGACCCTGCGTACTACGCCTTCTGGTTGATGAACCACATCATGGGTCAGTATTCGATGGGTGGCCGGCTCGGTGACAGCATTCGCGAGCGGCAGGGTATGGCCTATTACGTGTACAGCACGCTCGACGCGAACCTGGTGCCGGGGCCGTTGATGGTGCGCGCCGGGGTGAGTGCGGCCAATATCGCTCGCGCCGTCGCGTCGATCGATGCGGAGCTGACGAGCCTCGCTGCGGACGGCCCGACGGAGCAGGAGTTGACCGAGTCGAAGCAGTACCTCGTCGGCTCGCTCCCGCGAACGCTCGAGACCAACGCAGGTATCGCGGCGTTTCTCCAGGCTGCGGAGTTCTACGGGCTCGGGCTGGACTACGATGTCCGTGTGCCCGGACTGCTGCAGGCAGTCACGCGGGACGAGGTGCACGAGGCGGCGCGGCGCGCCGTCGATCCCTCGAAAGCCACTCTCGTCGTCGCCGGGCCGTACGACGGACCCATTTCGTGAATGCCCAACCGATCAACGCAATCTTCTTCGACGTCGATTTCACGCTGATCTATCCCGGTCCCACGTTTCAGGGTGAGGGCTACGCGCGCTTCTGCGCGCGACACGGGATCGCGGTTGACCAATCGCGCTTCGGCCACGCGGTTCGTGCCGCCTCGTCGGTCCTGGACGAGGCGCAGGAACATGTCTACGACGGTGAGATCTTCGTCCGCTATACCGGCCGCATCATCCAGGAGATGGGTGGAACCGGTCCAGCCGTCGCCGACTGCGCGCGGGAGATCTACGACGAGTGGGCGGAGAACCAGCACTTCTTTCTCTACGACGATGTCGAGCCCGTGCTGCGGGAGCTGGCGGGGCGGGGACTGAAGCTCGGACTGATTTCGAACTCGCATCGACCACTCGAGTCGTTCCAACAGCATTTTGAGCTCGATGGGCTCATCGCCGCCGCCGTGTCTTCATCCGAGCACGGCTACATGAAGCCACACCCGAGCATCTTCACTGCGGCACTGACGCTTGCCGGCGTTCAGGCGAGCGAGTCGATGATGGTCGGCGACAGCCTGTCACACGACATTGACGGCGCACGACGTGTGGGCATGCGCGGCGTGCTCGTGCATCGCTCGGACGATCCGGCGCCGCAGACCGATGTGCCGGTGATCCGATCGATGAACGAGCTGCCGGCACTGCTGTAACAACGGCGAGGTGCAGACGTGCGAGGGCTCACACCGCGCCCCGTCATGTGTTATAAAGATAACACAATGGCGAATACATTGGTGGTGTCGGCGACACGACTCGCGCTGCTCCTCCTCATCGCCGCCTGTTCCTCACTGAATGTTCTGCATGCGCAGGCCGCGGCTGCGGCGCCGACGACGTTCGACGTCGCGTCGGTGCGGAAGAACGCGTCCGGCGGGGGCGGTGCGCAATTTCAGATCTTTCCCGGTGGGCAGTTCCGCGCGGCCAACGCGACCGTTCGGCAGTTGGTCCAGGCTGCTTACGACTTCAGCTACGAGCGTTTTCAGATCGTCGGTGGACCTTCATGGATCGACGAGGACCGCTACGACGTGCAGGCGGCGCCGGTGGCGCAAAGTCGAGACCGGATCGCGACGGCACAGGAAATTGCTGTGCGGATCCAGGCGCTCCTGGCGGATCGGTTCAAACTCGTGCTGCGGCGGGAGATGCGGGAGATGCAGCTTTACGATCTCCGTGTCGCGCGGCCAAACGCGTTACGCGTCAACAGTGGCACGTGCGCCCCGAGGGGACCGGAGCCGAAAGCCGCAGACGATGTGCGCCCGTACTGCGGGCTGTTCTCAATGCCCCACACCGGCGGTCTCGAGCACCTGGTCGGGACCGGCGTCCGTATCCCTGTTCTGGCGCGACGACTGCAGCAACTGGTCGATGCGATCGTCGTCGATCAGACTGACCTGCCCGCCGCGTACGACTTCACCCTCGATTACGTAAGGCCGCGGAACTTTGCAGAGCGAACGGACGCCACAGACGGCGTATCCATCTTCACCGCTCTGCAGGAGCAGACGGGGCTGCGCCTTGTTTCACGCCGTGGGCCGGTGGAGGTGATGGTGATAGCCAGTGTCGAGCGACCGACGGAGAACTGACATTAGCGAGTTATCCGGGTGGCCACATGAGGCCGCGTCCCGCCAGCAGATGCAGATGAATGTGGAACACCGTCTGGCCCGCTTCACGATTCGTGTTGAAGACGGTCCGATAGCCGCGATCGGCGTACCCGTGTTCTTTCGCGATCTGTGCAGCGGCTCGATGCATCTCGCCTACAAGACCATCATCTCCTGATGTGAGATCGTTCAGCGTGGCGACGTGCTTGCGCGGGATGATCAGCACGTGCAGCGGCGCCTGCGGGTTGATGTCCTTGATCGCGATCAGATGATCGTCCTGGTGCACGAACTGTCCCGGGATCTGGCCGTTGATGATCTTGCAAAAAAGACAATCGCTCATCTTCGTTGTCCGCTGTCGGCGCAGGCTGGGGCCTGCGCTTTACACACGTTCGATGACCGCTGTGCGTGGAATGCCCTGCAAGTCAGCGCGTACTCGTTCGAGGCGCAGCGACGGCCGTGCCTCGACGAGCTGCTGAACGTCGCTCTCCTGACCGTATCCGAACTCCATCACCAGCCAACCGCCGCGATGCAGTTTCTCGACGGCCGTGTCGAGGACGCCTTCGACGTCACGAAGCCCATTCATGCCGCCGAACAACGCGACGTCTGGTTCGTGCCGCACGTCGGCGGAGAGGCCCGGCTTGTCCGTGTCCTTGACGTAGGGGGGGTTGGCGGCGATCAGATCGAACGTGTCGTCAACGTCATCGAGATATGAGGTCGCGACGAAGTTGATCCGATCGTCCACCTTGTAGCGTTCCGCATTGCCGGCGGCGATGGCCAGCGCCTCGCGCGAAACGTCGGTCGCCGTAATGCGAGCATCGGTGACCTCGTGGGCCAGGCTGACGGCGATGTTGCCGCAGCCGGTGCCGATATCGGCGATCTTCGGCGCCTCCAGGTCGAAGCTGCTCAGAATCTCGAGTGCTTCTTCGACGATGAATTCCGTTTCGGGACGCGGAATGAGGACCGCCGGTGTCACGGCGAAATCGATGCCCCAGAACTCCCGGACGCCGACGATGTAGGCGGCCGGCTCACGGGCGATGCGACGCGCGATCCATTGAGAGAACATCGGCTCGAGCGTCGCTGGAGGTTCGCCACCGCGCTCGGTGAGCAGCCTCACACGATCCCACCCGAGGATGGTACAGGCGAACAGCGGCACATCGACCGCGGCTTCAGCCGGCGCGATTCCGGCGGAGACGAGCTGTGCGCGTGCCCCGGCCAGCTTCTCGTGCAGGGAGAGTGCGTGGTGAGCCAATGATGTGTCCGCGTCAGTGCTTGGTCGGGCCCGGCTCTCCGGAATCCACGGTGGTGACTTCCTTGAGCTTCTGTGCGTTGTAGAACGACGACACCTGATCGAGCAGCTCGCTGATATCACCTTCGAGCACGTCGTGGAGCTGATGCGTCGTGAAGTTGATGCGATGGTCGGTGATGCGGCTCTGCGGGAAGTTATAGGTGCGAATCTTTTCGGAGCGTTCGCCGGTGCCCACCTGGCTGCGGCGATCCTTCGCGATGGCGTCCTGCTGCTTCTGCATCTCCATTTCGTAGAGACGGGCGCGCAGCACCTTCATCGCTTTTGCCCGGTTCTTGATTTGCGACTTCTCGTCCTGCTGCGACACGACGACGCCGGTGGGGATGTGCGTCAGCCGAACGGCTGAGTACGTCGTGTTCACGCTCTGACCGCCAGGCCCGCTCGAACAGAACGTGTCGATGCGGAGATCCTTCTCGTTGATCTGGATGTCCACGTCCTCGGCTTCCGGCAGCACGGCGACGGTGGCTGTGGACGTGTGGATACGTCCGCTCGCTTCGGTGTCCGGCACGCGCTGCACGCGATGCACGCCGCTCTCGTACTTCAACCGGCTATAGACGCCGCGGCCCTCGATTGAGACGATCGCTTCCTTCAGGCCGCCGCCGCCGGTGTCGCTGCTCGACATGACGTCCAGCTTCCAGCCCTGCCGTTCGGCGTAGCGCGTATACATCCGGAACAAGTCGCCCGCAAACAGCGCGGCCTCGTCTCCGCCAGTGCCGGCGCGGATTTCGAGGAGGACGTTCTTCTCGTCGTTTGGGTCCTTCGGAATGAGGAGGACCTTCAGTTCCTGGAGCAGCGCCTCGCGTTTCACCGTGAGCGTCGTCAATTCCTCCTCAGCGAGCTCGCGCATCTCGGCGTCGGCGCCCTTGGCCAGTTCCTGGGCCCCGGCGATATCCTGCTCGACGGTCTTGTATTCGCGGAATTTCTCGACCAGCGGCTCGAGCTCCGAAAGCGCTTTGCGCGCCTTTTTGAACTCAGCCGGATCGGCCTGCACTTCTACCGTGCCGACGCGGGCCATCAGCTCTTCGTAACGGGATTCGACGGTCGTCAGTTTGTCGAACATGCGATGTAGTGTCTGGCTTTGAGCCAGACATAAGTGTCCGGCTTTAGCCGGACTATCGAGGTCCGCCTGAAGGCGGACACGACAGATCGTAGCGTATTAACCGCCGGAAACGGGCGGCAGGAAGGCGACTTCGTCGCCCTCGCTGACTGATGCAGTCATCCGCGAGTAGTCGGCGTTGACCGCGACGGACATGGTGCGCTCGTATTCGCCCAGCTCGGGCATCTCCGTCACGAGCGTCCTCCACACTGTTTGGACGGTCGCCGGGTGTGGGACGTCCCGGACGAGCTCACCTGAGCCCGCCAAATCCCTGAGCCGCGCAAACAATCGAATCGTTACGCGCATGCGATTCGATAGGCCGTCTCCCGTGCGGCCTCATCCTCTGGATCGGCGGTGGCGCCTTCGAGCCACACATCCCCGCCGACGAAATGCTCGTGTTTCCAGATTGGCACGATCTGTTTGACGCGCTCGATGGTGTATCGGCACGCCGCGAACGCGTGTGCACGGTGCGGTGACGCGGCGGCGATGATGATGCTTGCTTCGCCAATGTCCAGACGTCCCGTCCGGTGATGCACCGCGACACGTGTGTCTGGCCACGCCTGCCGCGCCTCATCGACGATGCGATTGAGCGCACGAACGGCCAGTGCATCGTAGGCTTCGTATTCGAGGTATTCGACGCGGCGTCCCTGGTTGTGATCGCGCACCAGCCCGACGAACGGCGTGATCGCGCCGTCGCCCGAACCGGTCTTGGCGAGCTCATCGACGAGCCCCTGCAGATCAAGCACCTGGCTGGTGACTGCCACGAGCGGGACCGACATACGCTCAGTATAGCGACGGTACTTTTTACTTTTCCACTTGAACGAAGTGCTGCATCGGCCCGTGTCCCTTGCCGAGATCCGGCGCATGCCGGATCGCATCCGCAATGTACCGCTGCGCACGTGGGATGGCCTCGCGGAGCGTGCGTCCCAACGCCAGGTGAGACGTAATCGCCGCCGCAAACGTGCACCCGGTGCCGTGCGTGTGACGACCGGGCACACGCGGATGACGGAACTCCACGAACTCGCCGTGCTCGAACAGCAGGTCCACGATGTCGTCGGATGGATAGTGGCCGCCCTTGATCACCACCGCGGTGGCGCCCAGTGCGCCGATGCGACGCGCGGCCTCATGTCGATCGGCGTCGCTCGTGATGCGAACGCCGCTCAGCGCTTCTGCCTCGGGAATGTTGGGTGTTACGAGAAAGGCTTCGCGCAGCAACTCGGTCTTGAGACTGCCGACGGCCTCCTCGTCGATCAACCGGTCGCCGCCTTTCGCAATCATCACCGGATCAACGACGAGGAATGGAATCTCGAGGTCTTTGACCGCCGCGGCGACAGCTTCGACGATCGCCGCATTGGCGAGCATCCCGGTCTTGGCCGCGTGCGCGCCGATGTCGGCGACGACGGCTTCGATCTGCGCGGTCACCAGATCGGCAGACACCGCTTCGAACATGGTGACGCCGAGCGTGTTCTGCGCGGTGACGGCGGTGATGGCGGACGTGCCGTACACACCGTGTGCGGCAAACGTCTTGAGATCGGCTTGAATACCTGCGCCGGCGCCGGAATCACTTCCGGCGATCGTCAGCGCGATGCGCATTGACTCTTCAGCGAGCGTGGCGCCCGACGACACGCCACAGCGCCGGCACGAAACCGGCGGCGATCGCGAGCTTGATCATGTCCGGCAGCAGAAACGGGTAGAGTCCGGTGGCAAGCGCGGCGTGCATGCCAACGGGTGTGCTGCCCGTGAGCGTGCGTGCGAAGAGCCCCAGCCACACCACGCCTGACGCGAAGATGATCGCCAGGCCGCCGAGCATCGCGAGCACAGACGTGACGTAGCGTCGATCGAAGCCTCGCTCGGCGAGATAGCCCGTGACAAACGCGGCCAACGGGTACGCCATCAGATAACCGCCCGTCGGTCCGAGCAGACGCAGCGCTCCCGGCGGCAGCGTCGCCGATGCGGCAAACACCGGCAGACCAGCAATGCCGGCGGCGAGATACAGAATCTGACTCACAGCGCCGAGCCGCGAGCCCAGCGCGAGACTTCCCACCAGCACGACCATCGGCTGCAGCGTCAGCGGGACGGTGGTAAAGGGCAGCGGCACGCTGATCTGTGCGGCAGCGGCAGTCAGTGCGGTGATGAAGAGCACCGACGCGATCTGAATGCCGCGCGGAGTGGCAGTCGAGTCTCCGCGCACTGTGAGCACACGCAGCAATGTGTCGGAAGTCGTCGCCGTCATGAACGTCAATTCTAGACCACCCCACCAACCACTAACCACTAACCACTAACTACGAGCCACGAACCACGAACTAACGAGACAGCACCAGCAAGTACTGGTAAGGCAAGTCCTCGTGGGCGATGACCTTCAGGCCCGCCGCGGCCGCATCGCTCTCGACGAGGGACTGCGCGACCCGTTCATTGGGGTCAGGTCCGGGCCCGCCTCGGCCCGGTTTCCAGTTGACGATGCCGATGAGGCCAGTCGGCTTCAGCGCGTTCGCCAGGTTACGCAGATAGTCGACACGGTTTTCGACTTCCTGGTAAGCGTCCACCATCAGAATCGCGTCCAGCGTTTTCGAGGGAAGCATCGGGTCGTTGCCGTGCGCCTGCACTGTGGTGACGTTCTCAAGACCTTCCCGCTGAACGCGCCGCTTGATCCCGTCCAGCATGACACGCTGCACGTCCTGCGCGTAGACCTTGCCCTTCGGTCCAACTCGTTGTGCGAGACGGATCGTGAACCAGCCGGCGCCCGCGCCGATGTCTGCGACGGTCGACCCATCGGCAACGCGCACGGCGTCCATGATCTGCTCCGGCTTCTGCCAGAGCGTGCGATCCGGCTGCTCGAGAAGTCCGAGATCCTGAGGCGGGAACAGGCGCCCGTGACGTGGTTGCGGCTGTTGGCTTTGAGCATCCAGGCGGATTTGAAGATCCGCCCCTGCGAAAACACATGCGACCAGCGCAGCCATGATGTAGCGGCGGGTCTTGAGACCCGCCATCAATCGCGCGCTCATGACCGTTCTTTCCCCGCGATGCCCGGCCGCGTCATCGCTTCCACTGACAGGATGCGATCGAGATCGGCGGCATTCATCAATCCGTACTCGAGCACCAGATCGCGAATCGAGCGCCCGGTAGCGACGGCGACCTTGGCGATCTCCGCAGTCTTGGCATAGCCGATGTACGGACTGAGCGCCGTGGCGACCGCGGTGCTGCGTTCGAGCAGCTCGCGGCAGCGTTGGACGTCGGCCTCGATGCCGTCCACCGTTCGGGTGCGCAGAGCGATCATCGCGTTCCGGAGAATGGTCGACGAGTGTATCGCGTTCCACGCGATCACGGGCATCATCACGTTCAGTTCGAGCTGTCCGGCATCTGACGCGACACACACGGTCGTATCGCAGCCGTACACCTGGTAGCACACCTGGTTCACCATCTCGGGCACGGACGGATTCACTTTTCCAGGCATGATCGATGACCCGGGCTGCACTGCCGGCAACACGATCTCGGCCAACCCCGCGCGCGGACCAGAACTGAGGAGCCGCAGGTCGCTCGCGATCTTCGACAGCTCCACGGCCAGACGCCGCATCGCACCCGAGTAGGCGAGCACATCGCCCATGCTCTGCGTGACGCGGAAGCGATTCGGCGACGTTCTGACGTCGATGCCGGTGTGGACGCCGATGTTGGCGACGGCGCGCTCGGTGAAGTCGTCTCCGGCGTTGAGTCCCGTGCCGACGGCGGTCGCGCCGAGGTTCAACTCCTTCAGTCCTTCAGACGCGAGTTCGATATCGTGTGCCGCGCGATCGATGCAGCCGGCGTAGCCGCTGAACTCCTGGCCGAGCGTAATCGGCACCGCGTCCTGCAAGTGCGTGCGGCCGACTTTCAGCACCGACGCGAACATGTCGGCCTTGCGCGCGAGCGAGCCGGCGAGCGCGTGCGCCGCGTCCACCAGCCACTGATGCCCGAGTAGCAGCGCCAGACGCGTCGCCGTCGGGAAGACGTCGTTGGTGGACTGTCCCATGTTGACGTGATCGTTGGGATGGACCAGCCGATATTCGCCCTTCGCGCCGCCGAGAATTTCGGACGCGCGATTGGCGAGCACCTCGTTGACGTTCATGTTGTGCGACGTGCCGGCGCCTGCCTGATACACGTCGACGATGAACTGGTCGCTCAGCGAGCCTTTGAGGATCTCGTCCGCGGCCTGAATGATCGCGCCGCCGATCCTCGCGTCGAGACGACCGAGCGCCACGTTCGATTGGGCGGCGGATTTCTTGATGAAGACGGTGGCAGTGATGAGTGGCGTCGGCGCGTGCAGGCCGCTGATCGGAAAGTTTTCGACCGCACGTGCCGTCTGGATGCCGTAATAGGCATCATCGGGAACGGCGTATTCGCCCAGCGGATCGCGTTCGATCCGTGCCATCAGTGCAATCGACGATTGGCGAGGGACGATGGACGAATGAGGGCGCGGGAACGCAATCCGTCAATCGTCCCTCGTCGATCGTCCATTCATTGTTAATTATACTGAGCGGATGCCATCAGCCTTTCTCGACAGCGTGCTTGCCCTGGTCGTGCGGACGTCCACCGATCTTCCACCTGATGTACGGGCGGCAATGCGGGTCGCCATGGGTCAGGAGCGCGAGGGCACGCAATCTTCGCAGGCACTGGCGGTGATCGCGCAGAACATCGACCTCGCGGCTGACGAGGAAGGCGCCATCTGCCAGGACACGGGCATGCCGACGTTCGAGGTCAAGACGCCGGTTGGCGCGAATCAGATCGCGATGAAGAAGATGATTCGCGAGGCCGTGGCGGAGGCCACCAAACGCGGCAAGCTGCGGCCAAATTCAGTGGACTCGCTCACCGGTGAAAATTCCGGCAACAACCTCGGTCCGGGCACACCCATCATTCACTTCGAGCAGTGGGAGAACGATGACGAGATCGAGGTGAAGCTGATCCTCAAAGGCGGCGGCTGCGAGAACATGAATGCGCAGTACTCGCTGCCGCAGGAGTTGCCGAATCTGGGCCGCGCCGATCGCTCGCTCGAGGGCGTGCGTAAATGCATTCTGCATGCAGTGTGGAACGCGCAGGGCAAGGGCTGTGCGCCGGGCGCGATCGGTGTCTGCATCGGTGGCGATCGCACCTCCGGATACGTCAACGCCAAGGAGCAGTTGTTTCGAACACTCGACGATGTGAATCCGGATCCGCGACTCGCCGAGCTCGAGGCGTCGATCATGGGCGAGGTCAACAGACTCGGCATCGGCACGATGGGATTCGGCGGCCGCATCTCGCTGATCGGCTGCAAAGTCGGCGCGCTGAACCGGCTGCCTGCCAGCTTCTTTGTCTCGGTCGCTTACGACTGCTGGGCGTATCGCCGTCTCGGCGTCGTGCTCGATGCCAAGAGCGGCGAGATCAAGCGATGGCTCTATCGCGATGCCGCGACTCCAGTCGTCCATATGGCCGATCAGTCCGGCTTCCCGCGCACCGGACGTGAAGTCGTGCTGCGGACGCCGCTGACGGAGGAGCAAGTGCGATCGCTGAAGGTCGGCGATGTCGTGCTCGTCTCCGGGCGCGCCTACACCGGCCGCGACGCTGTGCATCATCACCTGATGTCGCACGAGCCGCCGGTCGATCTGCGTGGCGGTGTCATCTATCACTGCGGGCCGGTCGTCAAGAAAGAGGGAGAGACGTGGCGCGTCACCGCCGCGGGCCCGACGACGAGCATTCGCGAAGAGCCGTATCAGGGCGACATCATCAAGCGGTTCGGTGTGCGGGCGGTCATCGGCAAAGGCGGGATGGGTGGCAAGACGCTCGCGGCTCTGCAGGAAGCGGGTGCCGTCTACCTCAATGCGATCGGCGGTGCGGCTCAGTTCTACGCCCGCACCATCAAGAGCGTGGATGGCGTCTCACTAATGGAGTTCGGTACGCCTGAGGCAATGTGGCATCTGACGATTGAGGAATTTCCCGCGATCGTGACGATGGACGCCCATGGGCACAGCTTGCACAACGATGTTGAGCAGGCATCGGCCAGGGAACTCGCCGGTATCGGTAAGTAATGGCGGCTGAGTGAGATACACTGGCCGTACCGGGCGGACGTGCTTGCCCGACCGCTCGGCCGGACGGTATAATTCTGGCTGGTTTCAACGGAGAGACATCGATGATTAACGTGTCCCCCACGGCAGCGACGAAGATCAACGAGCTGCTGGCTGAGGAAGGCAAGGCGGGCAGCGGCCTGCGCGTATTCGTGCAGGGTGGCGGGTGCTCGGGCTTCCAGTACGGTCTGATGATCGAGGAAGGCGGCGGCGCGGGCGACCAGGTCTACGAGTCGAACGGCGTTCGGCTGTTCGTGGATCCGGTCAGCATCAGTTATCTGAAGGGCGCCGAAGTCGATTTCGTTGACACCGTAACGGGCGGTGGATTCACGATCAAGAATCCAAACGCGACGTCTACGTGTGGCTGCGGTTCTTCGTTTAGCGTTTAACCACTCAGGGAAAGGTCAGGGCCCCGCGTGAGTTCCCTCCCTGATCTCAGCAGACTGACGCCGACGGGCGGCAAGCGCTCCAGTAAGCGGGAGCAGATTGTCAACGTCTTCTTGCGTCAGGAAGGTCATCTCAGCGCCGACGATCTCGTCGATCTGATTCGCAAGGAAGACCACCGCATCAGCCGCGCCACCGTCTATCGCACCTTGCAGTGGATGGTGGACGCTGGCATCGCTCGCAAGGTCGATTTCGGCGAAGGCCGATTCCGTTTCGAGCATTCGTATCGCCAGCCGCGGCACTTCCATCTCATTTGCAAAACCTGTCATCGGTCGTTCGAATTCCTCAGCTCCGACATCGAAGGGCTCGTTGAGGAAGTCGCGGCGGCCAGAAATTTCTCCGCCTCGCAGAGCGTCGTCCAGATCTACGGCACGTGTGAGGAGTGCCGCACTGGACGCACCTCGAGCCTCGAAGGCGGTCACACGGATCTCGTCTTTGCGCGTGACGCGCTGCGCATTGCGATTGCGACCGAGCGCAGCGGTCTCGATTTCTACACGCGCGCGGCCAAGGTGACGAAAGACGCCCGCGGTCGAAAGGTCTTCCAGGACCTGGCGTTGGAGGAGAAGGAACATCTCGGCAAGCTCGAGACGCGCTACGCCGAGCTGCTGCGTCGCGATCCGCAGCTCGAATCGCGCCCGACGTTCCTGTTCTTCAAGGGCGCCGCGAACGGGTTGTTCGCCGAAGGCGCGGATCGCCTGATGCGCGGCGTCAACGATCAGCAGGCATTGATGATCGGTATCCGCTGTGAGCGCGGCTCGCATCGGTTCTTCAAGAAGTACGGCGAGCGCTTCGAGGATTCGGAAGGCAAGCAGATCTTCCTCGAATTCGCCGACGAAGAGCGCGATCATCTCGATCTGCTGATTCGTGAATACCGTGCGCTCGTCAAACGACAAGGCCGCACACGCCGCACTCGCTCGTCGTCTGCCACTGCACGCGTGAGCGCGCGGTGAAGCGCGTCGATCTTCACCTTCATACCACCGCATCCGACGGCCGCTGCAGTCCGCTGGAGCTCGTCGAACACGCTGCCGCCGCGGGCATCGCGGTGATGGCGGCGACCGATCACGACACGACCGGGTCAGTCGAAGAGGTGCGCGTGCGCGCCGCGGAACGCGGGATCGAGGCTATCCCTGGTATCGAGATCACGGCCGTCGAAGGTGGCCGCGATGTTCACGTACTCGGCTACTTCCTACAGACAACTGATGCATCGTTCCGGGAGTTTCTCGCCGGGCAACGTCGCACGCGTGTCGATCGTGTGCGCGCGATCGCTGGACGCCTCACCGAACTCGGGATGCCCGTCGATCTGAGCGAGGCGCTGGCGGCCGTCGGGCAGCAGAGCAACCGCGCGATCGGCAGACCACAAGTCGCGCGTGCAATGGTGGCCGCCGGTCACGTCGCCGATACGCGTGAGGCGTTCGATAAATGGCTCGGCCCCAATCTCCCGGCATTCGTGCCGCGTTCCGGGCCGTCGCCTGAGGCCGTGATCGACACGATTCATCGCGCGGGTGGACTGGCGTCGCTGGCGCATCCCGGACGCACGCAGATCGACGCCAGAATTCCCGCGTTGCGCAACGCCGGTCTCGATGCACTCGAGGCCTATCACTCCGATCACGATGCGGCGGCTGCCGATCGCTACCACCGCATGGCTGACGATCTCGGTCTCCTGATCACCGGCGGATCCGATTACCACGGCGACCCGGCGCATGGTGTGTCGATCGGATGCTCCACGCTGCCGTCCGAGTGCTGGCAGCGGCTGCACGCGGCACGGCATCGACATGCCGCCGCCTGACAGCCTCGTTCAGATCCGCAAGATCACCAAGGACTATCGCAGCTTGCGCCCGCTGCGGATCGAGTCGCTTGACCTGCAGGCAGGCCAGACGCTCGCCCTCTGCGGGTTCGACAGCATGACGGCGGAGATTCTCGTCGATTTGATCACCGCCGCTATAGTGCCCGACAGTGGTGAGATCAGGGTGTTCGGTCAGCTCACGACTACGATCGCCGATCGCGAGTCCTGGCTGCAGACGCTCGATCGCTTCGGCCTGCTGACGGAGCGTGCGGTGCTGGTCGAGCAGTTCACTGTCGAGCAGAACCTGGCGATCCCGTACTCCTTGTCAGTGGAGGATCTGTCGGCGGATCTCAAGACGCGCGTCGCCGCCCTCGCCGACGAAATCGGGTTTGACAGATCAGATCTCCAGCGTCAAAGCGGAGTCCTGCCGCCGCTCGGCCGTTTGCGTCTGCGGTTGGGCCGCGCGCTGGCACTGAATCCGAACGTGTTGCTGGCCGAGCATCCCAATGCGACGCTCGCTCCCGAGGAAGCCGCGCGTTTTGGCGCAGATCTCCAGCGTATCGTCCGCGCTCGCGGAATGTCCGCACTGGTGCTGACCGCGGATCACGACTTCGCGCGTGTCGCCGCCGACGAGGTGCTGGTGTTGCACCCCGCGACGGGCACACTAAAGTCGTCATCCGTGTGGCGCCGCTGGTTCTCGTAGACTCGGGATTGCGTGAGGGCGGGAGCGACGGGCGGCGACGTGGATTTTAGCCGGCCTCTAGGCCGGTTATCCCCGGGCGCGGGGCTCAGCCTTCGATGAGACGAACGTCTCCGGCGCGTGGGCCCTTGGTGGATTCCTCCGCCGTGAACTCAACGCGCTGTCCCTCGCGCAGCAGCTCGAAGACCGCCTGGCGTACGGCGCTGCGATGAAAAAAGTGCTCGATACCGCTCTCATCGCGAATAAAGCCGAAGCCCTTGTCGATGAGCAGACGAGCGATTGTGCCGGTCGGCATAGCCGTGTCCCTCCGATGCTTCGCCAGAAGCTGGGCCAGTGTAGGGAAGACGCCTCTGCGAAGTCAAGCACGCCCAAAGCCGTTCGTTGTCCGTAAGTTATACGAATAGCAGGGCTTCACATGAGGGCCACGGCATTACCGTCGCGCGCCGTGGCATTACCATGGCGCGTGCTCTCCGCTGTGATTCTCGCCGCCGGCGATTCTTCGCGTATGGGCGCGCCGAAGGCCACGCTCATCACACCTGACGACGGCGACAGTTTCATTGCTCGCATTGTGCGTACGTTGCGTGCGTCTGATGTTCACGACCTGGTCATCGTCACCGGCCGGCATCACGACGCGGTGATCGACGCGCTGACGCGCGATCGTGTGATGCCTGCGCCTCGCATCGTTCGCAATCCCGATCCATCGCGAGGTCAGTTGTCGTCACTGCTCGCCGGTATGGATGCTGTGGTGACACCGCGCACCGAGGCGTTGATGATGACGCTCGTCGATGTGCCGCTCGTCCGTGTCTCGACGGTGATCGCCGTGATCGACGAGTGGCGCCGCTCGCGCGCGCCGATCGTTCGTCCGGCGATCGGCGATCAGCACGGGCATCCCGTCATCTTCGATCGCGCTGTGCTCGACGAGATCCGCCGCGCGCCGCTCGATGCGGGTGCGAAGTCAGTGGTGCGTGCGCACGAACACGAGATCGTGAACGTGCCTGTCGATGATGAAGGATGTGTGAGGGACGTCGATACGCCGTCTGATTACGAGGCGCTTGGTCGCAAGTGATCTGTCAGAGGCAACGGAGGATTCGGAGGTAACGGTTGATCCGCTACCTCCGCAAACTCCGTTTCCTCTTACTTGAACATGTATCTGAGCCCGCCCCAGAACTGATAGTTCACATCCGGGTCGCTCATGCGATCGAAGAACTGTCGCCACTCGACGCTGAAGTCGAGCCTGTGCCTCTTCGTCGTGTTCTTCCACACCGGGAACCCCGCCGTGCCGAGCCATCCAAATGTGAACTGGTCGCCATGCGTGAAGTCCCACAGCGTGAGGCCGGTGCCCAGCGAGATTCCGCGCGCGAAGGTGTAGCCGACCTCGAGGTCACCAAAGAGGCTCGTGCGATCGGTTTCATCGAGATTGATCGCGACACCAATCGCCGGAGTGAACATGAAGCCGCTCTCGAAGTCTCCGAAGACGCGGACCTGCATGCCACCCTTGACGCCGAACAGCTGGTCGCCGAAGGCGGACACCGTGTTATCCGGATGGGTGAATCCGAGGCCTGCCGGATCGTCTTCGTCGTACTGCCGCTGCTGCTTGCCAAAGTACCCGGCGAAGAACGGTCGGTATGTCAGTGCCTGGTCTTCCGCGGCCAGCCGATCCTCTTCGGCTTTCTTCGCGGCGGCCTCCGCAGCCCTCTTTGCAGCTGCTGCCTTCGCGGCCTCGTCGGCCTTGCGCGCCTCTTCGGCCCTCTGGGCCTCCGCAGCCTTTCGCGCTTCTTCGGCCTTGCGCGCCTCTTCCGCTCTGCGCGCTTCGTCCGCCTTCCTCGCGGCTTCTTCCGCGGCCGCTTTCGCCGCTGCCGCTCTCTTCGCCTCCTCGGCGAGCCGCGCCGCTTCACGGCTTGGCTCGCGGCTGAGGAGTGAGATGTTGCCGCAGATCTTCGGCACGAAGAACGTCAACGTCTCCGAGAGGTTGTCGATGACGAACTGATAGCCTTCGAGTGGCTTGTCGCCCCCCCACTGCACTCTGGTCACAGTGGCGGGCTTGCCGGACCGACGGAGCGCCATCCATTCGATCCGTGTCCCTGGCGCGATCGTCGTTTCCATCACCATGCCGCCGGCGAGGATCTTATTGACCTCCGCGGTGTTGGCGCCCAGGTTACCCATCTCGAGCACTGCGCGGACATCGCTCTGGATGCGCGCCTGCGAAAACATCTTCTGCAGCGCGTCGACGGTGTTGACAGGCCTGGTAAAACGCGTGGCACCTCCGAGCCGCCGGATGGGTCGATAGTCAGTTGTTGCCTGCGGCTGCTGCTGTGCGGCGGCAGCCGCTTCGCCGGCGTCATCTGCCGATGCTGGAACTGGGGATCCGATTCCTAGGAAGAAAACGAGGCAAAGATAGGCAAAGCCTCGAATGCGCGAGCGTGAACTCATGGCCGATACCTCTTCAAGAGTGAGGTGTTACCACTAGCAGTCTACCCTGCTGAGCGGGCGTTTGGTACGCAAGAACGTAACCAAATCGCAGTATTGAGTGTTTGTCTGCACGCTCGCTACAGTTCGCGGGCGTGACGGACTCCTCTCCTGAAACACATATCCGCTATGAGGGCTGGCGGGTTGCGGGTGCGGCGAGCGTTGGTGTCTTCGTTAGCTTCGCCTCGCTCCTTGTCTACACATTCGGCGTGCTGCTCAAGCCGTTGGCCGGGGAGTTCGGCTGGTCGCGCGAGTCGGTATCGGCGGCATTTGGCGTCGCCGCGATCACCGTGGCCGTTTGTTCGCCCCCACTCGGATATTTTTTCGATCGCGTCAATCCGACACGCATCATCGTGCCGTGTCTCATCGTCTTTGGCGCGGCATTCGCCTCTTTATCGCTGCTGACGCCCCATCTTTGGCATCTCTACGCAATCTTTTTCGTGCTCGGAGTTGTCGGGAACGGCACGGCGCAGATGGCCTACACGCGCGCCGTGTCGAGCTG
>JBKPRH010000210.1:0-15508 GCA_046765795.1 Acidobacteriota bacterium | reverse complement strand
GAGATGACTGCGGTCGCGGCGTCGAGGATGACCTGGGTCGAGCGGTAATTCCGTTCGAGCTTGACGATCCGCGCCTCGGGGAAATCGTTCTCGAAATCGAGGATGTTCCGGAGATCGGCGCCGCGCCACTTGTAGATCGACTGATCGGGATCACCAACGACGCACAGGTTGCGATGCGCAGCGGCGAGGCGCTGGATCAGCAGGTACTGCGGCCGGTTCGTGTCTTGATACTCGTCCACCATCAGGTAGCGGAACTTCTTGCTGTATCTCTCGCGGACTTGCTCCGACTGTTCAAAGAGCTCGACGGTCTTGAGCAGGAGATCGTCGAAGTCGAGTGCGTTGGCGTCCTTGAGCGCCTTCGTGTACAGCTCGTAGATCTTGGCGATCTGCTGTTCGCGCGGGTTCCACGTCGCGTTGCTGAAGACCGCCGGACCTTCCATCCGGTTCTTGGCGTGGCTGATTCGCGACAGCGCCGCGCGCGGTTGTGTCACGCCATCGTCGATGCCGAGGGACTTGAGTGCCTGTTTGACGACGGTGAGCTGATCGGTCGAATCGTAGATGACGAAGTCGCGCGACAGTCCGATGTGCGGCGCCTCGCGTCGCAGCAAGCGTGCGCACAGTGCGTGAAACGTCGAGACCCACATCTGGCGACAGTCAACGCCCAGCAGGGCTTCGACGCGCGACCGCATCTCTTCCGCAGCTTTGTTGGTAAAGGTGACGGCGAGGATCCGATCGGGTTCGGACAGACCCTGACTCACGAGGTAGGCGATACGGTGCGCGATAACACGCGTTTTTCCCGAACCCGCGCCCGCGAGGATCAGCAGCGGGCCGTCGGTGTTAACAACGGCGGCCTGCTGTTCGGGATTGAGCGAGGAAAGGAGATCCACTCCCTCCTATTCTACCGTTACGCTCTTCGCGAGATTCCTCGGCTGATCGACGTCGCAGCCACGTGACACCGCAATGTGGTACGCGAGCAGCTGAAGCGGAATCGTCATCACGATTGGCGTCAGCAACGGCGTGGTCCGCGGCATTGGCAGGATCACGTGATTGGCCGAGTCGAGCACACCGGCCATACGGTCGTCGCCGGCAGTGGTGATTGCGATCACCGACGCTCCGCGCGCCTTTGCTTCTTGCACGTTGCCGACCATCTTCTCGAACACGTGATCGTCAGGGGCAATCGCGACGACCGGCATCCGATCGTCGATCAGCGCGATGGGCCCGTGCTTCATCTCGCCGGCGGGATAGCCCTCGGCGTGAATGTAAGAGATTTCCTTCAGTTTCAGCGCGCCTTCCAGGGCGATTGGATAGTTGATACCGCGGCCGAGGAAGAGGAAGTCGGTGCGATTGTGGAACCGTTCGGCCACTTTCTCGATCGGCGCGGATGCCTTGATCGCGTGCTCGATGATCTGCGGCATGTGCAGCAGATCTTCGATGTGCTGCCGCATCTCTGGCGCCGGCACGGTCGCACGGACCTGAGCCATGTGCAGCGCGAGCAGCTGTAGTGCGACCAGCTGTGACGTGAACGCCTTCGTGGACGCCACGCCGATCTCGGGTCCGGCGTGCGTATAGATTGTTCCCTCCGCTTCCCGCGTCGCCATGCTGCCGACGACGTTGCAGATCGCGATGCTGCGGGCGCCCTTCCGCTTCGCCTCGCGCAGCGCCGCCAGGGTGTCCGCTGTCTCGCCCGACTGGGTGATGACGACGGCCAGCTCGTTGGAGCTGATGATCGGATTACGGTAGCGATACTCGGATCCGTAGTCGACTTCGACCGGGACCTGGGCGAGCGCTTCGATCAAATACTTCCCGACCAATGCCGCATGCCATGAAGTGCCGCAGGCGATGATTGTGACTTTCTCAAGGGCGCGGAACGCCTCGTCTGGGACGTTGAGGTCCTCGAGGAAGATTTGTCCGCGATCGATCGAGACGCGGCCGAGGATGGTGTCACGCGCCGCGGTCGGCTGCTCGTAGATCTCCTTGAGCATGAAATGCCGATGACCGCCTTTCTCTGCGGCGATCGGATCCCACAACACGCGCTGCGTCGTCTTTGAGACCGCGCGGCCGGAGTAGTCGGTGAACTCGACGCCGGAGCGCGTGATGACCGCCATCTCCTCATCGCCGAGAAACACCACATCTCGCGTGTGGCTCAAAATCGCCGGAATGTCCGAGGCCACGAAAAACTCGTTCTCGCCGAGGCCGACGACGATCGGTGGACCATTGCGGACAGCGACGATCTTCTCGGGGTCCTCGACTGACACGAGCACGATCGCAAACATGCCACGCATCAGTTTCAGTGCGCGGCGGACCGCCTGCTCGAGACCGTCGTCGCGCATCTCGCGCTCGACCAGATGGGCGACGATCTCGGTGTCCGTTTCGGTCTTGAATTGGTGTCCCTGCTTCTGCAGTTCCTGTTTCAGTTCGAGGTAGTTCTCGATGATGCCGTTGTGCACGACCACGATGCGGCCGGTGCAATCTCGGTGGGGATGCGCGTTCTCCTCCGTGGGTCGGCCGTGTGTTGCCCAACGCGTGTGGCCGACGCCGTAGAGTCCATCGACAGGGTCCTCGCGAATCGCGAGTTCCAGATTGGCCAGTTTCCCGGCGGAGCGACGAAGGGCAATACCCTCCGGGCTCACCAGCGCGACGCCAGCCGAGTCGTAGCCGCGATATTCCATGCGGCGCAATCCGTCCAGCAATACAGGCACAACTGGCTTCGACCCGATGTATCCGATGATTCCGCACATATTCAGAACCCCACGCTGTTTCTTCCGGATTACGTTTTGTCCGGACTTCCCTTCCGACGCTCGACCCAGCCCTCGACGTTGTTCTGTCGCCCGCGAGCGATTCCCAACGCGCCGGCCGGGACATCTTCGACGATCGATGATCCTGCCCCGACGTAAGCGCCTTTACCGACGGTCACCGGCGCCACCAACTGTGAGTCGCTCCCGATGAAGGCGCCGTCCTCGATCACGGTTCGATGCTTGTTGACGCCGTCGTAGTTGCAGGTAATCGTTCCTGCCCCGACATTCACGTCGGCGCCGACGGTCGCATCGCCCAGATAGGAGAGGTGATTGGCCTTCGACCTGGGTCCCAGGTTGGTGTTTTTCAACTCGACGAAGTTGCCGATTTTGGCCTTTTCACCAACAACCGTGCCCGGACGCAAGTGCGCGAACGGACCAAGCGCTGCACCATTTGCAACTTGTGCGCCGGAGATCAGGCAAAAGCTGTTGATGGTGACGCGGTCGCCGATCTCCGAGTCGGAAATGCGCACATAGGCCTGAATTTCACAGGCGGCCCCGATTCGCGTTCGTCCCTCGATCACCACTCCGGGATGAAGGACCGTATCTGCCGCGATTTCAGCCTCAGGATCCACATAAGTCGTGGCCGGGTCGATAAAGGTCACACCGGCAGCCATCAGTTCTTCGTTCTTCTTCTGTCTCACGAGTCTGCTCACTTCCGCCAATTCTGAGCGGCTGTTAATGCCCCGTATTTCCTGCGCGTTTTCAACGAGAAGCGTCTCCACCGGCAACTTCCGGCGACGGTAGATGGCAATGAGATCGGTCAGATAGAACTCGCCCTGAGCGTTCTGCGACGCGATGCTCCGGAGGGCGTCGAACAGTGGCGCCAGGTCGAAAGCGTAAATACCGCTGTTGATCTCCTTGATCTGACGCTGGGTGGGCGAGGCGTCCCGCTCCTCGACAATTCTCGTGATGCGGCCACGACTTCGAACGATCCGGCCGTAGCCGTACGGACGGTCCACCGTGGCCGTGACCACGGTCGCTGCGGCCCCGGAGCCACGGTGCATCTCAAGAAGACGCTTTAGGGTATTCGGGCTTAGAAGCGGGACGTCTCCGGACAATAGGATCACCGATCCTGCTCGGCCGGCCAGCACTGGCTCGGCCTGCTGCAGCGCATGCGCCGTTCCGAGCTGCGGTTCCTGAAGGACAAACGCAATGTTCTGGTTATTGCCCAATTGTTTGCGAACAACATCAGATCTGTGGCCCACGATCAGCGTGATCGTGCTGGGAGATAACGAGTTGGCGGCTTCGAGCACGCGCTCGATCATCGGTCGGCCCGCGATCGGATGCAGTACCTTCGGCAGGCTCGACTTCATCCGCGTGCCCTGGCCAGCTGCCAAAACAACGACGTGTGTCTCGGAGGATCCCGACATTATTGGTCATCACCCATATGTTTGACTTTTTCAATGATGCGATACACGGATCTGGCTGGCATTCCGTGCCGCTTCGCAATCGCGTTTATGGCCTCACGGCGTTGAACACCAGATACT
Organism: Acidobacteriota bacterium; assembly: GCA_046765795.1. GTDB lineage: Bacteria > Acidobacteriota > Vicinamibacteria > Vicinamibacterales > UBA2999 > Gp6-AA40. The sequence goes on along the minus strand of JBKPRH010000210.1, from coordinate 11,226 downwards.
TCTGTCGAATAATAGAATTCAGTAAAGATCGTCCGATCGTCAGGCACTTCCATTGTCTCAGTCAGCGCTGGAGCCGGTCCAACGACGACCGTGTACTCGCCTCGAGGACTTTCGAAGGCCTTCGAAAGCTGCTGAGCCGTGCCGCGAATGAACTCCTGGTGTGCCTTCGTCAGTTCGCGTCCGACCATAATTGGCCTGTTGCCCAACTTTGCGCCGACCTCCTCCATCGTCTTGGCGATCCGATGAGGTGTCTCGAAAAAAGTTACAGTGTTCTGAATTGCCGAAACATTCTCAAGCCATTCCGATCGGTCTTTAGCCCTAGTTGGTGCGAAGCCGAGGATCGTTAGCGGCACCATCGGGAAGCCCGAGGCGATCACAGCCGTCAGCGGCGCACTCGCCCCAGGAACCGGATCAACCGTTATGCCGCCCTGCACACAGGCCTGCACCAGCTCGACGCCGGGATCTGAGACGCCGGGTGTGCCCGCATCCGTGACAAGCGCAATCGACTCACCGCGCTGCAGCCGGCTGATGAGTTGCGGGAGGCGGCTGCGAGTGTTGTGTTGGTGAAAGCTGAGCGTCGGCGTCGTGATGCCGTGATGTGCGAGAAGCCGGGCTGTGCGACGCGTATCCTCAGCGGCAATCAGGTCGGCGGATTGCAGGACCCGCAGTGCCCGTAGCGTAACGTCCTCAAGGTTGCCGATTGGAGTGGCGACCACGAACAACGTGCCGGACATCGCGATGGACGGAAGGTTATTGTACCATTGCCTGGATGAGCGCTCTCCAAGTTCCGGCACCGAGCGCCAAGTATGAAGGGGCATGTACCCATCGGAGCCTTTTCCGCACTTCGTCGACGACTACCTCGCGTACTTGCACGAGACATTACCCAGCCACGCGGGGCTGGACGGTGTTCACGTCCATGACGACCTGCTCGAGGACCTGAGTCGTTCTGCCATCGACGCCCACGTGCGGGCGTTGGCGGGGTTCGGCCGTCGCCTCCATCAGATAGACCCGGCGCTACTGTCCCCGGTCGAACAGGTCGAGCATCCGATAGTCGCGGCGAACATCGAAGCCCGGATGTACGAGCTGGAGGTAGTCCGGTCCTGGGACCGGAATCCACAGGTCTATTCCGAGGTGATCGGGACCAGTCTGGCCGGCCAGGCGCTCTTTGCTTATGCGCCGGAGGCCGAGCGGGCCCGACGTGTCGTCTCGAAACTGCGGCAGGTGCCGCGGTTGGTGCAGGCCGCGCGGGACAACATCAAGGAATGCCCCGGCATCTACGTCAAGATCGGTCTGGAGACCTGGCGAGGTGTCCTGCGGTTCATCGAGTCGGACCTCCCGCGGGCGTTCGCATCTCTGGACGACCTCCACATCCTGGGTGACCTCGCCGACACGTCAACCGAGGCGGCGACGGCGATCAAGAGCTACATCGACTACCTCGAGACCGACCTCGCGCCGCGGTCGAAGGCGTCGTTCCGTCTGGGTAGCGAGCGGTTCGAGCAGAAGCTGAAGCTCGAAGACGGGATCACGCTCAGTCACGAGCGGCTCCTACCGATCGCGCTTCGCGAGCTCGCCCTCGTTCAGGAGGAATTCCGAAGCGTCGCCGGCCGGCTCAATGGCGGCGACCCGCTCGATGCGTGGCGTCGTGCGAAGGAGCAGCATCCCGAGCCCGGGCAGTTACTCGCCGTCGCGAAAGAGCAGGTGAAGGAGCTCGAGGAGTTCCTTCGCACGCAGAGCATCGTGTCGCTGCCGGATTCAGAGCCTGTCGTGGTCGCACCGACTCCAGACTTTTACCGGTGGGCGTTCGCGAGCATGTGGACGCCGGGGCCGTTTGAGCCAAAACCAAGTCGCGCCTACTACTACCTCACGGAGGTCGATCGCGCCTGGCCGTCGGACCGGCAGAAAGAGCACATGCGGGATTTCAACATCCCCACGCTCTGGAACATTTCGATTCACGAGGTGTATCCCGGCCACTTCCTGCACTTCCGCCATCTGCGTCGCGTCGAGTCGAAGGTTCGAAAGTCCACGCTCTTCGCGCCCGTTTCGTTTGTCGAAGGGTGGGCGCACTATTGCGAGCAGATGATGGTCGAGGCTGGGTTCCGGCGTGGCGACGTGACTATCCGCCTCGGACAGCTTGCCGAATCGCTCGTGCGACTGGCGCGTTTCGTCGTGGCCATTCGCCTGCACTGTGAGGATCTCTCGGTCGAGCAGGGGATGCGCTTCTTCCGCGACGAGGCCTTCCTCGAAGAAGCGACAGCGCGACGCGAAGCGGAACGCGGAACGTTCGATCCGAGCTATCTTTTGTACTCGGTCGGAAAACTGATGATGTTGAAGCTTCGTCGCGACTACAAGGAGCAGCAGGCGGGAAAGTACAACTTGCGCAGCTTCCATGACGCGGTGCTCTCGCAGGGCAATGCGCCGTTCTGGGCTCATCGCCGCCTTCTCCTCGATGAGAAGACCGACGCGTCGTTGGAGTAGCGATAGTTATGCCGTTATACGAGTACGAATGCGATGCCTGCGGCCAGCGATTTGAAGCGATCCGCAAGTTCTCTGAATCGGATCTCGACGTGTGCTCGCTCTGCGGGAAAGGGCCAGTACGCCGGTTGATCTCGTCGCCGGCGATTCAGTTCAAAGGGACCGGCTGGTACGTCACCGACTATTCGTCGAAAGGGAAGGCTGGCACCGAATCGTCCAGTTCGGCGAAAGGCGAGACGAAGAAGAGCGACTCGGGATCCTCCGAAACGTCCGCAAAGACTGACAGTGGCGCCAGCGCCAAGACGGCGTCAGAGACCTGACGGCCCCACGCCTTCATTCAGAGCCAGCGACTCCAAGTATCGACGCAGCGGCTCCGCCAGATCGGGTCGTTGTAGAGCGAAGTACACAAACGCTTTCAGGAAGCCGAGCTTGTTGCCGGTGTCATGTCTGACGCCGGAGATCTTGCACGCATAAAGCGGCCGGTCGCGGAGCAGTCGACGCAAACCGTTGGTCAGCTGAATCTCGCCGGTCCGATCGCTCGCGGTTGCTTCGAGTGCGGGAAAGATGTCGGGCGTCAGTACGTAGCGGCCGATGATCGCGAGGTTCGATGGCGCCTCATGCCGCGGCGGCTTCTCCACAAGATCAGTGATGCGGAACACACCTGATCCGAGATCTGCCGTCTCGTCGATCGCAACCACACCGTAGCTCGAGACGTTTTCCATCGGCACGGCTTCGACGGCGATCACCGGTCCGCCAACTCGCGCGTAGACATCGATGAGCTGTTTCAACGCCGGCGGATTCCCATCGATCACATCGTCGCTGAGAATGACGCCGAACGGTTCATCGCCGACGACGTTCTTGGCGACGAGTACTGCGTGACCCAGCCCGAGGGGTGCACTCTGACGCACGTACGACACACGGCCGACGCCCGCCATCTTGCGAATTTCATTGAGCTGTTCGATCTTGCCTCGCCGCTCGAGGACGGTCTCCAGTTCGAAGGCGACGTCGAAGTGATCTTCCATCGCGCTCTTGCCGCGGCTGGTGACGATGGCGATGTCCTCCACGCCTGATTGAAGGGCTTCTTCGACGCCGTACTGAATCACCGGCTTGTCGACGAGAACCAACATCTCCTTGGGGAGCACCTTCGTCGCGGGAAGGAATCTCGTCCCGAGGCCGGCCGCAGGGAAGACCGCTTTTCGAACCGTCCGCTCCATGCGTGCCATCGTATCGCAGGTACAATCGCCGAATGCTCGATCCCGCATTTCTTCGAGACAACCTCCAGGCCGTTCGCGATCGGCTGCAGTCGCGAGGGACCGACTTCTCCCGCGAACTCGAGGAACTGGCGATGCTCGAGACGCAGCGGCGCCGGCTGCTGCCGGAGATCGAAGGCTTGAGGCGCCAGCAAAATGCCTCCGGTGACGAGGTCGCGCGCGCGAAGCGTCAGGGTCTCGATGCGTCGAAGATTCAGGAAGCGAATCGTGCGCTCGGCCAGCAGATCAAACAGCTGAGCGTCGAGCTCGACTCGTGCGAGCAGCGGAGGAATCGGATACTCCTGACCATTCCCAATCTTCCGCACGACAGCGTGCCGGTGGGGAAGAGCAGTGCGGACAACGTCGAGGTGCGACGGTACGGCACACCGCGCACGTTCGACTTCGCGCCGCAAGCACACTGGGATCTCGGACCGGCGCTGGGCATCATCGACTTCGAGCGAGGCACGAAGATCGCGGGCGCGCGATTCACGGTGATGACTGGCGCGGCCGCGCGTCTGGAGCGTGCGCTGATCAACTTCATGCTCAGCCTGCACACGACAGAGCACGGCTACCTGGAGGTCGCGCCGCCGTTCATGGCAAATACCGCGTCGTTGACGGGGACGGGGAACCTGCCGAAGTTCGAAGCGGACTTGTTCAAGATCTCCGGCGACTGGGATCTGTATCTCGTGCCGACCGCTGAAGTGCCGCTGACAAACATGCACCGCGGGGAGATCGTCGACGGCCGTTTGCTGCCGATTCGCTATACGGCGTACACGCCGTGTTTCCGTAGCGAGGCCGGCTCCTACGGCGCCGATGTACGCGGGCTGATTCGCCAGCATCAATTCGACAAGGTCGAGTTGATGGCCTTCAGCGATCCCGATCATTCGCACGACGAACTCGAGCGGCTGACATCGAACGCGGAGGAAGTGCTCAAGCGTCTCGAGCTGCCATATCGCACGGTGCTGCTCTGCACCGGCGACATGGGATTCGCCTCGGCGAAGACTTACGACATCGAAGTGTGGCTGCCGGGGCAGAACACGTACCGCGAGATCTCCTCCTGCAGCAACACCGAGGCGTTTCAAGCGCGACGCGCCAGTATCAAGTACCGTCCCGAGGGCACCGGTAAAGCCGAGTTCGTCCACACCCTCAACGGATCGGGCCTGGCAGTCGGCCGCACGCTGATCGCGATTCTCGAGAATTACCAGCAGGCCGATGGATCGGTGGTGATTCCGGCCGCGCTACGCCCGTTCATGGACGGCGCCGAGGTGATCAAGCGAAACTAAGACGTGAACGCGGAGAGATGGCCGAGTGGTTTAAGGCGGCGGTCTTGAAAACCGTTGGCTCCGAAAGGGGCCCGGGGGTTCGAATCCCTCTCTCTCCGCCAACTTCGCTCCGCTAACGCGTCGCTCGTTGGCGGTTCGAGAGGTCTTCCCGTTTGAAGCAACGCGCTTCGCGCGTTGCTATCGGTACCGAATCCCGAGCGGTTACACGATGGTCAAGGAAACCACGACACGCGGGCTCTTCATGCTGGCCCTGACCGCGCTCACACTGCTGGCTGCGCCTCAACCAAGCGCCGCCCAGGTCACCGACGAACAGGCACCGGCGACGTTCCGCGCGCGATTCGAGACGAACCAGGGACCATTTGTGATCGAAGTGCAGCGCGAGTGGGCGCCGCGTGCGGCCGACCGCTTCTATACGCTCGTCAAGCGCGGGTTCTACAACGACGCGCGATTCTTCCGCGTGTTGAACGGGTTCATGGCGCAGTTCGGGCTGAGCGGCGATCCGAAGATCCAGGGCGAATACGCCTTGGCCAATCTGCTCGACGAACCTTCGAAGCAAAGCAACCTTCGCGGGTTCGTGACGTTCGCTAAAGAGTCCGCGCCGAACACGCGCTACACGATGGTCTTCATCAACTACAAGGACAACAGCTACCTCGATGCCGATGGCTTCGCGCCGTTCGGCCAGGTGGTGTCCGGCATGGACATCGTCGACAAGTTGTACAGCGGCTATGGACGCCAGAACGTTCCCGATCAGCGTCGGATCAAGAGCGAAGGGAATGCCTATCTGAACGCGGAGTACCCGAAGCTGGATTTCATCAAGACCGCGCGAATCGAGCCGACGAAGTAGCGCTAGTGCGTCGAGTCCGCGTCGCCGTCCGGAGCGCCGACGACCGTCCGTACGAATTGATCCTCGGGGAGCGCGCCAAGAATCTCAATCGATCCATTGACGATCGTCTTTGGAACGCCGGTCACACGGAACTTCCGTGACAGATCCATGAACTCGGTCGCTTCAACGCACGACGCCGTGATCATCGGACTCTCGACGGCCAGTCGATGCGCCAGTGTCACGGCGCGAGGGCAGTGCGGACACGTCGGCGTCACGAACACCTGAATCTCGAGCGGTGTCGTGACGTGCGCGGCGACGAGTGCGCGGCTCTCGGGCGTCAGTCCAGAGTCGTTGGTGCCAGCCAGAATCACCGCCTCGATCAACGACATGAACTCATAACCGGCCGGGGCGCCGAGGAAGCGGATACGCGTGTCTTGATCGCCCTTCAGCAGAACGACGGTCGGGATCTGCTCGACGCCGTACTGCCGGGCGCGCTCCTGCTCGAGCACGAAGTTCACTTCTTCGAGCGACAGGTGATCGTTGAGGCTGACGATCTCGTCGAGCACCTGCTTGGCAATCATCACGGTGTCGGGAGCGCCAAAGGTCTGGGTGAAGAAGAGCAGTCGAACTGGATTCTCGATGACCGCGAGATGACCGCGTACGGTCTGACGGTCCTGTTCAGAAAGCAGCGCCATGGGACAGGGGCCTAAAACTTGAACAAATCGTCGAACGCCTTTCGCGCATCGTCAGAGCGCGGGGCTGTGGTTTCCCGCTCGACCGTCGTACGCGCGGAGTAGAACGTGCAGGAGTTTCTGGCGTTCTTGGGCGTGATGCGCGCGGGAATCTGCTGCATGCACTCGAAACGGCTGCCGGGATCGAACGATGTGCACTGCGAGCAGGCGTGGAGGTCCACGCCGCAGCGTGGACAGCGACTGTCGAGGCCGACGTCGGTCGACACGACGGTTCCGCATTGCGAGCAGCGAACGACCTCGCGATAGCCGGGCATGTTGATGTTGCGGGGGCCATCCTGCGAGATGCGGCGCGCCCCCGCCGGCGCACCCGGCTCGGGCGCGGGCCGTTGGGGTTTTGGGGCTGCCGGACGATCTCGGTCGTCATCCTGGTAGCCGCGTTGGCGGTACTTCCTGTCGCTCATCAGGTTGCGTCGCGGCGCGATTGTATACCGGCGCAGTCGCTGATCGCAGAGTACACCCGGTTCGCCACCCCAGGCAGACACCGTAGATGCGTCGGCAGGTTTGCCTATAGAATCGCGCGGTTGCAGAGGGTTTCACAGCCGGGGACCGGCTGCTTGATCCTTTTTTCACAACATGGTACAAGTCGGGACGGCTGGCCTTCACGCCGCGTCCGCTCCGCCAGCCACTCCTAGCCGCCGATGCCGCAGATTTTTCATCGTAGCGCCAACACCCTGTCCAAGGTCAGTCTCGCCGGCATTCTCTTGCTGGTTGGAGGCCTGATCGGGCTTGCCATGCTCCTCGGCCGGTCGTCATACGTGACCCGCGCGCAGGAGTACGTCGAGCAGCCGGTGCAATTCAGCCACCTCCATCACGTGCTCGACGATGGAATTGATTGCCGGTACTGCCATACCTCGGTCGAGACGTCTTCGTTCGCCGGAATCCCACCCACGAAGACGTGCATGAATTGCCACTCGCAGATCTGGCAGTCGGCGCCGATCCTCGAACCGGTCCGCGCCAGCTTCCGCGAAGACAAGCCGATGACGTGGGTGCGCGTCCACGACCTTCCGGACTTCGTGTACTTCAACCACAGCATCCACGTGAAGAAGGGGATGGGCTGCGAAACCTGCCACGGGCGCATCGATCAGATGCCGCTGACGAAGCAGCAGAATTCGCTCCAGATGGAATGGTGTCTGAACTGTCACCGCAATCCGCAGGAATTCGTGCGGCCTCGCGAAGAGGTCTTCACGATGGGCTATCGGCCCCGCGAGGACCAGGCCACGTTGGGTCCGAAGCTTGTCGCGCAATACAACATCAAGCCCAGCACCGATTGCTCGACGTGTCACCGGTGACCCGCTCATGAGTACCGACATACAGGCGCTCCGCGCCAAATTGCAGGGGACCCGCGGGCGCGAATACTGGCGCAGCCTCGAAGCCGTCGCGGAAACGCCCGAGTTCAAGGAATACCTGCATCGCGAGTTCCCGCAGAACGCGTCGGAGTGGCTCGATCCAGTCGGCCGTCGTGGCTTCCTCAAGTTGATGGGCGCGTCGCTCGCCTTGGCGGGCGTGACGGCGTGCACGCGGCAGCCCGACGAGATGATCGTTCCCTACGTCCGGCAGCCCGAAGAGCTCGTGCCCGGGAAGCCGCTGTTCTTTGCGACGGCGATGCCGTTCGCGGGATCGGGTGTCGGCCTCCTCGTCGAGAGTCACGAGGGGCGGCCCACCAAGATCGAAGGCAATCCCGACCACCCGTCGAGCCTTGGCGCCACCGACCTCTTCGCGCAAGCGGCGATTCTCGGTCTGTACGATCCCGATCGCTCGCAGACGATCACGCACCTCGGCGAGATTCGTTCGTTCGACTCATTCGCCGCGGCGATGCAGTCGGTGCTCACGGCGCAACAAGGGACCAAGGGCGCTGGCATTCGCATCCTGAGCGAGACGGTGGCATCGCCGACGCTCGGCGCGCAGCTGCAGCAGTTCCTCACGCGCTTCCCGCAGGCCAAATGGGTGCAGTGGGAGCCGTTCGGTCGACACAACGCCCGCGAAGGAAGTCGACTCGCCTTCGGCGATTACGCCGATCCGCAGTACGCGATCGAAAAAGCCGACGTCATTTTGTCGCTCGACGCCGACTTCCTCTGCTTTGGTAACGGCGGTTTGAAGCATGCCCGTGCGTTTGCCTCACGACGACGCATCGAGGGCGATCGCGCCGAATTGAGCCGTTTTTACGCCGTCGAAAGCACGCCCACCAATTCGGGCTCGAAGGCCGATCACCGTCTGCCGATGAAGGCATCCGACATCGAGTCGTTCGCTCGCGCCGTGGCCGCCGCAGTTGGCGTTGCGGGTGCTGGATCGGCAACCGCACCGCCGGCGGCGCAGCGATGGATGGGGCCACTCGTCAAGGATCTCCAGGCTGCACGTGGCCGGAGCATCGTGATCGCCGGTGATGGTCAACCGCCAGCGGTCCATGCACTCGCGCATGCGATGAATGCCGCTCTGGGAAACGTCGGCACCACCGTCACGTACACGTCGACCGCTGAAGTTCGTCCGACCAACCAGCGCGCTGCGCTCCAGGAGCTGGTCGGCGAGATGAACGCCGGCACGGTGAGCCTCCTCGTGATCCTCGGCGGCAACCCGATGTACTCCGCGCCGGCAGACCTGAATTTCGCCGAGGCGATGGGGAAGGTTGCACTGCGCGTGCATCTCGGCCTCTACCACGACGAAACCGGCGCGCAGTGCCATTGGCACATTCCCGAGACGCACTTCCTCGAAATGTGGAGCGACGTGCGTGGCCACGACGGAACCGTCTCGATCGTGCAGCCACTCATCGCGCCGCTCTACGGCGGCCGTTCGGTCCACGAGGTCATGGCGGCGTTGAACGAAGGCGCCGTCCGCTCCGGCTACGACGTCGTTCGATCGTTCTGGATGTCGAGCGCAACCGGCGACACGACGACGACCCCGCAGCCCAACACGTCAGGCGCGGCCCTCACCACGTCATTCGATCAGGGCTGGCGCAGGTGGCTCCACGACGGTGTCGTGCCGAACACGGCGTTCCCCGTGAAGAACGTCAGTGTGCAAGCGAACCTTCCCGCAGCGACCGCTGCGGCAGCGGGTTCCGGCGAGCTCGACGTCGTCTTCCGTCCCGATCCATCTGTGTATGACGGCCGCTTCGCCAACAACGCCTGGCTGCAGGAATTGCCCAAGTCGCTGACGAAGCTGACGTGGGACAACGCCGCGTTGATCGCTCCGCAAACCGCCGATCGCTTGATGCTGGTGAGTGGCGACCTTGTTGAACTCAAGCAGGGAAAAACGACCGTCACGATCCCGGTGTGGCTGGCTCCCGGACAGGCGGCTGACACGCTGACGTTGCACGTGGGCTACGGCCGCACCCGTGCCGGCCGCGCGGCGAACGAGATCGGTTTCAACGTCAATCCGCTTCGCACCATGGCGGCGCAGGACGCGACGCGCGTCCAGCTCGCGAAGACCGGCGACAGCTATCAGCTCGCCTGCACGCAGGACCACTGGTCGCTTGAAGGTCGCAACATCGTCCGCGAGGCGACGGTCGAACACTTCGAGAAAGAGCCCGACTTCGCCAAGAAGATGGAGCATCTGCCGATCTCCGGCCTGACGATGTATCCGAACTTCGACTACAGCAAGGGCTATCAGTGGGGCATGACGATCGATCAGAACGTCTGCACCGGCTGTAACTCCTGCGTGGTCGCGTGTCAGGCAGAGAACAACGTGCCGGTGGTCGGAAAGTCGCAGGTCCTGAACGGCCGCGAGATGCACTGGCTCCGGTTGGACCGCTACTACACGGGCGATATCGATAATCCGGGAACCTATCACCAGCCGATGCCGTGTCAGCAGTGCGAGACGGCGCCCTGCGAAGTGGTCTGCCCGGTGGCCGCGACGACGCACAACGCGGAAGGCCTGAACGACATGGTCTACAACCGCTGCGTCGGCACACGCTACTGCTCGAACAACTGCCCCTACAAGGTGCGCCGGTTCAACTTCATGCTGTATGCGGATTTCAATACGCCCAGCCTGAAGCTGATGCGAAATCCCGACGTTACCGTGCGCAGCCGCGGGGTGATGGAGAAGTGCACGTACTGCGTGCAGCGCATCAATCAGGCGCGCATCTCCGCCAAGCTCGAAGATCGAGAGATTCGAGACGGCGACATCGTCACCGCCTGTCAGGCCGCGTGTCCGACCAACGCGATCATCTTCGGCAACATCAACGACCCGAACAGCGAGGTCTCGAAGCGCAAGGCAAGCCCGTTGAACTATCCGTTGCTCGCCGAGCTCAACACGCGTCCGCGCACGACGTATCTCGCGGTGGTTCGCAACCCGAACACCGAGCTCGGGGACGAACTTGGCACGGGCGCGGGCGAGGGGGAAGGTCACTAGACCATGGAGCAGCGGGAACATCTCACGAGCTCGTCTTCGGCGGAAGCGGCGCTGCTCGCGCGCACGCCGCCGGTCATCACGCCCGGGCACACCTTCAACTCCGTCACCGACACGATCAGCCACGTTGTCCTGACCAAGCGGACCCCGCTCGGCTGGTTCCTCGGGTTCTTCATCGCTTTCGTCTTGCTGATGATCCTGAACATGACCATCGGCAACCTGTTGCTGACGGGCATCGGGATCTGGGGCAACAACGTTCCGGTCGGCTGGGCGTTCGACATCATCAATTTCGTCTGGTGGATCGGTAT
>JBKPRH010000209.1:0-17837 GCA_046765795.1 Acidobacteriota bacterium | reverse complement strand
TTCCCGGAGAGAGCGCTCGGCATCCACCGGTGTGACACGAGTGTGGTGATCCGTTGTCGAATCCTCGAAATCGAGACGAAGATGTCGGGCCGCCGCGATCGCGCATGCTCTCGCGTCTGCATACGTGGTAAAGCTGCAGAGCGCGAGGGTGGTTCCGGTGTGCGCCTTGAGGCCGACGGGAAATTTGTCTGCGGTGTCCGAGTCGCCGCGCACGAAGCCAAGTGTGACCGCCGAGTATCCCGTCAGCGGGTAGGTGCGCTCGCGAAGGGGTATCAGCAGCCCCCACTGTTTGATGACCAGGCGACGGGTGACATCGAGGGTCGTCCAGGCTCGGCCGAAGACGAACCCGCTACCGACCGCGGTGAACACGAGGCCCATGCAGGTCAGAGCGAACCATCCCCATGGCGGCATGTTGCCGGAATTCGAGACCGGAATGAGGCCCGCCACCGCCAGGATCATGAAGATGCCCGCGGCGAAAAACGGGAGGCCAAACGCCGATATGCAGCCTCCGCCCTCGCGGATTTGCAGACGATCCGGGGCATCGAGGTGAAACGGACGAGTCACATTCGTAGGTATCGGATCGAGTACGCAGACCCGAGACCGGGCCACGGAGTCAAATGCATCGTGGGCTCGTAAGCAGTAATGTATGATCTGCGGCCTCTTGTAAGGCCTGACTTTGGGGGAGCTTGCCGGTGTTCGAGTCGCTGTTCGAGGCCCTCTTTTCTTATCGCCCGGTGGTCTTTCAGCAGGGTGAATTCCGTTTCGACGTCACCACTGCGTCTCTGATCGCCACGCTCATCGTCGCGGTTGTCGTCGGTCTGGCCGTGTTGACCTACCGGCGCGTCCGCGTGAACGAGGGACGGCTGCGCGACCGCATCATCCTGACCACGCTGCGCGTGGCGGCGCTCGCGCTGGTGCTGTTCTGCCTGTTCCGTCCCACTCTCATCGTGCGCGCTGCCGTCGATCAGCAGAATGTGGTGGCCGTGCTCCTCGATGACTCGCGGAGCATGCAGATACCCGATTGGAACGGGAAAGCGAGGGGCGCTTACGTCAAGGATCAGTTCGGCAAGCTCGACAGCCCGCTGCTGAAGGCGCTGTCGGATCGATTCCTCGTGCGCGTGTTCCGGTTTTCGTCCACGGCCACCCGGATGGGAGCGGCCAACGAGATGAACTTCAGCGGTCCGCAGACCAAGCTGGGCCCTGCGCTCGACGGTGCGCGCGACGAGCTGGCCGGCCTGCCGGTCGCCGGTGTGGTCCTGGTAACCGACGGCGCCGACACGAGCGACGCCTCGCTCGATCCCTCGCTGCTGGCGATGAAGGCGCAGAAGATTCCGGTGTTTACCGTCGGCGTCGGCAGCGAGCAGTTGCCGCGCGACGTGCAGATCGATCGCGTCAACACGCCGCGCACGGTGTTGAAGGATGCGTCGCTCCTCGTCGACGTCGTCGTTCGGAATACGGGATACGGTGGCCGCACGGTGACGGTGGACGTCGAAGACGAGGGCCGGATCATCGGTTCTGAGAAGGTCACCCTCCCGAACGACGGCTCACCCGCACAAGTGCGCGTCCGTGCCATCGCGTCCGAGCCCGGTCCGCGACTCTTCAAATTCAAGGTCTCGCCGCAGGAAGGCGAGCTCGTCACGCAGAACAACGTGCGCGAGTCGCTCGTGAACGTCCGTGATGCCCGTGAGCAGATCCTCTACTTCGAGGGCGAGCCGCGCTTCGAAATGAAGTTCCTGCGCCGCGCGGTGGTGGACGACAAGAACCTCGAGGTCGTTGCGCTGCAACGCACCGCGGACAACAAGTACATGCGACTCTTCGGCGACGAGCCGGAGGATCCGGAAGAACTGGTCGGCGGGTTCCCGAAGACGCGCGAAGAGCTGTTCAAATATCGCGGCCTGATCCTGGGCAGCGTTGAGGCTGGCGTGTTCTCGGGCGACCAGCTGCAGATGATCGCGGAATTCGTCGAGCGCCGCGGTGGCGGACTGCTGATGCTTGGCGGTCCCCGGTCGTTCGGCGAAGGTGGCTACGGTGGCACCCCGGTCGCCGACGCGTTGCCGCTGCTCATCGATCCGCGCACGCGCGCATCGGATCCGGCCGGTCTCGCGCGCTTGAAGATCACGCCCACCCGTCCCGGACAGGCCCACGCGGTCACGCAAATCGCTGAATCCGAATCGGCCTCGGTCACTCGCTGGGGAGAACTGCCGCAGGTCACCGCGGTGAATGCGCCGCTCCAGGTGAAGCCGGGCGCAACGGTGCTCCTCAACGGGACTGACGAGCGCGGCCGTCAGCAGGCAGTCCTGTCGTTCCAGCGCTTCGGACGTGGAAAAGGCATTGCGCTGACCGCACAGGACACGTGGCTGTGGCAGATGCACGCGTCGATTCCGCTCGAGGATCAGACACACGAGCACTACTGGCGTCAGTTGATGCGCTGGCTCGTGGACGGGGTCCCCGATGTCGTTGATGTGCGAACGACGAGCGATCGGATTGAGCCCGGCGATGTCGTGACAATCGAAGCCGCCGTCGTCGACAAGCGGTTCGTCGAGTTGAACGATGCCACCGTCGTGGCGACAGTCGCGCGGCCTGGTGGGACGACGATGACTGTTCCACTGCAGTGGACCGGTGAGCGCGACGGTCAGTATCGCGGCACGTTCGTCAGCACCGAACCCGGCGCCTACGAGATCAACGTGGATGCGACGCGTGGAGGCGGTCAGCCCGTCGGCACTGGCGTCGCCTATGTGCGCGCTGCGGCGAGCGAAGCCGAATACTTCGATCCGACGATGCACGCCGCGCCACTGCGGCGAATCGCGGAAGAGACCGGCGGCAAGTTCTACACGACGGAGACCGCGAAGGGTATTGCAGAAGACGTGCGGTATGCCGGACGCGGCGTGACATCGGTCGAAGAGCGCGAGCTCTGGAACATGCCGATCATCCTGATCACGTTGATGGGAGTCGTCTGCGCGGAATGGGGCTACCGCCGCATGGTGGGGTTGGCCTGATGCTCAAGGCGTTCCTGTTAATCGTTGTCGGATTGTCCGGCGATCCCGAACTCGGCAAGACGTTTCACAAGTGGGGCACCACGATGGCCGAGGCGTCCGAGCGGCTCGGTGTACCCAAGGAACGTCTCGCCTACCTCGTCGATGCGCCGATGGAAGCCGACGCGGGCGTGACCGGAAAGGCGACGCGCGAGGAGATCGGCAAGGCGCTCGATGGATTCGCCAAGCAAGCCGGTCCCGAGGACCTCGTCTTCATCATGCTCATCGGTCACGGCAGCTACGATGGCCGCGAATCGAAGTTCAATCTGCCTGGGCCGGACATGGCCGCTGCCGACTTGAACCTGATCTTCAAACGGCTGCCGACCAAGCAGATCGTGCTGGTCAACGCCTCGAGCGCGAGCGGTCCGTTCATCGAGGGTCTCTCGGCCCCGGGCCGCACCATCGTGACCGCCACGCGCAGCGGCGCCGAGCACTTCACGACGTTGTTCGGCGGCTTCTTCATCGATGCACTGACGTCGGAAGCCGCGGACACGGACAAGAACAAGCGTGTCAGCGTGCTCGAAGCGTTCAATTTCGCCAAGATCGAAGTGGCGCGGGCCTACGAGCGTGAGGGCCTGCTTGCCACCGAGCACGCGCTGCTCGATGACGATGGTGACAAGGAAGGCAGTACCAGTCCGACCACGACTGGCACCGATCCGAAGAACAAGGACGGCAAGGTGGCGGCGGTGCTGTCGCTTGGCGTTGCCGGTGACGACGGACTGCCGTCGGATCCGAAGTTGCGCGCGCTGCACGTCGAGCGGCGCGATCTCGAGCGGCGGGTTGAATCGCTGCGATTGCTCAAGGAGAGCATGGACCCGGCGAAGTATTCTTCGGAACTCGAGAAGCTGGTGACCGCAATTGCGTTGAAGACGAGAGAAATCCGCGCGGCGGAGGGGAAATAAACTCCCAACTACCAACGCCCAACTACCAACCACTCCCAACTCCCAATTCCCAATTGGAAGTTGTTGGGAGTTGGGAGTTGGAAATTGGCAGTGGTTGGGAATTGGTGCGTGGGCGTTGGGGGTTGAGGGGGAACGAATGAACAGGATGGCTACTGACGTAACTCCACAGGTCGATCTGGCGTCACCCGATGACATCGCGCTCGCCGATCGCATGAATGCCGGCCGCAAGGCGATCGTCACCGAGCTGAAGAAGATCATCGTCGGTCAGGACGAGGTCATCTCGCAGGTGCTGAACACGCTGTTTGTCGGTGGCAACAGCCTGATCGTCGGCGCGCCTGGCCTCGCCAAGACGCTGCTCATCTACACGATGGCGCGCGTGCTCGACCTGAAGTTCTCGCGCATCCAGTTCACGCCCGACCTGATGCCGTCCGACATCACCGGCACCGACCTCGTGCAGGAAGACGCGACCACGGGCCGCCGCCAGATGGTGTTTGCGCCCGGTCCGATCTTCGCCAACATCGTGCTCGCCGACGAAATCAACCGCACCCCGCCGAAGACGCAGTCGGCGCTCCTCGAAGCGATGCAGGAGCATCGAGTCACGGTGCAGGGCAAGACGTATCAGCTCTCCGAGCCGTTCTACGTGTTTGCCACGCAGAACCCCATCGAGCTCGAGGGCACGTATCCGCTGCCCGAAGCCCAGCTCGATCGCTTCATGTATCACATCATCATCGAGCACCCGCCGTACGACGAGGAGCTCGGGGTCGTGAAGACGACGACCGCGCTGCAGAATCCGCAGCTCGAGCGCCCGATCACGGGTGAGGATCTGATCGCGTTCCAGCGGCTGGTGCGCAAGGTGCCGGTGGCCGATCCGATCATGCGGCATGCGCTCGACATCGTGCGCGCGACGCGTCCGCGCAATTCGGATTCGAAAGACTTCATCAACAAGTGGGTGGCATTCGGCGCCAGCGTCCGCGCCGCGCAGTATCTGGTGCTCGGCGCCAAGTCGCGCGCGCTGACCAGCGGCCGGTATCACGTCAGCTTCGAAGACATCCGCGACCTCGCGCATCCGGTGCTGCGCCACCGCATCATCACGAACTTCCACGCGCAGTCGGAAGGCGTGACCACCGACGCGATCGTCGATCGTCTGCTCGACGCCGTGCCGCTGCCGCGTTCGGGTATGTGACATGGCGCAGGACTTCCAGGCGATTCCCGGCGCGCGGTTCATGGACCCGGCGGTCCTGGCCCGCATCGGCAATCTCGAGCTCGTGGCCCGTGCAGTCGTCGATGGATTCATCAACGGTCTGCACAAGGCGCCGTACTTCGGTGCGTCGGTGGACTTTGCCGAGCACCGCGGTTATGTGCCTGGCGACGACATCCGCCGAATGGACTGGCGGCTCTGGGCGCGCACCGATCGCTACTACATCAAGGAGTACGAGGCCGAGTCGAACATGAACTTCTCGGTGCTGCTCGACTGCTCGAAGTCGATGGACTACGGCAGCCGCGGCATCACCAAGTTCGATTACGCGCGAATCCTGACGGCGTGCCTGACCAATCTCGTGCACCATCAGCGCGACCGCGTGGGCTTTGTCGCCTTCGACACCGACGTCGTCGAGCACGTGCCGCCTTCGGCCAAGCACATGGAGACGGTGCTCCACGTGCTCGATCGGTTGAAGCCAGGCAGGCCGGGATCGTTGAAAGGACCGCTGCACAAGCTGGCCGAGCACTTCGGCCGCCGCGGCGTGCTGGTCGTGATCTCGGATTTCTACGACGAACCCGACGCGGTGCTCGATGCCGTGTCGCCGCTACGCTTCCGCGGCAACGATCTGATCGTGTTCCACATCATGGACCCCACTGAGCTGGAGTTCGGGTTCAATGATGCGCAGCCGTTCGAGGACCTCGAAAGCGGCGAGCAGATGCCGGTCGTGCCCGAGGCGTTCCGTGAGGAGTATCGCTCGCTTGTGCAAGCCCACATCGACGCGCTGGCGCAAAGCTTCTCGGCGGTGCGCGTCGACTACTCGATGCTGAATACGACGCAGCCGCTCGATCACGCGCTCTATCGCTACCTCGGTGGCCGCGCCAAAATGATGAAGTCTCGGTAGAACATTGGAGATTGCGTGACTAGTGATCGCTGATTCGTTGGTGATCGTTGATTCCGGAATGTTGATTGGTCGTTGCAGCCGTAATCACCATTCAACCATCCGCAATCAACAAGGAATCAATAATCTAAGATCGAAGATCAACAAATTGGGACAGCAGTGAGCTTCTTAGCCCCTCTCTTTTTCGTGGCCCTCGCCGGGCTGGCCATTCCCGTGCTGCTGCACCTCACGCAGCGCGAGAAGAAGCAGATCGTCCATTTCCCGTCGTTGATGTTCGTGCGGCGGATCCCGTATCAGTCCGTTCGCCGCCGCAAGATCCACAACTGGCTGCTGCTCTTCGTCCGCCTCGCGGCGCTCGCGCTCATCATCCTCGCGTTCGCACGCCCGCTCATTCAACACGACGATGCCGCGCCGATTGGCGCCGGCTCGCGCGAAGTGGTCGTGCTGCTCGACAACAGCTACAGCATGGGGTTTGGCGATCACTGGCAGCGCGCAACAGCAGCGGCACGCGATCAGTTCGCGAAGCTGAGTGCCTCGGACCGCGCCACGCTCGTGCTGTTTTCATCGGGCGCCGATATCCAGATGCGCTCGACGTCGGACAAGACGCGCTTCAACGCGGTGCTCGACACCGCGAAGCCCGGCGACGCGGCGACGCGCTATTCACCGGCCCTCAAAGTGGCCGGCAGCATCGTCGCCGAGTCGACGCTGCCGCGCCGTGAGGTCGTGATCATCAGCGACTTTCAGCGCGGCGGCTGGCGCGGTGAGGAAGGTGCGCGGCTGCCGCAGGGCGTGACGATCACGCCGATTTCGGTGCAGGGCGCTGCTGACCGGCCCAACCTGAGTGTCACGGGTCTCTCGTTGGCGCGCTCCACGTTCTCCAGTCAAGAGCGGCTGACGGTGACTGCCGTCGTCACCAATCGCACCGAACGGTCCGTGTCGGGCAGCAACATCGCACTCGAGACCGCTGGCTTACCAGTGTCGAACAAAGCGCTGAACGTCGAGCCTGGCGGCTCCGCCTCAGTCAGCTTCGATCCGGTCACCATCAGTTCGAAGAACTTCAAGGGGACTGTCCGTCTCGCAGACGATGCACTGAATGCCGACAATTCGTTCAACTTCGTTGTCTCGCCGTCCGAGCCGGTGCGCCTGACGATTGTCGATCGCGGCAACGCGGACCTCTATCTGACACGAGCGTTGTCGATCGGGGAGGCGCCGCGATTCGACGCCGTCGCGCGCCAGGCGGATGCGGTGAGCGATGAGGATCTGAAGCGCAGCGCCGTTGTCGTGTTGAACGACGTGGACGTGAGCGCCGGTCTGGCTCGCCGTCTTGCGAAGTATGTCGAACAGGGCGGCGGGTTGTTCGTGGCGGCGGGGCCGCGCGCGACGTGGCCGAAGGACGTGGACGTGTTGCCGGCGGAGATCGGCAATCCCGTCGATCGCACGCGTGGCGACGCGGCGCGCATTGGCGCGTTGGAGTACGGACATCCGGTGTTCGAGCCGTTCCGCGCTCCGCGCAGCGGTGACTTCTCCGCAGTGCCGGTCTACGGCTATCGCACGCTCACGCCGGCAAAGAATGCGCAGGTGCTCGCGCGGTTTGATGCGGGAGCGCCCGCGGTCGTCGAGCGGCGCACAGGGAACGGCCGAGTGTTGATCTGGGGATCGACGCTCGATGTGACGTGGAGCGATCTGCCGCAGCGGCCGGTGTTCCTGCCGTTTGTGCATCGCGCGATTCGTCATCTTGCCAATTACAGCGAACCGCAGCCCTGGGTCACGGTTGGTCAGGTGCTCGACGCGTCCGTGGTGCCCCGCGGTGCGTCCACGCAGCGTGTCGTACTCACACCATCGGGCCGCCGGCTGCCCATCGAGGACGAAGGGTCTGACGTGGTCGAGCTATCGGAGAAGGGATTCTACGAGCTGCGGGGCGACAACAATCAGAACCACTTTGTGGTGGCCGTCAACGTGGACCCGGCCGAGGCTGACCTGACCCCGATCGATCCCAAGGAAATCGTGGCTGCCGCGACGGGCGGGGCGACAGGCGGCGACGGCTCGCAGCCGAACGGCATTCCGCTTACGGCCGAGGCCAGAGAAAAGAATCAGCGGCTGTGGTGGTATCTGCTGGTCGCCGGAATTCTGCTGCTGGGTGTGGATACGCTGGTGTCCAACCGGATGGCAAAAACCTAAGCGCCACGGCCGGTTCAGGCGTATTCTGAACGAACGTTAATGCGCGCAGGCCAAAACCTGCGCTCTGCCGTCCGTAGAGCGGGGGCACTCCAGCCCCCGCGGTATCGGAGAGACCAATGCTCGACAGCTTGCGCCGTCGCTCCTCGTCCCCGACCAACCTGCTCGACATCATCGGCGAGGTGCGCAACCGCTGGCGCATCAAGCTCGCCCTTCGCGGCGCGCTCGCGGTCGCCGGTATCGGCTTTGGGTTGTTCCTGCTTGCCGCCTATGGGATGGAGTGGGCGCGGTTCAGCGGCGCTTCGATCATCGCCGCGCGCGTGGCGATGCTCGTGGTTCTTGCCACATCAGCCTATTGGTTCCTGTGGGTGCCGCTCCGGCGTCGCGTGACCGACGAACAGGTGGCGATGTACCTCGAAGAGAACGAGCCATCGCTGCAGGCCACGCTGCTCAGTGCCGTCGAGACGAGCCAGGATGGTCATATCCCGGAATCGACGGCACTCGTTCGTCGCGTCGTCGAGCAGGCCATTGACGCGTGTGTCCGCAGCGATGCGACGCACCGGGTCGAGCAGCAGCCGCTGCGTCGCTACGCGATGGCGCTTGGTGGCATCGCACTGGTCGCGCTGCTCGCCCTCGCGCTTGGTCCGGCATTCCTGCGCAACGCGATGTCAGCGATGCTGCTGATCTCGTCGGATGTGCAGGCGGCGTCGCCGTATCGCATCGAAGTGAAGCCCGGCAACATGACGGTGCCGAAGGGCGCCGATCAGACTGTGTCCGCGAAGCTGCTCGGGTTCGATTCGGAAGATGTCACGCTGCGCGTGCAGCGCACACCCGGCGGGCCGTTCGAATCGCTGCCGCTGGTGCGCAACGAGAACGGCGGCTACGACGGAATGATCTTCGACGTGAACGCGAACGTCACCTATCAGGTGATCGGTGACCGCGTGCAGTCGGCGCAGTACAAGCTCACCGTTGTTGATGTCCCGTACGTGCAGCGTCTCGAGATCGAGTACCACTTCCCGGCCTACACCGGTCTCGAGCCGGAAAAGATCGAAGACGGTGGCGATATCGCGGTGCTGCGCGGTACCGAAGTGCGCCTGAAGATCTTCCCAACGATGAAGTCGAAGGGTGGACGGATTGCGCTCAACGAGAAGGAGTCGGTGGACCTGAAGCTCCAGGCCGACGGCACGTTCACGGCCTCGTTCGTCGCCAATCAGGACGGCTTCTACAAGGTGGAGTTCGATGCGCCGAACGGCGAGCGCGTCGTCGCCTCGCCGCAGTACACGATCGATGTGCTTGCCGATAAGCCGCCGACGGTGTCGTTCAACCGTCCGGGCCGCGACACCTCGGTGTCGCCGATCGAAGAAGTGTTCGCTGAAGCGAACGCGGTGGACGACTATGGCATCACCAGTCTCGAACTCGTGTACTCCGTGAACGGCGGACCCGAGAAGATCGTGAAGCTGTTCAACGGGACCAAGCGTCTGCCCGAGGTTTCGGCCGGCCACACGTTCTATCTCGAAGAGCTCGGCGTGCAGCCGGGTGATGCTGTCTCGTATTACGCGCGCGCATCGGACAACGGCGGAGACGGCGCGAATCAGGCGAGCAGCGATCTCTACTTCCTGCGCATTCGCCCGTTCAAGAAGGACTTCCGTCAGGCGCAGTCGCAGGGCGGCGGCGGTGGCGGTGGCGGCGGCGGTGGTGGACAGGTCGAAGCGCTCTCCGAGCAGCAGCGCCAAGTGATCTCCGCGACGTTCAACGTCCAGCGCGATCGCAAGAAGGTCAGCGCCGACAAGCTGCGCGAGAACTCGAAGATCGTCGGGCTGTCGCAGTCGAAACTGCGCGAGCAGGTCGAAGGTCTGCTCACGCGCATCAACAGCCAGTTGATCGAGCGCGATCCGGCGTTTGCGAAAGTGGCGGAACTGCTGCCACAGGCCGTGACCGCGATGAAGGAAGCCGAAGGCAAGCTCGCCGCGGTGTCGCCGGATCAGGCGTTGCAGCCGGAGAACAAGGCGCTGCAGATTCTGCAGAAGGCTGAAGAGGAATACGAGACGCAGATCAGCGTGCAGCAGGGCGGTGGTGGCGGTGGTGGTGGTGGCGGTGCGGTCCAGCAGGAGCTCTCTGAGTTGTTCGAGCAGGAGCTCAATCAGATGGCCAGCCGGTATGAGACCGCCAATCAGGCCTCCGAACAGGCCAGCGATCGCGAGGTCGACGAGCTGCTCGAGAAGCTGAAGGAACTGGCCCGTCGTCAGGAGCAGGAAGCCGAGCGCCAGCGGCGTCGCGCGCTCGAAGGTCAGCAGGCGGGCGGCGGGAACAGCGGAGCGCAGCAGCGTGCGCTCGCCGATCAGATCGAGGAAGCGGCGCGTCGGCTCGAGCGTCTTGCGCGCGAAGAGCAGCGTCCCGAATTGGCGGAGTCGGCGCGGCAGATGCGCGAAGCGGCGGATGCGGCGCGCAAGGCAGCGGCCGGCGGCGGTGCGAATGCGTCCGCGCAGGCACAGGCGGCGCTCGAGCGATTGCGCGAGACCGAGAAGAAACTGCAGCGCTCGCTGACGCAGCGTGCCGAGCGCGACATCGAAGACGCGAAGCGGCAGGCCGACGAGATCGCGCGGCAGCAGCAGGAGATTTCTGACGCCGTGAAGAAGCTACCGGCCGGCGGTGCCGAGCGGCAGCAGCAAGCGCGCGCGATCAACGAGAAGAAGGATCAGCTCGAGAGCAAACTCGGTGAGCTCGAAGCCGATCTCGATCGCGGCGCACGAGAAGCGAGCCGCGAAGAGCGTCCGGCGTCGCGGAAGATGACCGAAGCTGCGGGCGCGATTCGCGACAATCGGCTGCGCGATGCCGTGAAGTATTCGAAGGCGCTGGTCAGCCGCGGCACGGGTCAGCAGGCGAGTGCCGCAGAAGGCGATATCTCGAAGGGCATCGACGAGGTCCGTCAGCGGCTCGAAGAGGCACAGGCCGCACTCGGACAGGGTCAGCAGCCGGGCGACAAGCGCGATCAGGCACTCGAGCGCGCGCAACGTCTGGCGCGCGGTGCCGAGTCACTGCAAGAGCGCACGCGTGAGCGCGCGCAGGCCAACCGCGATCAGCAGGGCCGCAACGGTCAGCAGGGGAAAGAAGGCCAGCAGGGTAAGGAAGGCCAGGGTCAGAACGGTCAGGACCAGAAAGGCCAGCAAGGCCAGGGTCAGGGCCAGGGACAGCAGGGACAAAACGGCCAGGGCCAGAACGGTCAGCAGGGTCAGGGCCAGGGTCAGCAGGGTGAAGGTGGCCAGCGCGGAACAGGTCAGAACGGTCAGGGCGGCGGCGACGGCGGCCGCGCTGACGGACGTGCTGGTGACTTCCAGGGCGGCGTCGATCGCGGCGGCAACTACGCCGGCGGCGATGGGACCTGGGGCGGCTGGTGGAATGGCGCCCGGTTGACGCAGGAAGACATCCGTCAGTTGCGTGGCGAGGCGCGTCAGTACTCGCAGGACGCCAACGCGCTGCGCGGCATGCTGAAAGGCGAGAACATCCCTCCGCAGGAGCTCGATGAAATCGTTCGCGCGCTGCGTCAGCTCGAAGACGAGCGCGTGTATCAGAACGTCCAGGAGCTGGCGCGCCTGCAGCAGTTCGTCGCCGAAGGCCTGAAGCGTTTCGAGTTCGGTCTGCGCCGCAAGGTCGACGCTGACAAGAACGCGGCCGCATTGACCGGGTCCGATGAGGTCCCAGAGGAATTCCGGAAGCTGGTCGAGCAGTACTACCGTTCGCTCGCCAAGTCACCACGGTGAAGCCGCGGCAGTCCGCGGTGACACCGTCGGGTACGTAGCGTGAAGCTCAAGGTCCTCGTGGCGGCCGCGCTTGTCATCGTCATGGCAGGTGTGGCCGCCGCGCAGTTTGGCCGCTTTCCCGGCGGAGGGTTCGGCGGCTTCCGCCGCTTTCCACCGCGCTATCCCAAAGCTGAAAGCTTCGGTCACGGCTTCAACTTCTGCCGCGCCATCTACACCAGCACGCGTGCCGAAGCTGGCGGTCAGGGCTGGGGCACCGATTATCCCGACGCCGATCTGAACTTCTCGATTCGTCTCTCCGAGTTGACGCGCACACGCGTGAGCATGGAGAACGGCGGACGGCCCGACTATCTGACCGTTCGACTCACCGACGAATCACTGTTCCAGTGTCCGTACATCCACATGGAGGATGTCGGCACCGTGACGTTCAACGAGCGCGAGGTCGAGGCGCTGCGCGAGTACTTCCTCAAGGGCGGCTTCATGTGGGTGGACGACTTCTGGGGCTCGTATGCCTGGGAGCAGTGGGTGTCGGAGATCTCGCGCGTGCTGCCGCCGTCGGAATATCCGATCCAGGACATCACACCCAGTCATCCCTTGATGAAGATGCAGTACGAGATCAAGGAGTTCCCGCAGATTCCGTCGATTCAAGCGTGGCGCGGCAATCCGAGCGAAACCTCGGAGCGTGGCTACGACAGCGCCGAGCCGCACCTGCGCGCCATCTCCGATCGTCACGGCAACATCATGGTGTTGATGACGCACAACACCGACATCTCGGACGCCTGGGAGCGCGAGGGTGAAGACCCGCGGTATTTCTATCTGTTTTCGCCGAAGGGATACGCCGTCGGGATCAACGCGATCATGTACGCCATGACTCACTGAGGCGTAAGGTCAAAGGGCAAAGGGCAAAGGGCAAAGGGCAAAGGGCAAAGGCCCGGGCGTGAACTAGAATCCCAAGGTGCCCTTCACTGCGCTCGGTCTCCATGCCGATTTGCTCAAAGGAATCCGGGAGCTCGGCTTCGTACGCCCCACCCCGATTCAGGCCGATGCGATTCCAGCCGCGATGTCGGGCCGCGATGTGCTCGCCTGCGCGCAGACCGGCAGCGGCAAGACAGCCGCGTTTCTCCTGCCCATCCTCCACCGGCTGATTGGGAAGCCGCGCCGCACAACGCGGGCACTGGTGTTGACGCCGACACGCGAGCTCGCGGCACAGATCCTCGAAGACCTCAACGCCCTCGCCACGCACACACCGCTCACCGGCGCTGCTGTGTACGGCGGGGTTGGCATGGGGCCGCAGGAGCACGCGTTCCGTAGCGGCGTCGACGTCATCGTCGCCACTCCGGGGCGTTTGCTGGATCACTTCAAGGCGTCGTATGCGAGGCTCGAGGGTGTCGAGTACCTCGTGCTGGACGAAGCGGACCGCATGCTCGACATGGGGTTTCTGCCGGACATTCGCCGGGTGCTGAAGCACATTCCCGCGCGCCGGCAGACGCTCTTCTTCAGCGCAACCATGCCGCCGCCGATCGGGGCGCTGGCCTCAGACCTGTTGAAGCATCCGGTGACGATCAGCCTGCAGCGCACCGCGGCTCCCGCTGCCGGCATCACGCAGGCGGTTTACCCGGTCGCGCAGGATCTCAAGGCGCAGCTCTTTGTCCATCTGCTCGAGCGCGGGCTGGTGCGCGAAGCCCTCGTCTTCACGCGGACCAAGCATCGTGCAAACCGGCTCGCCGAGCACTTGCTGCATCATCGCGTCACGGCCGCGCGCATCCACGGCAACCGCTCGCAGCCGCAGCGGATGGAGGCGCTCCGCGGTTTCAAGAGCGGGAAGTACCGGGTGCTCGTCGCCACCGATATCGCCGCGCGTGGCATCGACGTCGAGGCCTTGAGTCACGTCGTGAACTTCGACGTGCCGGCTGCACCGGAGGACTACATCCACCGCGTCGGCCGAACCGGCCGCGCCGAGCTGACCGGGGATGCGTTTACGCTCGTGGCTCCCGAGGAGGAGGCCGATCTCCGCGCGATCGAACGGTCGATCGGTCGGACCCTGCCGCGGATTACGGTTCCCGATTTCGACTACAAAGCACGGCCGCACGTCAGGCTCGAAATTCCGATGGCGCAGCGGATCGCCGCCATTCGCAAGCGGAAGGCGGAAGACCGGGCCCGGGCCAACGCGAATGCCGAACGGCGCGCCGGGGCGCACACGCCGCAGGCGCCCGCGCGTACCGGGCCGCAGCAACGACTGTCCGGCCCACAGCCGCGTGGCCCCAGGCGCTCGTCGCGAAAACGTCGCCCGTCCCGTCATCGATTCTGAGGAGTCTGCGTGGTTCGCACCGTACTCTTGCTCACCGCCTCGAATATCTTCATGACCTTCGCGTGGTACGCGCACCTGCGCAATCTGTCGGATCGACCGTGGTACATCGCGGCGATCGTCAGTTGGGGCATCGCGCTGTTTGAGTACCTGCTGCAGGTGCCAGCCAATCGCATTGGTTTCCAGACGCAGTCGCTCGCGCAATTGAAGATCATCCAGGAAGTGATCACCCTCGGCGTGTTCGTACCGTTCGCGCTCTTCTACATGCGTCAGCCGGTGAGCTGGAATTTCGTCTGGGCCGGTTGCTGCCTGTTGGGCGCCGTCTACTTCATGTTCAGGTGATGCACGCGGAACTCTCGGCAATCGAACAGGAATTCCAATCGGCGCTGACCCGCCTGCACGAACTGCGCGCCAAGGTGCCGCCGGACATCTGGAAGCGACGCCCTGCGCCGGAACGATGGTCGCCGGGTGAGTGCGTGGCCCATCTCAATCTCTCGTCGATATCGATGGTGCCGCTGGTGCGGGCCGGCATCGAGGAGGCACGGCGTAAAGGCGGCGCGGCGCCGTCGCGGTATCGCCGCGATTTCCTCGGCTGGTTGTTGTGGAAAGGGCTCGGACCGGGCAAGGGGTTCAAGACGAAGGCGATTCCCGCATGGATTCCGCAAGGCGATCGCCGACCCGACGAACTCGTCGCCGAGTTCGAACGCTGGCAGACGGAGCAGATCGCGCTGGTGCGCCAAGCCGATGGTCTGCCGATTCAGGCGGTCAAGATCGCCTCGCCCGTCGACGTGCGTGCCCGCTACAACGTCTTCGCGGCGCTCTCCATCATGGCGCGCCACCAGCATCGTCACCTCTGGCAGGCGGAACAGGCCGCTCGCGCCTGACGGCGCGTAACTCCCAACTACCATTCGGCGTTGATTCAGGGCTCGTAGGGATAGTCGTGAATCAGCTTCTTGCACTCGTTCAGCGCCATCAAGATCGAATCCCCCCACCCGAATGGCGTGAACGGCGCCGTCTTCTGGTTGACCTGCTTGTCGGCCCGTGCATAGAACTTCATGTTCAGGTGATTGCGGGTGACGTACTCGAAGACGGTGATGATGATTTCAACGTCGCCGGTGGGCTGCCGCTTCTGCATCGCGAACAGATGCAGCCTGGCAAATTCCTCCGAGGGATCGCGCTGGGCGAACTGCCAATCCGTCATGCCTGTGGCTGCTCCTTTTTTGAATCGGGCGCCCAACACATCGTGCCGTCGCCGAGGGAATCGATTCTGTCACGGACGAAGGACGAGACGCCTGCTTTGTAGACCCGGTGCTCGCGTGGTACAGATCACACGTGGCCAGCGCACCCGGAACGAAGATCTGCGACAGCATTCTTGACGCCATCGGACATACGCCGATGGTGCGTGTCAACGCCATTACGCGCGGCGTGACCGACGCGGACGTGCTCATCAAGCTCGAGACGTTCAACCCCGGCAACTCGATCAAGGACCGTATTGCGGTCAAGATGATCGAGGATGCCGAACGCGCCGGAAAACTGAAGCCGGGCGGCACGATCGTCGAAGGCACCTCCGGCAACACCGGCATGGGTCTCGCCATCGTCGCGGCGGTCAAGGGATACCGCTGCGTGTTCACGACCACCGACAAGCAGTCGAAGGAGAAGATCGACGCGCTCAAGGCATTCGGCGCCGAAGTGATCGTCTGTCCGACCGACGTCGATCCCGAGGATCCGCGGTCGTACTACTCGGTGTCGTCGCGGCTCGAGCGCGAGATCCCTGGTGCGTGGAAGGCCAATCAGTACGACAACCCCTCGAACACCGAAGCGCACTACGAGCAGACTGCGCCCGAGATCTGGGACCAGACCGACGGCAAGGTCGCGCATCTCGTCGTCGGCGTCGGCACCGGCGGGACGGTCAGCGGTATTGCCAGGTATCTGAAGGAGCGCAACCCGAAGGTGAAGGTGTGGGGCATCGACACCTACGGCTCGGTGTTCAAGAAGTACAAAGAGACCGGCATCTTCGACAAGAACGAGATCTACCCGTACATCACCGAAGGCATCGGCGAGGACTTCCTGCCGGGCAACGTCAACTTCGATCTCATCGATCACTTCGAGAAGGTCACCGACAAAGACGCGGCGCTGATGACGCGGCGGCTGGCGCGCGAGGAAGGCATCTGGGCCGGCAACTCCGCCGGTGCGGCGATGGCCGGGGTGGTGCAGCTCGCCGACCACTTCAAGAAGGGTGAGATTGTCGTCGTGGTCTTCCACGACCACGGCTCGCGGTATCTCGGCAAGATGTACAACGACGAGTGGATGCGCGCGAAGGGCTTCTTCGAGGTCACTGGCATGACCGCGCGCGATCTGGTGGCGATGGGTGTTTCCGCCGAGCTCTTCGCGGTGGAAGCGTCACGGCCGGTCGAGGACGCTGTCCGCCTGATGGGCGAGCACGATTTCTCGCAAATCTCGGTCACGAAGAGTGGCCGTATCATCGGTTCGCTCAACGAGGCGCATCTCTACGACGAGTTCATCCGCCAGCCGAACTGCAAGCTGGAGCCGGTCGAGACGATCATGCACCCGGCGTTTCCGTTCGTGGATATCTCGACCCCGGTCGAAGCGATTGCGACGATGATCACGCCGGAGAATCCGGCGGTGCTGGTCCGCGACTTCAAGACGGAGAAGACGTTTATCATCACGCGGTCCGACATCATTCGCGTCATGATGTAACCCGACGTCGAACGATGACGCATACGCAACTTGCCGCTCTCCTCATCGTGGCTGGCCTGCTTTGTCTATGGCTGCCGCTCGGGTGGTGGCCGCCAATCGTCCTCGTAAGTGCCGGCTGTCTTTTGTTGTTTCTCGGCTGGATGAAACCCGAAAGTGGCCCCTATGAGTCACTGGCTTGACCAACTTGACCAAGTGGCGAGCCACTCGTACGATTGCGTCATGACCAAGGTCGTGAATCTCTACGAGGCGAAGTCACAATTGTCGGCACTGGTCGAGGAAGCCGCGGCTGGAGCCGAGATCGTCATCGCCAAGGCAGGCGTTCCTCGAGCGCGCCTGGTCGCAGTGAAAGGCATTGCTCGACGAAAGCCCGGAGGATCGAAGGGGCGCATCCGTATCGCGTCAGACTTCGATGCGCCGCTGCCGTCGAACATCCTGTCCGCGTTTACCGGAAAGAAGCGGTGAAGCTACTGCTGGACACGCACGTGGTCCTGTGGTGGCGGCTCGACAGTCCTCGACTGAAGGCCACGGTTCGCAGGCGCATTGCCGCGGCCGACATCGTGTGGGTCAGCGCGGCATCGGGCTGGGAAGCGGCCATTAAGCAGACGCTTGGAAAGCTCACATTGGCGGATTCTTTCACCGAGATGGTGATCGACAGTGCGTTCGACGAGCTGCCGATCACGTTGCGGCACGCCGAGCATGTCGCGACGCTTCCGTCGTATCATGCCGACCCGTTCGATCGAATGCTGGTTGCCCAGGCTCAGATCGAGGGAGCCACTGTGGTGACACACGATCGGCAGTTCGAGCCATACGATGTGGCGACCCTGTGGGTATAGGCTCTCTGGCGAGATGGGAGA
>JBKPRH010000208.1:0-4397 GCA_046765795.1 Acidobacteriota bacterium | reverse complement strand
GTGTTCCGTACGGAATCGAGATACTCGACGATCTGCCGTACTTGAAACCGGCGTTCGTGCACCTTCAACCCCAGATGCGCGGCGAGCACGTGAACCAGTTCTCCGCGGACGTCCACGGTCGCCGCGATCGCACCCCGTGGTTCGCGGCGTTCCATCGATAGATCGATGCGGTGCACGTCAACGATGGGATGGCGAGTAAAGAGCGCGTTACCAAAGCATTGCGTGATGTTCTGACGTGTTGGTCCGAGCGCACATGTATAGCTGTCCAGCGTCGTCAGGACGACCGGACTGCGTGTCTCGAGCGCTACGCTGGCCGGGTAGGTGAATTCCTGCAGGGCGACGATGTCGGCATCGAGCTCGGTGATGACCGTTGCGACGCGTTCCGGGTCGTGGCGTCCGTCAGTGCCGATGCACGAGTGCACGTTGTACGTAGCCACCCGCATTACTCGGACCGGCTCCTAACCAAACTCCGCGCGGGCACGTTGCCGGGAGACGGACGGTGCGAACTGACGAATCAACAGCAGCGTGCGCAGACCCGCCGCCGCTGCCGTCAGCAGAATCGTCGCGACGATGGTCAGCACGACGTTCGATGTGGTGGGAACGAGCAGGGTCTGGCGAAGCAGCGCGCCGAGACCGGCGAGTGCAACGATCGCCGGCACGAACGCCAGCAGCGTGCCAGCCATGAACCTCGAGAACGGAACATGACCGGCGCCGCACAGAAGATGGATCGATCCAGAGGTCGCGACCGATGCCAGTCTCAAGACGAGTACGCCGATAACGCCGCGCGCACCCAACTGCCTGGCCGATCGATAGGAGCGTCGGCTCATCCACCGCGGCAGTCGCGCGGGGCCGATCTGCCGGCCCAGCATGTAGCCCAGCGCCGCGCCGACGAGCGCGCCCAGCAATGTCGCCATGGCGCCACGAGGTCCGTCGAGGATCACACCTGCGGCAATGGCCATCAGCTCCAGTGGGACGAAGATCAGGCCTGCGATCGCAATCACGCTGGCTATGGTCCAGGCGATCGTCGGCATACTCGGAAACGCGGCCAGCATGTCCTGAGTCGTGCGGAATTCGGGTCGCCAGATGACAGCTGACGACAGCGACGCGAGCGCGATCGCAAGGACAGCGATCGGAATCGTCGGAAACGGCACCGGACGAAGACCATTGGTCGCATCGGCGGGCGGTAACAACTCTTCGACGGTTGCGCCGAACGCGATCGGTTCCTCGGGGTCGGCAAGGAGCCGTGCCGCTTCGGACGCGGTCACGTCCTCCTCTGGCGGGATTTCGATTCGCGCCAGCGTGTGTTCGGCGAGCTGTCGTGAATCGATGAATGTCCGCAGCGAGCCTGCTCGATCGATTCCCTCAGCGACGGCATCAGTCGTGAGGCCCAGATGCTCGGCGAGCAAGCGGTCGCGGATGCGGCGAATGCCCGCGCGCGCGTCAGTCTGTGTGGTGGCATCCACCGCGACGTCGCATTCCGTGTCGACGCCCATCGATCGACGTGAGAAGTTGGCAGAGCCAATCCGCACGAGCGTGTCGTCCACGATCATCACTTTCGAGTGGACGAACGTCGGTACGACCTCTGTGCGTGACGCCGCTGGATACACCAGCCGCAATCGCTTGTGCGTGTCGGCCGCGATGAGCTGCCGGAACACGTTGTAGCGGAACGCGCCCATGGTGTTTTGCTCGAGCCAGCCGTGGCATTCCGCCGGCGAGACGATCACAACTTCAGGGCCTTGGGGTTCGCGCAGCCGGGCTGCGAGGGCCGCGGCAAGCGCTTCATTGGTGAAGTACTGACTTTCGATGTAGATCGACCGGCGCGCGGCGGCGATCGAATCACGGAACAGCGTCTCGCATTCGCGTACCGATGGTCGCGTGTCGGAGCCGGGGACCGTTCTCGCAATCGCAACATCCACGTCGGTGAGATCCGGTGTGACGTCGGTGGGCCACAGATCTTCGGACGAAGGGCGAACCGGTGGCAGCCGTTCCTCGCCGAGCGCGCGCCACCGATCGCGGGCCAGAGTGCCGAGACTCGCGGCAACCGGCCCAGCCATCATCGTATGGACCTCGTGGTACGGACCGTACGGCTTTCCCGCGAAGGACATGCGCGCCGGTTCGTCCACGCGATGCGCGCACGTGTCCCATCGATGGCTCGTGAGGTCGATGCCGCCACAGAATGCGAGCTGATCGTCGATGACGACAACCTTCTGGTGATGCGAGCCGCCGACGGGATGACGATCGTCAAATCCGAAGCGCACGTGGCGATGTGTGCGCCAGCCCAGCTTCCATCGCGACCACGGATCGCGCTCGAGCGTGTATAGCGCAGCGTAGTCCCAGATCAGGATGTAGCAGCGCAGTTGCGGTCGTCGTCGCGCAATGAACGACAGCAGTTCGTCGAGTCTGGATGGCTCCGGTCCCGTGGGCCCGTTCGGTAACAGATCGACTCCCGCGAAAATGTCCCAGCCGAGAATCAAGACCGTCTTGCGCGCAGACAGCAGCGCCTGCCTGACCAGTTTGAAGTAGTCGGCTGCGTCCTGGATGCAGAAGAACTGGTGTGCGCGATCGATGCGCCAGCAGTTCGTGCTGGCCTGAACGATCGACGCCGCTGTTGAAGATGTGTCGCGCGGCGCGGTTCGCGCCGACGCGCTCATGCCGTCGACCTCTGTCGCAGTGTTCGGTTGATCAACCAGGCGAGCGTGAGCGGAATGCTCACGAGCAGAATCGCGCCAATGACCGTTTCCGGTGAGGGGCTGCGCAGCACCATCGTCAGTTGGTACCCGAAGCCGGCGAGGCCGATGACGAGACCCGTCATGCCGAGCAGCGTCCCGACGAGGAAGTCGCGATATGTCACGGTTGATGCGCCGACGATGACGTTGGCGATCGTGAACGGGAACGGAATCTTTCGCAGAAAAAACACCGCGATCGTCCCGTTGCGGCGGAGTGCCCGTGTCACGCGGACGACGCGTTCGCCGCCGAGTTGCTCAACGCGCCGCAGTCCCATCCAGCGTCCGATTCCGAATCCGACCGAGCCGCTTGTGAGACATCCCGCCATCGCGTAAATCGGGCCCAAGATCGGACCGAATGCGAGACCGGTGGCCGCGATTAACAGGACCACCGGCACGGGTGCAAGACCGACGAAGGCCAGCATCACCAGTGGCAATCCGTACCAGACGTGGCGATGAGGAGCCATCCAGGCGGAGATTGCGTCAATGTCCCACGTCGCGGTGGGGAGCAGGCTCCACACCACCGCAATTACGGCGCTCATCATGAGCACCGTTGTGACTTGTATCCACCTCGACCGGTCCATCGACATCTGCTCGACGGCGATGGAGGCAAAAAAAGTACCGGGGTGTACGTCCCGCCCCGACTGACGGCTCAGCCTTGCTGTATGCTTGCGCGCCATGAAGAGCTACGGCGCGGCTTTCATCGTCACGCTCGCGGTCTCTACAGCGCCGGCCCGGGCCTTTGCGCAGGAAATCGATTTCTCAGGCCAGTGGGCGCCGATCTATCACGAGGATGGCCCTGAGCGCTTGCCAGGGCCTGAGATCGGCGACTATCTCGGCCTTCCGATCAACGACGCAGCACGGTTGCGCGCGGACAGTTACGACGCCGATCGCATCTCCGCGGTCAGCGAGTACCAATGTCGCCAGCATGCCGCCGACTACGGCATGCGTGGGCTGGCCAACATGCGGGTCACCGCCGAGATCGATCCGCTGAAACAGCGCATTCTCGCGTTTCATACACGCATCGGTTTCCACGATGCGGAACGAACGGTCTATCTCGACGGCCGTCCGCATCCTCCTGACACGGCGCCGCACACGTGGGCTGGGTTCTCCACAGGTGTGTACGAAGGCAACATGCTCACGATCAAGACGACGCATCTGAAGGCGTACTACATCCGGCGCAACGGCGTGCCGGCGAGCGATCGTCGAACACTGACAGAACATTGGGTGCGTCACGGCGACTTCCTCACCGTGGTGACTGTGATCGACGACCCGGTATTTCTCACCGAGCGTCTTGTGCGCAGTCAGTCCTGGGCGCTGGATCCGGGTCAGACGATGGGCTCGAACTGGTGCGAGTACGCGGCAGAATTGCCGCTCGGCGACGAGGCTGTTCCGCATTATCTGCCTGGCACGAATCCCTACTTGAAAGAGTTCTCGACGTGGTACGGCCTCACCTATGAGGCCACGCGGGGCGGTGCGGAGACCATGTATCCCGAGTACCGGTCGAAGTTGCCGCAGACATGGTCCACGCTCGATCGATGTGGGCGCTATTGCCGATGCTTCAACGCTGAGGGCGGATGCGCAGTGAAATGAGCGGGCTCGTGCGCGGTCTGGCGGTCACCCTTGTTGTGATCGTCTGTGTCAGCGGGCTGCGCGCGCAGAGGGCGGCGGTTG
>JBKPRH010000207.1:0-13041 GCA_046765795.1 Acidobacteriota bacterium | reverse complement strand
GCTCGAGCCGTACGTCCAGAAATTCTTCGATATGAATGGACGATTCCCGAAAGGCTGGCAGGAGTTGACAGGTGGCCCGGTCAAGATGCTGCGAAACCTGCCGCGCGATCCCGCCGGGTACATCTACGAACTCGACCCGGTAACCGGCTCGATCAACGTCGCGAAAGACTCGCCGCTTTTCCCGCTGCGCAGCCGAGACCGCGGCTGATGCCCGTCGAATTCGCTCAAGGTGGGCCGGCGTGGCTCGAAGTACTCGTCGTCGCAGTGTTCGGTCTCTGCGTCGGCAGCTTCCTCAACGTCTGCGCCTATCGAATGCCACTCGGTGAGTCGATCGTCTCTCCGGCGTCGCGCTGCACGACGTGCGGCCGGACCCTGAGCTGGTTCGACAACGTGCCGGTGATCAGTTGGGTGGTACTTCGTGGACGCTGCCGCACCTGCAAGACCCCGGTGTCGTGGATGTACCCCTCGGTCGAGATCATCACGTCCCTCGTGTTCGTGCTGACCTATCTGACGTACGGGTTGACGCTCCTCAGCCTCGTTCGCGTGGTGTTTGCCTGTGCGCTGATCGTGCTGTTCATCACTGACCTGCAGCACAAGATCCTGCCCAACGCCATCACTCTTCCTGGAATCATCGTCGGCTTCGTCTGCAGCTTCTTTCTGCCTCCCGGGTGGGTGAGCTCGCTCATCGGCCTGATCGTCGGCGGAGGATTTCTGTGGGCGATGGCTGAAGCCTATTACCGGCTTCGCGGGCAGGAAGGGCTTGGCATGGGTGACGTCAAGCTCCTCGCCATGATCGGTGCGTTCCTCGGCTGGAAACTCGTCCTGCTCACTCTGGTGTTCGCGTCCCTGACCGGTTCGCTGGCCGGCGGCCTCCTCATTGCGTCAGGCCGCGGCGGCATGAAGTACGCGCTGCCGTTCGGCACCTTCCTCGCCGTTGGTGCGTTGTTCGCCGCCACGTGGGGCGAGCCGATTGCGGACTGGTACTTCGCGTTCTATCAGTGAACCCCCAGGCCTACGCGCTGCTCGGCATTACCGCGCTCGTCGCCGTGCTCGTCGCGGTGGTGGCGTGGGCGCTGCTGCGTTTCGTGTCCGCGGCGAGGGAGACACGTCATCGATTGCGCGACACGGGCGGCGACTCCGCGATGCTAGCCGTCGCCCTGCAGGACGCCGTTCAGAAACTGCGCGCGCAGGAACGGGCGATGACCGAGCGAGCGGAAGCCTCCGAAGCGCTCAGTACGCAGATCGTGAACAGTCTGACCGCCGGCCTGCTCGTCGTCGATCGAGAGGGCGTGGTGCGGATCATCAATCCGTCGGGACAGAAGATGCTGGGCATCAGCGGATCGCTCGAGGGAACACCGATCGGCACGCTGGCACGCGCAGCGGCGCCGCTTGTCGCGATCGTCAACCACTGCCTGACGACCGGCGAGCCGATCGTGCGGCGGACGGTTGAAGTGCCGCATGCGAACGACGTGACGCATTTCGGCGTGACGGCGACCCGACTCGGTCAGAGCGAGGGGAATGCGGCAGGTGGCGTCATCTGTCTCTTCTCTGATCTCACTGCGGTCATTGCACTCGAAGAGCAGCTTCGTCTGAAGGAAACGCTTGCACAGCTCGGCGAGTTGACCGCGGGAATCGCCCACGAGTTTCGCAACGGTCTGGCGACGATCCATGGCTACGGGAAGCTGATCGATCCAGCCGCGCTGCCGGCGCAGTACAAACCGTATGTCGAGGGCATCCGGCAGGAGACCGAGGCGCTTGGCCAGGTGGTGACGAACTTCCTGAACTTCGCGCGGCCGACGCAGTTATCGCTCGCCACACACGATCTTGGGGCTCTGGTGCAGCGTGCGGCGGATGATCTCAAACACGACGTCCAACAGCTGGGCGGCGAGATCGTGGTCACAGGACAGTTCGGGCAGGTGGACGCCGACGATGTGCTGCTGCGGCAGGCGTTCAGCAATCTGCTCCGAAACGCTATCGAAGCCTGTCAGCCTTCGGGTGTGAAGCCGTGTGTGCGTGTGGAAGGCGCGCTCGACACGACGCAGCATCAAACGCGGGTCAGCGTGCACGACAACGGGCCCGGCATCGATCCCAAGGTGCGCGATCACATCTTCCGTCCATTCTTCACGACCAAGAAGACCGGTACTGGTCTCGGACTCGCGCTCGTCCAGAAGATCGTCGTCACCCATAACGGCCGCGTCACTGCCGGCAGCTCACCTTCGGGTGGTGCGTGCTTTCAGGTGATGTTGCCGCTCGCGTGATCTTTGGGCCCGCTCGACAGCGCAAGAACTGCGATCGTGGTTCGTCGCCGGTCGCGTTGACGATCGACATCATTCTCTTCAACTCCTGACCTCGTTTGAACTTGTTCGCGCGTCGGGCGCCGGCGCAGCGCGTTGGCAATTCGCTTGCCCTCAGTGTGGGGTATGGCGATTCGTGCAAATGACGGCTCGAGCCTGATCGAGGTACTCGTGGCCACCCTTGTGCTCGTCACAGGTGTCCTGGGCATCGCACAGCTCTTTCTGATGGCTGCAGCGACGAATATGGCGGCGCGTGACACGACGCTCGTGGCCACGCTTGCGGCACAGAAGATCGAACAGTTGCTGTCGACAGATCTTGCAGAGGCAACCGGCCTGGTCGATCACGTTGACATGTGGGGACAGGTCGTGAGCACCGCCGAATCGCCACCTGCAAATGCTGTCTACACGAGGCGCTGGTCGATAGAGCCGCTCTCGGCCGGCAGCGTTGCGATCCGCGTGCGCGTGGGTCGCAGCGATCGCACAGGCGGCTCCGGCGCTATGGCGGGGGAGACGCGTGTGCTGGCGATCAGGCCGAGGCCGGGATCATGAAGGGGTTTTCGATCGTCGAACTGCTGGTCGCGATGGCTATCACGATGGTGGTGACCGCAGCCACACTGTCGCTCATCGGACCGGCACACGACATGTTTCAGGTCCAACCCGAGACCGCCGATCTGCAGCAGCGCCTTCGAGTCGGCGTCGATTCTCTCCAGCGCGACTTGATGATGGCGGGTGCAGGCATGTACGCGGCCGGCACAGTTGGGCCCTTGCATCACGCGCTCGCGCCGGTCATGCCGTATCGGGCGTTTGGGTCCGCCTCCGACACAGCGCGAGGAACCTTCCTCAGAACGGATGCGATCAGCCTGCTGATCGTGCCGACGACCGCCTCGCAGACGACGTTGTCGATGCCGATGGCGGCGGGTGCTCTTGGCATCAGCATCGAGAACGCTGCGACGTGTCCCGCCGCGACGACGACGCAGGCATGCGGTCTTTCGGCGGGCGATCAGGTGATCGTCTTCGATCGCACCGGTGTGTGGGACATGTTCTCTGTCGATCGTGTTGATGGCGTCGCCGCGATAACTCTGAAGGGTCAGGCGCCGACGCGCGAATATGCCGCGGGTTCGAACGTCGCGGAAGCGATGGCTGTCACCTACGCGCTGAAGCCAGATCCGTCTTCCGGCGCCTTTCAACTCGTTCGTTCTGACGGATCCGATGCCGCACAACCCCTGCTCGATCACGTGGTGAAGCTGGAGTTCCATTACTTTGGCGACGCAGCGCCGCCGCGTGTCCCGGACGAGAGCGAGATGACACCGCGGGCTAGCTATGGCCCGGCGCCGCCACCATTGAACCAGTCAATCACCGGCTGGCCTGCAGGTGAGAACTGCACGTTCACCGTCGTTGAGGGTCATCACGAGACCCGACTGAGTACGCTCGGCGCTTCAGGCTCCATCGTCGAAATCCCTCCCGCGCTGCTGACCGACGGTCCGTGGTGTCCTGATTCGCTCGCACGTAATCGCTTCGACGCCGATCTGCTGCGCATTCGGCGCGTGCGTTTCACGCTGCGGGTGCAGACGGCGATGGCGTCATTGCGCGGTCCCGCTGGCCTCCTCTTCGCGCGTGGAGGTTTGTCGAAAGCCGCGGGGCGCACAGTGCCTGACATCGAGATCTCTCTCGATGTGACGCCTCGCAATCTGAACCTGGAACCTGGAACCCGGAACCTGGAACCATGAGTGAGCGTGGCGTTGCGCTGATTCTCGTGTTGCTCGTGATGATGACGCTCAGTGCGTTGTCCATGTCGCTGGCCGTGATGGTGTCGACTGAGAGCCGCGTTGCCGCCAACTATCGCGACGGCATCGAAGTGCTCTACGGCGCGGACGCCGCGCTCGAACGCGTGCTGCCGGATCTGGCAGCCGCACCTGACTTGAATGCGGTGCTTGCCGGGACGACTGTGTCGTCGTTCGTCGACGGTCCTGCCGGCACACGGCGGATGCCCGACGGCACGTTCACGGATCTGCGCGCGCTGACGTCGATGGTCAATTGTGGCCGCCCGGTGTGCAGTGATGTGGATCTCGACGAGGTGCGCGACGACAGGCCATGGGGTCGCAACAATCCGCGATGGCAGTTGTACGCGTATGGTCGCCTGACTTCGCTCGGGGCAAGCCCCTCGACTTCGTTCGGGGCAAGCGGCTCGCGCGTGTACGCGGTCGTCTGGGTTGCCGATGATCCGTCAGAGACCGACCTGGATCCGTTCACAGACGGCGGCCCACCGATCTTGCCCGGGGTAGGGAGTGAGGACAATCCAGGCCACGGCCGGTTGGCGCTCTTGGCGCACGCCTATGGGCCCAACGGTACGCGGAGAGTCATTGAGGCCACGGTGGCCAAGGGTGAACTCGGGTTCAGCGTTCTCTCGTGGCGCGAGATTCGCTAAGTTGCACACCCGGTTGAAGGTCTGGCGGCTTGGAGCCGAAAACTGGGAGGGAGGAATACCTTGACCACCCGCTTCCGGGGCCGGAGAATCCATCGTATGAAGCCGTCGGCCATTGCCGCCGTGATCCTGTCGTGCGTGCTTGCCACAACCACAGGTCTTTCTGCGCAACTTGGCAACATCGCCAAAAAGGAAGCGGAGCGCCGCAAGACGGCCCCGACAGGAAAGGTCTACACCAACGACAGTCTTTCCCCTGCGCCGGAGCCCTCGTCGGCGCCGGCCACGTCGACCGCATCGTCGGACGCGCCTGCGGCATCGGACGCCGACAAGGCGGCCGACAAATCGGCGACAGACAAGTCCGCGGCCGACAAGCCGGCTGACAAATCGGCGACGGACAAACCGGCCGCTGACACCGCGGACAAGGATGCGACGTCCAAGCAGGTCAGCTCCGACCCCGCTGAGCGCAAGAAGGAAGAGGAAAAATGGCGCGAGCGGATGAAGAATGAGCGCGAGGCGCTCGAGCGCGCGAAGTCATATTCCGACGCGCTGCAGATCAAGATCAATTCGCTGAACACCGACTTCGTCAACCGCGACGACCCTGTCCAGCGAGCCGGCATCGCCAAGGAGCGCGACAAGTCGCTGGCCGAGTTGGACCGGCTGAAGAAAGAAATCGCCGACCACAACAAAGCGATTACGGCCATTCAAGAAGAGGCTCGGCGCGCGGGCGCTCCGTCTGGTTGGGTTCGATAAAGCATTGTTGATTGAGTGATCGTTGATTTGAGATTGGATTGATGATTGAAGATTCCTGATTGGTGATTGAGCGTGCGCCAATCAACAATCGTCAATCATCAATCACCAACGAATCAAAGATCTCAAATCACCCAATCAACAATGTCATCGTTCCCCGTTCTCATCGTTGAAGACAAGGACTCCCTCCGCACCATGCTGCGGCATGCGCTCGAAGCGCATGGCCATACCGTGCTCGAAGCGATCGATGAACCCGAGGCCGTGCAGCAACTGCAGCGGGCTCGCCCAGTCGTCGTCCTTACCGACTTGAAGCTTCCCGTCGGCGACGGCTTCGGCGTCCTTCGCGCCGCCAAAGAGATCGACCCCGAATTGCAGGTGGTGGTGATGACCGCCTACGGCAGCATCCAGGATGCGGTCACCGCGATGAAAGAGGGCGCGATGGACTTCCTGGCCAAGCCCATCGATCCCGATCACTTGCTGTTGATGGTCGAACGCGCGATGGCGCAGCGGCGGATGCTGACTGAGTACGTCCTGCTGAAGGAGGAGCTTGCCGAGCGGCGTGGCGCACCAAAGATCATCGGAGAGGATTCGAAGCTGCGTCAGGTGTCGCAGCAGCTGCACCGTGCCGCCGAGACCGACGCAACCGTTCTCCTCGAAGGCGAGAGCGGTACCGGCAAGGAACTGTTCGCCCGTACGCTGCACGCGCTCAGTTCGCGTAACGACGGTCCGTTTGTGGCGATCAACTGCGCGGCCATTCCTGACACGCTGCTCGAGACCGAGCTGTTCGGCTACGAGAAGGGGGCGTTCACCGGCGCTGCCGCACGGAAGCCGGGTCGCTTCGAGCTGGCGCATCGCGGTACGTTGTTTCTCGACGAGATTGGCGATCTGCCGCTGGCGCTGCAGGCCAAGATTCTTCGCGCGCTCGAAGAGAAGCAGTTCGAGCGCGTTGGTGGCACGCAGTCGCTGCACGTCGATGTCCGCGTGGTCGCGGCCACGAACCGCCAATTGAAGCAGCGTGTCGCCGAGCGCCAGTTCCGCGAGGATCTGTATTTCCGGCTGTCGGTCTTCCCGATCCAGATCCCGCCGCTGCGCGAGCGTGTGGACGATGTGTTGATACTGGCGCGGCATTTCGTTGAGAAGTACTGCCGCGATTTGAACAAGACAGCGCTGACGCTGGCGCCTGGCGCGATCGACGAGCTTCGTGCGTATCAATGGCCGGGCAACGTTCGCGAATTGCAGAACTGCATCGAGCGGGCCGTCATTCTGACCGAAGGCGACGCCATCCACGCACGTCACCTGAACCTGTCATTCCGTCAGCCCACCCAGGCTCCAGTGACGAGTCCGTGGGATCAGATCGACCTGTCAGGCTCGATGGCCGATGCGCTGCGGCGGATCACGGAAGAAGTCGAGCGCCGGAAGATTATGCAGGCGCTTCAGAACGCGAACGGCAACAAGACCCATGTCGCCGACATGCTGCACATTGGCTACAAGGTGTTGCTGCAGAAGATGAAGGCGTACGGGATCGCAGAGTAGGCGAGTCTAAAGCTCGCCTCTACGACACTACACAAGACTCGCCTCTCCGGTCTACGATTTCAATCCGAGTCGTGTCAGCACCGCCCGCAATTCATCCTCGGTGACATCGTCGATGGTCATCGTTGCGCCGATGTCGATGGCGATCACGAAGTGCAGACGTCCATTCACCACCTTCTTGTCGCGGCGTACGGACTCGAGCACGTCGGGAATAGCGATGTCGGCGACTGTTGGCAGCGGGCCGAGCGCGGTGATCAGGTCAGCGAGGGCTTGGCGCGCTCGCTCGGCGAGCGCACCACGCGCGGCAGCGAGGTCCGCGGCAGCGAGCATCCCGAACGCGATCGCCTCTCCATGGCGGAACCGCCGGTATTTCGTGACCGCTTCCAATGCGTGGCCGACGGTGTGGCCGTAGTTGAGCATGCGACGCAGCCCGCTCTCGCGTTCGTCCTTCGAGACCACGTCCGCTTTGATTCGGCAGGATTCTTCGATCGCGGGCACCAGCACGTCGGGATCGTGGGCGAAAACCGCTTTGATGTTGTCGCTCAAACGATCGAACAGCGGACGGCTCGCGATCATTCCGTACTTCACGACTT
This sequence comes from Acidobacteriota bacterium, assembly GCA_046765795.1. Classification (GTDB taxonomy): domain Bacteria; phylum Acidobacteriota; class Vicinamibacteria; order Vicinamibacterales; family UBA2999; genus Gp6-AA40. The sequence goes on along the minus strand of JBKPRH010000207.1, from coordinate 5,455 downwards.
CGTAGAGGCCGGATCGAAACTCACGTCGCGGGAGTGTCTTCAGCAGCTGCGGATCGACGACGACCACTGCTGGCTGATGAAACGCGCCAATCAGGTTCTTGCCAAGCGCGTGATTGACACCGACCTTGCCGCCGATCGAGCTATCGACTTGCGCGAGCAGCGTCGTCGGTACGTGCGCGAGCGTGATGCCGCGGAGAAACGATGCCGCTGCAAATCCCGCGGTGTCGCCGATCACACCGCCGCCGACCGCGACGATGGCGCTGCCGCGATCTGCGCCCGCGCGGATGAGCGCTTCGTAGACCCGTGATACCGACTGGAGATTCTTGAAACGCTCACCGTCCGGCAGAAGGATCGGCTCGACACGACCGAGCGACGCCTGCAGCCGTGCCCCATGCAACTGCCAGATGACCGGGCTCGAGACGATGAACCGCCGTGCGCCGACGCCATGGGCATCGAGCAGTTCAGGCAGGCGCTCGCTGATGCCGTTGCCAATCCAGATTGTCGAGAGTCGTGAGCCGGCAGTGACCTCGACACGAACGCCGGCGTTAGTCATGGACGCGTTGGACATTCAGCAGTGAGCCTTGAGCATGCGCGTTGGGCCTGGCGCATGGCGCCGTGAGCCTTGCGCATTGGGCATTGAGCATTGTGCATTGATACGATAGCAAAGTGAGCATCGTCGCCGATTTTCTCGTGATCGGCAGTGGGATTGCCGGTCTGCGCGCGGCGATCTCGCTCGCCGAGGCCGGTCGAGTGGTCATCCTGACCAAGGCCGATCCGCGCGAGAGCAATACGGGCTACGCGCAGGGCGGCATCGCCGCGGCGTTCGGTTCCGATGACTCCCCGGAACTTCACGCGAAGGATACGCTCGCCGCAGGCGACGGACTGTGTCTGCCAGAGGCCGTGGACGTGCTCGTCCGCGAAGGTCCGCGCTACGTGCGCGAGCTCATGGACTGGGGCGCCACATTCGACGCCGATCAATCAGGGCAGCCCGCGCTGGGCCGTGAAGCCGCTCATACCGTGCGGCGTGTGCTGCACGTCCGCGATGCAACGGGACGATCGATCGGCCAGGTCCTCTGGCACATGGTGTCCACGCATCCGCAGGTGCGCGTGCATGGCGATGCGCTGGCCCTCTCGCTCTCGATGCGTGATGGACGGTGTGTCGGCGCGACATTCCTCGATCGCGACGGACGCGTCGAAGAGGTGTCGGCCCCCCGTACGCTGATCGCAACCGGAGGGGCGGGTCAGGTCTATCGCGAGACGACGAATCCCCCGATCGCCACTGGCGATGGGATTGCGATGGCGTTCGAGGCTGGCGCACGCGTCACGGATCTCGAGTTCATTCAGTTTCATCCGACTGCGCTCAATGTGGCCGGTGCCCCGCGGTTCTTGTTGTCTGAGGCACTGCGCGGTGAGGGCGCGTGGCTGGTGAATCAGCAGGGTGAACGCTTCGTCCAGCGTTACGAGCCGGCAGGAGATCTCGCGTCACGCGATCTCGTCGCGAGAGCGATCGTCCGCGAGGTCAATCGGACCGGTGCCCCCGTCTTCTTGACGATGGCGCATCTGGACGCAGATTACATCCGCAACCGATTCCCGACGATCACACACGCCTGCCGACGTGCGGGCTTCGACCTTGCGACGGACCGAATCCCTGTGAGTCCGGCGGCGCATTACGTCATGGGTGGCGTTGAGACCGATCTGTGCGGACGGACGTCGATCGACAACCTGTTTGCCGCAGGCGAGGCCGCGTGTACCGGCGTCCACGGCGCGAATCGTCTGGCCAGCAATTCGCTGCTCGAAGGACTCGTGTTTGGTGCGCGCGCCGCCGAGACGATGAAAGCCTTAACCGTGAAGGCGACGTTGACCGCGGAACCGGGCGGTATTGTGACGACACCGCTCTCGTCTGCGTCGGTGCCATCGGCGTCCGATGTGCGCGATGTGATGTGGCGCGACGCGGGCCTCCTCCGATCGAGGAATGGATTGGCGCCGCTTGTCGATCAGCTGGCCGCATGGTGCGCCGCCGTATCGAAGGCTCGCTCAGCGACTCCCGGCGATCGCGAGTTGCGGCGTGTCGCGAGCCTCGTGACTGTTGGACTGCTGATCGCGCGCGCCGCGTTGCGACGAGAAGAAAGCCGCGGCGGCCACTTCCGAGAGGATTTCCCGCAGCGCGACGATATACACTGGCAGAGAAGAATCGCTGATCGGCTTTAGGCTCTGGGCTATTGGCTTTCGGCTCTTAGTGCCCATGCCTGAGCCCAAAGCGTAGAGCCCAAAGCCCAGAGCCCAAGGCCCAAAGCCCAAAGCCAGAGAGTTCATGACCACTACCGACATTCCAGATCTCCCAACCGAGATCACGCCCCAGTCGCAGGACTTCGGGCGCTGGTATCTCGACGTCGTCCGTCGTGCCGAGCTTGCGGATTACTCGCCCGTAAAGGGCTGCATGGTTATCCGTCCGTACGGCTACGCGATCTGGGAGCTCATACAGCAGGCGCTCGACCGGCGGTTCAAAGACACCGGTCACGTCAACGCCTACTTCCCGCTGTTCATTCCCGAAAGCTTGCTCATGAAGGAGAGCGAGCACGTCGAGGGATTCGCGCCGCAGGTCGCCTGGGTCACACGTGGCGGCAACGAAGACCTCGAGGAGCGGCTCGTCGTCCGTCCGACGTCCGAGACCATCATCGGGACGATGTATGCCAAGTGGGTGCAGTCGTGGCGCGATCTGCCGATCCTGATCAACCAGTGGGCGAACGTCGTGAGATGGGAGAAGGTCACGCGACTGTTCCTGCGCACGACCGAGTTCCTCTGGCAGGAAGGACACACGGCGCACGAGACGGCGGAAGAGGCGGAAGAAGAGACGCGGAAGATGCTCGCCGTCTACAAGGATTTCGCCGAGACCGAGTTGGCGATGCCCGTGATGGACGGACAGAAGACCGAGAGCGAGAAGTTCGCGGGCGCCGAGCGCACCTACTCAATCGAGGCCATGGTCCGTGACGGCCGCGCGATTCAGGCGGGCACGTCGCACAACCTGGGCCAGAACTTCGCGAAGGTGTTCGACATCAAGTTCCAGGCGCGCGACAAGTCGGTGCAGTTCGTCTACGGCACGTCCTGGGGCGTCTCGACGAGACTCATCGGCAGCGTGATCATGACGCATGGCGACGACGGCGGCTTGATTCTGCCGCCGCGGGTCGCGCCGTATCAGGTCGTCATCGTTCCGATTCCCCGCGGCAACTGGAAGGAGACCGTGTTGCCGAAGGCGCAGGCGATCCGTGACGAGCTCGTCGCGCGTGGTATCCGCGTGAAAATCGACGACCGCGAATCGCAGACGCCGGGGTGGAAATTCAACGAGTGGGAGATGCGCGGTGTCCCGCTGCGTCTCGCGATCGGTCCCAAAGACATCGAGAAGTCGCAGGTCGAGCTCGCCCGGCGCGATACGCGAACGAAGTCTTTCGCGCCGATGGACGGGTTGGCCGCTCACGTCGAGCAGATGCTGAAGGACATCCAGCAGGCACTGTACGACCGCGCGTTGACATTTCGAACAGAGCACACGACCGAAACCGATTCGTACGACGAGTTCAAGCAGATCATGGAGGGTCGCCCTGGCTTCGTCGTGTCGCCATGGTGCGGGTCGGCGCAGTGCGAAGCCGATATCAAGAACGAGACGCAGGCGACGATTCGCAACATTCCGTTCTCGTCAGCGCCGCCGGTGGGGAAGAAGTGTCTGAAGTGCAACGGAGAAGCGGTCGCCTCAGCATGGTTCGCCAAAAGCTACTAATCACGGCGCTGTTCTGCAGCGCCGCGCTTCTGGCCGTCGGGTGCGGTCCGAGCGGTCCGCTAAAAGTGAAGACCATTCAGACAGGTCGCTCACTCAATTCGGACAACAGCGTCGGGATTCACACGCAGCGGTTCAGGCCGGACCAGACAATGTACGTTGCCGTGCTGAACGATGGTCCCGGCAGGGGAACGCTGACGGCAAAGTGGACGTACGCTGGACGCACCGTCAGCGAGGACACCAAGAAGGTGTCTTATCGCGACAGCGCGGCCACGGAATTCCACATCACGAACTCGAGCGGCTTCCCGCCAGGCGAGTACTCAGTCGAGATTCTGCTCGACGGCAAGCCTGTCGAGACCCGCAATCTGAAGGTCGAGAAAGAGAAGTAAGACTTGGCACGTCCGAAGGACGTGCCCTACACAAATCCCGGAAAGTTCGCGCGCAGCTTCTTGATGGCGGCGCTGCGTCCGGTCAGCTTCTCGCGCCGCATGATCGCTGCGGCTGTCGTCGAGAGCTGATGCTTCCAGTCCAGATCCTTACCGCTCGCGGCCCATGCGCGCGCAAGCGGCTCGAGGCAGCTCGCATCGCCTATCGTCGTTGCGGTTGACAGGAACGACTGCGGAAGGGCGCTCGTTGCCCCCTCGAACGCCTCGCGGAGATCGTAAAGCGCGACGACACTGTCGCGTTTCGCGAGTGCGTGATGCGCGCGGCCACGCGCCTGCAGCCACTCCGTGCGCAGCCGTGAGGACGACTCGGCATGCTCGCGTTCGCGTGTGCGTGTGACGAGCTCGTGCAGTGTGTTAAGTGTGGCGCCGGCGCCGTACGCCTGTATCCACTCGCGAACCTGGACCGGATCTTCGAGCGACGGGCCCGCACTCTCTGGTGGCGGGGCCTGATCGCGAATGGGCCGCATGAGATGTTCAGGCAGCTCAGACAACGCGGCGAGCGCAGCGACGCGCACGCGAGCGTCGCGGCTGCGATCGACGGTGATGGCGGTGATCGCGTCGAGCAGACGCGTGCCGGTTTCTTCGGCGACCCAGCGGCGCAGCACGCCCAGCGCCGCGATCACGACCTCGATGTCCCCGTCGCGCAGCGCCTCGACGGCCACATCAATCACGCGAACGTCGTCGATGCCTTCGATGGCATCGAGCGCCAGGGCCCGGACGACGGCCGATTCGTGCGAGGCGACGAGATCGAACAGGCGAGGAAGGGCGCGATTCCCAAGAATGCGGAGCCGCGCCACGGCCGCATCTCTACGGATGGAATCTGACGCGTGAAGATCGGCTATGAGCCGATCGATGTCGCTGGAAGGGCGACGCATGCGCCGCTGTCTAGGCGGTTGATTCCTCGTCCGTGTTTCGTTTCTTTCCGAATAGCCACGCCAGGCCGATGCTCAGGATGTAGAGCACGACGACCGGGCCGCCCATCATCAGCATGCCGACGCCGCCAGGGTCAGGCGACACGACAGCAGCGGCGATCGCGATGAGCATCACCGCGTATTTGAAGTTGCGAATCATGAACCGCGGTGTAATCAGTCCCATCCTGGCGAGGAACAGCACCACCGTCGGCACCTGGAACGTCACGCCGACTCCGAGCATGAGTCGCAGATACCAGGAGAAGGCCGGCTCGATGCGCGGCATGAACGTCACGAAATCGATCGACGAGGTGGCAAAGAACTTCCAGATGGCT
>JBKPRH010000206.1:0-6056 GCA_046765795.1 Acidobacteriota bacterium | reverse complement strand
GTCCCATGCCCCACGAGAACGGATCCGGGAATTGCGTCGGGAGAAACAGATCAGCGCCACTCTGCGCCACACCGTTCGACGTTCCGCCCGCGACGAGCACGCTGCCGTTGTGCGGCAGCAGTACTGCGGAGTGCCCATGGAGCGGAACGCTCAACTGAGTGCTCGTGGTCGTGAATGACTGCAGCGAGGGATCGAAGATCTCGGCCGACCGGAGATCGTTCGTTCCGTCCGTTCCGCCGATGATGACAACGCGACCGTCGATCAAGCTTGTTGCTGACGCTGCGGCGCGCGCGACGTTCATACCGCCCGCTGTTGGTGAGACTGAGTTAGTAGCGGGATCAAATATGAAAGCAGACTGCAGTACCGCGTTCTCGGTCGTGTATCCACCCGCGATCAACACGCGACCGTTTTGCAGGAGCGCCGCGACGTGACCGCGTCTCGGCTCAGGCATCTGCGCAACGAGCGTGGAGGCGCCAGTCGATGGATCGAAGATCTCGATGTCGGTCGACACGAGGCTATTGGTGGTCCCGCCCGTGACGAGCACGCGCCCGTCCTTCAGCAAGGTCGCAGTGTGTCCGGTCCTCGCAGCGAGCAGCGTCCCGGCAACCGTGAACTGATTCGTCGCGGTATCGAAGCTGGCGACCACATTGGTGGCCGCGCCATCGGGAGCCGTCCCGCCGACAATCAGCGTCCGCCCATCGCCCATATCAACGTGAGCGCCGTTGCCAAAGGGGTTGTCAGCCGATCCGACGCCAACCCACGTACCAACCGCCTGGGGCGACTGGGCTAACAGCAGTCCGGAACCGACCGCCGCGAGAACGATGAACACACCAAGAGTGCTGAGACGCCTCGTGAACATGAGATTGCCTTTCGCCTCCCGAGTCGAGACAGGGCCTATACGGGTTTTCAGGAGTGCTGAGCCGGGTCGGGCAAAGTTAATGCCGCAGCTCAGCCGTGCCTAGTTATCCGATTCTGGGAAGACGACTCGGCGACGATCCGGTCAATTCCTTAAGGAATCAGGCAGAATAACGAGGCTATAACGACTCGGGGGCTTGAGGCGGATCAAGGAATTTTCTGCCGGGGACAAGACAACCATCTGTGCCCGCCACTTCAGTGGGGGGCCGAGGGAAGCAAAAGAGGGGTCGCTCTCAAAGGCCGAGGCGCGAAGCGCCGACGGCCGAGAAGACCGGCCGCCTCCGAGGGCAGCAAGACCGAGCGAAGCGAGGGATTAAGCCAGACATGGGGTCGCTCTCGAAGACCGAGGCCGTAGGCCGAAGGTCGAGAAGACCGGCCGCCTCCGAGGGCAGTAAGACCGAGCGAAGCGAGGGGTTAAGCCAGAACTGGGGTCGCTCTCAAAGACCGAGGCGCGAAGCGCCGACGGCCGAGAAGACCGGCCACCTCCGAGGGCAGTAAGACCGAGCGAAGCGAGGGATTAACCCAGAAGAGCGAAGCGAGGGATTAACCCAGAAATGGGGTCGCTCTCGAAGACCGAGGCCGTAGGCCGAAGGTCGAGAAGACCGGCGCCCTCCGAGGGCAGTAAGACCGAGCGAAGCGAGGGATTAGTGCCAGAGGAGGGGGTCGAACCCACACGCCGGGTGACCGGCGGGAGATTTTGAGTCTCCTGCGTCTGCCAATTCCGCCACTCTGGCCCGAGTGGTATGGCCTGCGAGCCTTCGCCGAGGCCATCAAACGACCAGTATACGCGCGCTTCCCACCCAATCGCCCCGCCAAAGTTCAGCCGCGCTCGATCAGTTAGAATCCACAGGTTCCCCGTACGAGAAACATGACTCACATAGGCAAATCCGTTGTCTTCGATGGCGAGCTCAGTTCTGACGAAGACCTCCGTTTCGATGGCACCCTGAAGGGCCACCTCCACGTTCGCGATGCGACCCTCACGATCGGTGATGGCGCGATGGTCGAGGCGAATATTCGCGCCAAGCAGGTGATCGTGCTCGGCACTGTCGAGGGATCGATTGCCGCCGGCGAGCGCATCGAGCTGACCGCCGGGTCAAAAGTGAATGGCAGCCTCAGCGCCGAGCGCATCATCATCGCCGAAGGCGCCCGGTTCAACGGCAGCGTGGACATGGGCCGCCGCACGATCGCCTCGAAAATGGCGCAGTACAAAGCCGGGCAGACCGCGGCCCGCGCCTGAACCGGATGCATCCAGATCTCACCCACGTGCAGCATCTCGACGAGCTCGATGTGCTGCTCGCAGAATCAAACGATCGGCCGCTGCTCCTCTTCAAGCACAGCCTGTCGTGCGGGACAAGCTACGAAGCACTCGACCAGCTGATCGACCACCTCAATGAGGATCGATTGCCCGCTCGTTACGCGATGATCACCGTGCAGACGCATCGCGAGCTCTCTACGGCCGTGGCGAAGCGGCTTGGCGTCCGGCACGAGACACCGCAGGCACTGCTCATCCGCGAGGGGCGTGTGGTGTGGAGTGCCTCGCACTTCCGCGTGACCGGCGGCGCACTCGAGACGGCGATCAAGAAGCAGATCCTCGGCGCGCAATAACGCTGGCGATCATCCGGCCATCAAAGTCGCCCTCGCGACTGGCCAGGATCTCCAGCGGCTGTACGAGGTCGAGCAACTCCCCCGGTTCCAGCAGAAAGTCGGGATTCGTCGGCTTGCCACGCGCTGCCTGCGCGCGCGTGAACGTCTCGTACACCAGCAGACCGCCAGGTGCGAGCGCCTCGATCAACAGAGGAACGAGCGGCCGATGCAGATAGTGCACGACGACGATCACGTCGAAGGTCGAGCCGAGGAAAGGATTCGATCCGTCCTCGAGATCGTGCACCTCGGCGCGAAGCGGCAGTCGCCGCTCGCCTGCGGCCTCGTTCAACTCGCGTATCGCATCAGCATCACGATCGACGGCGAGGGTCGTCAGACGATGGGCGGCAAGCCACAGCGCGTGACGCCCGCGTCCGCAGGCAACATCGAGCGCACGTCCCTCGCGAGGCAGCAGACCAGCATGCTGGACGAGCCATGATGACGGCGAGTTCATGACAGCGTCTTGGCGATGGCGTGTCCAGCCACCCAGCCAGATGACCATGCCCACTGAAAGTTGAAGCCGCCCAACCGGCCATCCACGTCCAGAATCTCACCGACCAGGAACAATCCCGGACACACGCGCGACTGCATCGTCGCAGGATCGATCTCGTCTAACGGGATACCACCGGCCGTCACCTCGGCGTAGCCATAGCCGCGGCTGTCAACGACGGCGACGGGCGTTTCGACAAGCGCGTGAATCAACCGACGACGATCGTCACGCGGGAGATGCGCCATCGTCACATCTGATGCGATCCGCGCGGCGTCGAGCCAGACATCAGCGATAGCCGATGGCACTCGCATCGCAAGGATCGTCGCGACCTGCGCGCGCGGACGCTCGCGCTCCTGCTCGAGCCACCACGTTTCGAGCGATTCGAAGCTCTCACCCGGAACTAAATTCACGATGACATCGACGCCACTGGCACCATCAAGCCTCGCGCGGTGCCAGTGGCGCGACATGTCGAGCACGACGGGACCGCTCATCCCGAAATGCGTCCACAGCAACGAGCCCTCGAGGCGCGTCGTAAGGCGGCCGTTCACGCGCAGACTGAGCATCGCGGGATGCGAGACACCGGCGAGCCTGGCGTGTCTGTCGCCATCGAGCACGAGGGGTGCGAGAGCGGGCGTCGTCTCGACGTACCCGTGACCGAGACGACGCACGAGGTCGTAGCCGGCGCCATCGCTGCCAGTCTTCGGAAGTGAGCGTCCGCCGGTGGCGATCGCAACTGCCCTCGACCGCGTTTCATCGTCCGCGAATGAGAGCACAAACTCCTCACCATCTTTGCGAATCGCCGTCACGCGGTGACCCGTGTCGATGACGATGTTGAGGCGTGCGGCTTCGTTGAGCAAGGCGTCGAGCACCGTGCGCGATTTGTTCGTGTCGGGAAACAGCTTGCCGTCCTCTTCTTCGTGCAATCGGACGCCCAGCTCCTCGAAGAATGCGGCAGCGCGTGGGGCTGGAAATGCGCGTAACACGTTGCGAACGACACGAGATGAGCCGCCCCAGAAGTCGCGCTCGGTCACGACCCGATTGGTGACGTTGCAGCGCGAGCCGCCGCTCACGAGAATCTTGGCACCGATGCGACGTGCGCCGTCGACGCACCGCACGCGCAGGTGCGGCGAGGATCGGGCCGCGAAGATCGCCGTCGCGAGCCCAGCTGCTCCTGCACCGACGACAACAAGGTGTGCTTGGGAAGACACGCGAGTCAGAAGAGGTTATCAGCGCCGTGTGGGCGTTCGCTGGCGAACATCCCCATCCCGCCAGCGAACAGCCACATCAGCGATCCAACCCGAGCGCCGGGCGCCACGCCACAAATTACTGGAATTCGCGTTGTGGTCATGGCATATCGCTTGATTGTTCGCCTACGGAGCTGATCACCGCACGATGCGTCAGAACATCCAGTACGCGTTTCGGTCGCTCGTGAAATCGCCAGGCTTTACCGCTATCGCCGTACTGTCGCTGGCGGTTGGTATCGGTGCGAATACGGCCATCTTCAACTTGTGGTACGGCGTGCTGCATTCGCCGCTGCCGGGTGTTGACAAGCCGGAGCAACTCGCCATCCTGACTGATCCCAACACGTCAGGCATGTGGAGGGGTCGATGGATCAGCGCCGTCGATGGGCCTCGCGGCTGGTTGACGTACGACGAGTTCGAACAGCTGCGCGACCAGACCAGAAGTTTTTCGTCGGTGATGGCGGCCCAGAGCAGTCTCAATACGACGGATATCCGGATCGGCGGAACACCAGAGGGCGCGCGCTGGCGTCTCGTGTCGGGCAACTATTTTCAGACGCTGGGCGTCACTCCGGCCGTCGGACGCTTCTTCACCGACGCTGATGATCGCGCGGCAGCTCCGTACGTCGTCATTAGTCACGCCTATTGGCAGCGCCGTTTCGCCGGTCGTGTCGATGCGGTCGGAACGACGTTCACGATCGGTCAGACACCGCTCAGTATCATCGGAGTGGCGGCGATGACATTTATCGGCGAGACGTCCGGTCAACAACCGGATTTCTGGGTGCCACTCCGGCTACAGCCGAATGTGTTGCGCGGACGTGATCGGCTCCACGACACGCCGCCAGAAAAGACTATGTGGCTGCACGTGTTCGGCAGATTGCGGCCTGGCGTGACGCTGACAGAGGCAGAAGTCGAGGCCAACACGATCTTCCGGGCCGGCATCGAAACGTTCTACCGAGCGAGTGACTCGCCGGCTCAACGTCGTGAGTGGCTCGATCAGCGCCTCAGGATTCAGTCCGGTGCCCGCGGCGCGTCACCGAGCCGCACGGAGTTTTCACAGTCGCTAACGGTTCTCCTGGTGGCAGTCGCAGTGCTCCTGCTGATCGCGTGCGCCAATCTCGCCAACCTCCTGCTCGCACGCGGGACCACACGGGGTGTGGAGATGGCGCTCCGGCTGTCACTTGGGGCCACTCGGGCTGCACTGGTCCGTCAACTTTTCACCGAAAGCGCACTCATCGCCGTGATTGGCGCCATGGCCGGCATGTCGATCGCTTACCTCCTCCACCGGCTGCTGGTTCTCATGTTGGCGGCGGCCGATCCGTTGTTCGCGATTCCGTTTCTCATCGACGGTTCGACGGTTGCGTTCATCATGCTGGTTACGCTGATCACCGCACTCGTGGTCGGGACCATTCCAGCGTGGCAGATCAGCAGCCTGACTCCCGCCCAGATGCTCCGAACCGAGCGAATCAATATCGGTGGCACGGCCCCGCAGATCCGATCCGGCCGATTACTGGTCGCGGCGCAGCTGGCGCTTTCTCTCCCGTTGCTCGTCGCCGCTGGTCTGCTCGTGCGGACCGTCTACAACCTGCAGCAAATGGACCTCGGGTTCTCCAGCGACCGCATGCTCCTCTTCCGTGTCAATCTGTCCAGCGCCGGCAACGATGCGAGCCGACGAGCCCAGACAATTCGCGATCTGCTCGAAGAGTTCCGGCGGACGACAGGCGTTCAGGCGGCCAGCTACTCGAGTCTGGGTCTCTTTCAAGGTGGGAACT
>JBKPRH010000205.1:0-4805 GCA_046765795.1 Acidobacteriota bacterium | reverse complement strand
CACCCGATCCGCTGATGTCTTCGCCTTTGACGTTGTCGGTGAGGGTGATCGTCGCCTTGCGCGTGTGGGGTTTGGCTTCGGTGCCAATCTCCAACTCGCCGTGCAACATGACCCACTCGGTGGTCAGTTCGAGATCCTTGTCGTCCGCGAAGCTGAGTTTGCCGTCGATCGACAGACCGTTCAGCGCCGGCGGACTGACGTCGAGGATGACGTCCTTCTCCTTGGCAATGGTGACCTTGTCACCCGCGACTGGCACCTTGCGGTCCGGCCAGGTGGCGGGATCGGACCAGCGCGCCTGCTTGGCCGCCGTCGATTTTCCTTCCTGAGCCTGGAGGACGGCGAATGCGCTGACGACCAGGAATGCTGGAAGGAGCAAAGCAAGAAGGAACGAGCGATGTCGCTTACTCACGGAATCAACCTCCGCACTCGAAGATTGCCAAGAACCGCAGCGGCACAGCATAGCGCGAGAATCGGGCAGGGCGGCGGGCGCCGTACAGATTGTGCAGCTCGCGCCCACGCGTTCGATCCATTCATTCCAGCGCGACCAGCTCTCGTCGTGTCCGAGAGCTTTCCTAGTCTAGTTTTCTCGACATCGGATGAGGTGATTGTCGCCGAGCCTCGTCGCTCGTGCGTCCGAAGAGCGCTCGACCTGTTCGAGTATCGACCGGAAGCCGAAGATTGCTGACATGTTGACGACAGTCTTGACAACATGACAACAAAGGCCGCCATTTCTGGCGGCCTTAATTTTCTGCAAGTTGTTGATTCAAAGGGTGGTGCGGAAGGGGGGACTCGAACCCCCACGGTATTGCTACCGCCAGCCCCTCAAGCTGGTGCGTCTGCCAATTCCGCCACTTCCGCAAAGAGGGCGGGCGAGTCGAAAGACTCGCCACTACAAATCAGGCTGGTCGAAAGACCCGCCTCTACGTCCGATGTTATCGGACGGCAGTTACTTCTTCGCCGGGGTCTCTGCCGGTGGTGCAGGCGTCGCCGGTGCCGGCGCTGGTGTTGTCGGTGCCGGTGTCGGGTTCGGCGGTAAAGTCGACGCGGGCGGTGGCGCCGGCGCGCGTGCCGGCGCGCGTCCGCCAATCACCGAGCCAGGTCCACGCTGGCCGACGATTCCGAGAACCAGCGCACCGACGACGAACAGCACGGCGCAAACGGTCGTCGCGCGCGACAGCACGGTCGCGCCGCTGCGCGCACCGAACGCCGCCTGACTCGAGCCGCCGCCGAATGCGTTGGCGATATCGCCGCCCTTGCCCTGCTGCAGCAGGATGACGAGCATGAGCACCAAGCACGTCAGGACGTAGAGGGTTGCTACCAGGTAATACAGCATGTGTCTTGTCCGGCCGGTCCGAAAGGACCGAGCCTATGGCAAACCACAATTATACCGCGGAGCCTGGTCCGGCTAAAGCCGACACTACATCGGCCGGACACTACGTCGGCCGGACACTACATCGGCCGGACACTACACGGACATTGGCCGGGAGCGCGTTACGATCTCGAAAAAGCCGCGAATATCGAGGCTGGCGCCCCCTACCAGCGCCCCATCGACGTCCGGCTGCGAGGCGAGCTCCTTGATGTTGTCCACCTTCACGCTGCCGCCGTAAATCACATGACAGTGTTCGGCTGCGTCGTTCCCGAACCACTGCCGCAGCCGCTGGCGAATATGCCCGTGAGCCTCGGCCGCCTGTGCAGGCGTGGCGTTGCGGCCGGTGCCGATAGCCCACACCGGTTCATACGCGACCACCAGCAGCGCGAGTTGTTCGCCGGTCAGCCCATCGAGCCCGACTTTGATCTGGCGATCGAGGACCTCGAACGTCTCGTTGCGCTCGCGCTGATCGAGCGTCTCGCCGATGCAGATGATGGGTGTAAGTCCTGCCGCGAATGCGGCGACAGCTTTTCGATTCACCGTCGCGTCCGTCTCGCCAAACAGCGTGCGTCGCTCGGAGTGTCCGACGATGACGTACTCGGCGCCGGCTTCGCGAATCATCGGCGCGCTGATTTCACCAGTGAACGCACCCTCGCGTTCCCAGTACATGTCCTGTGCGGCGATGACGACGTTGCTGTTGCGGGCCGCCTCCGCCGCAGCGTGTAGCGCGGTGAACGGTGGCGCGACCACGATCTCGACGTCGGCGATGTCCTTCACCAGACTGCGGAACTCTTTGACGTACTTCACGGTCTCGGCGACCGACTTGTACATCTTCCAGTTGCCCGCGATGAAGGGTGTTCTCATGATGTCTGTAATTCAAAATGCAAAATTCCAAAATGCAAAAGCAAACACCGCACATCTGCGCAGGCTCTGTTTGCATTTCGCATCTGGCATTTTGCATTACACCTTAGGGAGTGCCGACACACCAGGCAGTGTCTGACCCCCGAGGAATTCGAGCGAAGCCCCTCCGCCCGTCGAGATGTGCGTGATGCGATCGGTGACGCCCGCTTTCTTTACCGCCGCGATCGAATCACCGCCACCAATGATCGTCGTCCCGTGTACTTCGGCGATCGCCCTGGCGACGGCCATGGTGCCCCGCGCGAAGTCGTCGATCTCGAACACACCCATCGGTCCGTTCCATACGACGGTCTTCGCGTCCCGCAGCGCCGCCGCATACGCCTTCGCGGTAGCTGGACCGATATCGAGGCCCATTCGATCGCCAATCGCCGCATCGTCTACGAGCAGCGTTTCTGTAGGCGCACCGGCTTCGACCCTCGGCGCCACGAGGTGATCGACAGGGAGCATGAACTGCAAGGGCGACGCCCCAACCTTCGCGCTGCCAGCCTTCGCAATGATCTCTCGCGCCAAATCGAGCTTGTCGTCTTCGACGAGCGATTTGCCGACAGGTTTGCCCATCGCTTTGAAGAACGTGTAAGCCATCGCGCCGCCGATGAGCAGTCGATCGACTCGTGGGATCAGGTTCTCGATGACCTCGATCTTGTCCGACACCTTCGCGCCGCCGAGCACGGCGACGAACGGCCGCTTCGGGTTGCCAAGCGCTTCGCCGAGATAGCGCAGCTCCTTTTCCATGAGGAGACCCGCGCCGGCGTGTGGCACCAGGTGCACGATCGCTTCGACCGATGCATGCGCGCGATGCGCTGCGCCGAACGCGTCGTTGACATAGACGTCGCAGAGCGCGGCGAGGCCTTTCGCGAAATTGACGTCGTTCTTTTCTTCCTCGGCGTGGAAGCGCAGGTTCTCGAGGAGGACGACGCCGCCGGCGGGCTGGCTGGCAATGGCGCGCTGGGCTGGCGGTCCGATGCAGTCTTCCGCAAAACCGACGTCCCTGCCGAGCAGCTCCTTCAGGCGAGTCGCTACCGGACGAAGGCTCATGTCGGGATTGGGCTGACCCTTCGGTCGCCCGAGGTGCGACGCCAGGATGACGGAGCGCGCGCCCGCCTTCAGCGCGTATTCGATCGTCGGGACCGACTCGCGTATACGCGTGTCATCGCCGATGACGCCCTTCTTGAGCGGGACGTTGAAGTCCACGCGGATGAAGACGCGCTTGTCCTTCAGATCGAGATCGCGAATGGTGCGAGTGGCCACGGATTACAGCCCGCGCGCGACGATCTTGCGAAGCAAATCCACGCAGCGGGTCGCGTAGCCCCACTCGTTGTCGTACCAGGACAGCACTTTCAGAAAGTCTCCGTCCATGACTTTGGTATACGGCGCATCAACGATGGAGGAGTTGGGGTTGCCTCTGAAATCGATCGACACCAGCTCGTCGTCCGAGACGGCGAGGATGCCTTTGAGTGGACCCGCGGCTGCCTCGCGCAGCGCCGCATTGACCTCTTCGCCAGTCGCCTTCTTGTCGAGGATGGCGTTCAGGTCAACGATCGACACGTTGGGCGTCGGGACGCGCATGGCGAAGCCATCGAGCTTGCCCTTGAGTTCGGGAATCACTTCGCCGATCGCTGAGGCCGCGCCGGTTGTCGTCGGAATCATCGACAGCGCCGCCGCCCGCGCGCGCCGCATATCTTTGTGCGGCAGGTCGAGCAGGTTCTGATCGTTGGTGTACGAGTGGATGGTGGTCATCCACCCTTTCTTGATCCCGAACTTCTGATGAATCACCTTGGCGAGTGGCGCGAGGCAGTTCGTGGTGCACGACGCGTTCGAGATGATCTGGTGCTTGGCCGGATCGTACTTCTCGTCGTTCACGCCCAGCACGACGGTCACGTCCGGGCCCTTCGCTGGCGCGGTTACGATCACTTTCTTTGCTCCGGCCTCGATGTGCTTCGCCGCGCCGTCTCTCGACGTGAAGATGCCGGTCGACTCGAACACGACGTCCACACCGAGATCCTTCCACGGCAACTGCGCAGGATCCTTCACCGACAGGACCTTGAACTCGTCGTTGCCCACCGCGATCCCGTCGCTGGTCGCTTTCACGTCCGCATCGAGGTTGCCGAGGATCGAGTCGTACTTGAGGAGGTGCGCCAAGGTCTTGGCGTTGGTGAGATCGTTGACGGCAACGTAGTCGATGTCCGTCGTGCCCAGCGCCGCGCGCATGATGTTGCGGCCAATGCGCCCAAACCCGTTGATACCGACCCGAACCGCCATCGCTTCCTCCGACGCGCAGGCTGAACCCGCGCTCTCTACGCCAAGAGCCCAAAGCCCAGAGCCAAAGTCCGATTGTAGTGAGGCGCCTTGAACAGGGTCAATCGCGGGGGCTATACTGCGTGCATTGTAAGACCAACATTTCCCACAACTTAGCGTGTACCTCCTTTACAGCGTCGCGACACTGATCGCGCTCGTCGCGCTCGCGCCGTACTTCCTGTATCAGGCGCTGCGCCACAACAAGTACGTCGGCAGTCTCGGG
>JBKPRH010000204.1:0-6445 GCA_046765795.1 Acidobacteriota bacterium | reverse complement strand
TCAACTCAAAGGGACGCGGCGCCGCGGCAGGTCCGGTCGGTGGCGGCGTGCGGGGACCGGCGACGGGCACGGCGATGCCGGTCTCGCGGAATGCGGGCTTCGTGAAATCAATCGCCCGCGTATAGCTTCGGATCGACGTGGAGGACAGACCGAAGGAGATCGTCCGGCTTTGGCCGAAATTGCCGTAGGCGGCTTCACCCGAGTAGACGATGGCGTTCAGGTTCTCCGCGCCCATCGCCTTCAGCGCGCCTTCGACGATGGTCTTCGCGTCCTGGGCAGCAGCAATCGCAGGAACGAAGATCCAGAGCAGAGCTGACAGCGCAGCTACCTGCCGCATGTGGCATCCTCCCCCCGCCGACACTAGCATACCGCTATAATCCTCAGCCCTGGAGTCCGCATGCACCTGAATCGAGTTCGTCGTGCGGTGTCCCTCGTCTTCGCACTATTGCTCGTGCCCGGCGCGGTCTTCGCGCAGTGGCTCAATTACCCGACGCCTGGAGTCCCGCGGTTGCCAGACGGCAAACCGAATCTCTCGGCGCCGGCGCCGCGAACGGCGGACGGCAAGCCGGACCTGTCGGGAATCTGGTCGGGCGCCGGGCCGTCGTACCGCTTCAACATCGCGCAAGACCTCGACACGAAAGACATTCAGCCGTGGGCTGAGGAATTGTTCATCAAGCGCGTGCGCGACTCGCGGATGGACAGTCCGTTGTCGAAGTGCCTGCCGGTCAGCGTGCCGTATCACAACTTCTTCAACCTCACGCGGATCGTGCAGACGTCATCGCTGACCGTCATGCTCTACGAGTCAGCCAACGTGCCCCCGCGCACCGTGTTCACCGATGGCCGCGATCTGCCAAAGGATCCGAACCCGACGTGGTTCGGCTACTCGGTCGGACGCTGGGAAGGTGACACGCTGGTCATCACATCGGCGGGCTTCAACGATCAAGGCTGGCTCGACAGCTCCGGACATCCGCAGACGGAGTCGCTTCGTTTGACCGAACGTCTGCGTCGTCGCGACTTCGGCCACATGGACTACGAGATCACCATCGACGATCCGAAGGTGTTCACGAAGCCGTTCACGATCAAGCGCGAGCGCGTGCTGTCTCCCGATACGCAACTACTCGAGGACGTCTGTGAGAACGAGCGCAGCCGCGTCCGCATGTCGGGCGATACGGGCGTCCGGCTGCGACCGGAACAAGTGGCACCGCTTGCCGGCGTCTACGAGGCGGGACCAGGGCGCGAGTTCACCGTAACCGTCACCGAAGATCTCGTGTTCGTGAAGGGCCTGAACGAACCCAAAGTTCCACTGCTCGTGCAGTCGGAGACCAGGTTCATGTCGACCACCACGCCGATCGGGCTCGAGTTCTTCAAGGACGCGCGCGGCAACGTCACGTCTGTGGTCGTGCGAGGAGGCGCGGCCGCGGAAACGAAGTACGTCCGAAAGAACACGTCAGCACCAACGAAGTGATCGCTCGTTTCATCGTTGGCTCCGTGATCGCGGCCACGACAATCGCCATGGCCGCGCCAATCAGCGTCCCGTCGTCGCCGCTCACCATCGATGCGCATCTCGCACTCGAGAAGCGGTGTGGCACACCCAAGGACGCGTCTCCGGAATCGATCGCTGCCCTGCGTCGAGGGCGCTGGGTGCCCTTTCTTCATCTCGATCAAGCCATCGCACGCAATGGGATCGAGGTTGTCGGTGGAATGACTGCCGCCTCGCCGGGCTGCGCGCCTGAAAGCTTCAATCTGTTCGTGTTTGTGAATGGATCGTTTGCGGGCATGGTCTCTGCCACCGAAATGAAACCGTCCCGCGACCGTGCAGCCGGCGCCGTTCGCATCACCGGCGCGGACACGTTCACCGTGGAGTTCGCGCGCTATATGCCGGGTGATGCCGAGTGTTGTCCGTCATCTCGGGAGCGAGTGAGTTACCGCATCGACACGTCAGGCGCCGGTCCGGCTCTGGTGCAGACCGACGCCCGTCAGATTCGATAGGCGGGTCTGAAGACCCGCCTCTACGTGGCTGGTTATTTCGCGCGGCCCTTGTAGCCCTGCGCGATCATCTGGATCGCCCACACCTGCGCCGCATTCGCGACTTCGGTGCCGTCGGCCTGCGTAGCTCCCCGCGCGAGGATATACAGCGTCTTCTTGTCCTTGCCACCGAATGCCGCAGTGATCACGCCGCGCGGCGTCGGGATAACGCCCAGGTTCTTGCCGTCCGGTCCAAGGACTTCGACGCCGGCGTTCGTGGTGACGTAGACGCGGCCATCCTTGTCGATGGTGCTGCCGTCTCCGCCGCTGGCGAGCTTCGCGAATTCACGCTGGTTCGTCAGCGAGCCGTCAGGCTGCACATCGAACGCCGCCATCGCCGGACCGTTGGTCGCGTAGAGCGTCTTCTCGTCGGCGCTGAGGACGATGCCGTTCGGCGTGGTCATGCCGTACTTCGTGACGACGCCCTTCGGATCGGCGTAGTAGACACCGCCCATCGTGAAGTACACGCCGCCCTTGCTGTCAGCGGTGAGATCGTTGATGACGCCGCCGATGCAGTCGAGTGGCTCGCCCTGATAGCTGTCCGCCAGCACCTTGCGCTGCGGCGTGAGCTGCGTCACGTTCGCGCGCAGCCCGCGCTCGACGATGAACAGCGACTTCTTCTTGTTCATCGACAGCGCGCCACCAGTGTGCGTGTCGGAGTACGCGACGGACGGCTTGCCGTCCTTGTCGAGTTTGACGACTTTGCTGTTGTCGTTCTGCGCGACCAGCAATGCGCCATCGTCGGTGCCGACGATGCCATCGCCGTTGTTGCCGACTTCCTGCCAGAGGAACTTCCACTGCTGGCCCGCGGCAATCACGCCCGGAATCGCTTCGACCTTGTACTCGCGGATGCCCGGCACCTGTGCAGGAGCGCCACCCGCTCGGCCCGCTCCGCCGCCACCGCCACGACCGCGTCCCGCGGGAGGCGGGGTCTTGCAGGTCTTGATGAGCGCCTCGTAGCCCGGATCGGCCGGTGCCTGCACCGACGGCACGGGCGGATTGGCCGGAGGCGGCGGCAGTCGCGGCGGCGCATTCTGGGCGAGCGCCACACCGGATACCAACACGCATGCAGTAATTGCGAGAAGACCCTTCGATCTCATGAGTGTGTCTCCCAAGGAACAAAACATCAGGCGATGATACTTCTCACTCGAGCTCGGCCCACCAGTTCAACACCACGGTGATCGGCCACGTTTCCGCTTGCACGTCGCGTCCTGGCATCAGGAACTGCTGTCCGTCGTTGCGGACCGCATACCCATAGATCAGATTCCGCCCGCTTGCGGCCTTGAACAACTCACGCGGTATGCCGGCCGAGAACGTCGCGCCAGTGTTGATGTCTACCGACATCATGGTGGAGTCGGGCGAGACGAAGAACAGCTCTCTCCCATCCGCGCGCCATCGCGGAAGAATGCCACCGTTAATGGAGATCTTCGTGCGGAACGACGCGGGCGGCATCGCTTGGACATAGACCTCGTCACGCCCGGATTCGTCCGAGACGAGCACGATGTAGCGACCGTCTGGCGAGAAGTAGCCTTCGCGCAGCCGTCCACTGAGCGGTGGGATGACAATCGATTTCTCGGAGCCGTTCATTGGAACGATTGTGAATCCGCCCGAGATACCCAGCAGCACCATTCGACCATCCCGCGACCAGTCCCACAATCGATTCACGGCCTTCGCAATCTGACGCTCGCCGCTGCCGTCGATGCCTGCGATCACGGCGGCTCCGTCGACGCGGCGATATGCGATCTTCGTCCCGTCAGGCGACCACACCGCATCGAAGGCGCTGCGCGAAAACGTGATCTGCGTCGAGGCTCCCCGCTGCAAGTCGGTGATCCAGATCTCGCTCAAGCCGGTGCCAAACCGGGTTCCCAGCACACGTTCGCCGTTGGCAGACAGCCGCGGGTCCCTGACCGATGCTCGGCGTGACAGCCTCTGTACTTCGCCACCCGATCGATTTACCCACATGAGCGGCGGCACATCAGCGACGCCACCGCTCTGATAGGCGAGCACTCCGTTTGAGGCACCAACCGCCGGACGAAGCGGCGGGTTGGCCACCAGACCGATGTCGTTGACGATTACTTTCGACGAACCGCGGACGACGCCCGCCGTCTCGTCGAATTCCTGGGCCACCAAGTCGCTGTTGCGAACGAACAGCAGATACGACTTGCCCACAGGAGTCCGGGTCATCAGCGCTGCGCCATTCACGGTGTCCACGACGAGGGTTCGCTCTCGAGAACCGAGGCTCGCCAGTCGTATCGACGCCCTCTCGTTCGAATTCTCGAGGATCAGGTACCGCTGCCCATCAGGGAGAAAGAACGGAAACGCTCCTGCAGGTTCGCCGTTTGGTCGCGGTACGAGCACAGGCTTCTCGCCGTTGGTCCACCGCGAGATGCCGCCGCCCGCAACCACGAGGAGTGTGCCGTCCTGGTTCGCCGTTCCGTGCCAGGGGCCAGGCACGTAGAAGAGTGTTCGGGGTGATCCAGCACCCACATCGACCTGCTTCAAGTAGTTGTCTGGGATTGTGGCGAACGCCAATGACCGGCCGTCGGCGAACCAGAAGGGATGTATGGCGTTTTCGGTTCCGGGAAGCACGCGAGTGTCGATGCGATCGAGGGGGCGCACGTGAATGCGTGTGACGCCCTGGGCGTCGGTCATGGTGTAGGCGATGGTGCGTCCGTCTGGCGAGACAGCGGGCGTACCCAGCGGCAGCGTCGATCCGGTCGGCGCGTGAATCTGGAAACGCGTAACTTGCGGGAGCTGACCGGGACGAAGCGCCACGAACGCGACGGCTGCAGCCGCCATGGCGGTGAGCGCTGCGTACGGCGCCAGACGTATCCACAGTGGACGACGGGCAGGTCCCTGCTCGACGGTCATCGCCGGTGCGGCGGTTTCAAAGACACCTTCGAGCGCAAGCCGCACATCGCCCATCGAATGGAGCCGCTGGCGCGGATCTTTTCGCAGGCACACTTCGATGACGCGCCTGAGGCGAGGAGGCACGACGGCCGGCAATGCCGCGAGGTCGGGGTCGCGTTCGAGTACACGCGCCAGCGTGAGCGACACGTCTTCCGCATCGAACGCGCGCTTGCCGGTCAACATCTCGAAGAGCACGCAGCCAAACGCCCAGATGTCGGTGCGCTGATCGACCGTCTTGCCGCGCGCCTGCTCCGGACTCATGTAAGCGGCCGTGCCGAGAATGAGACCCATCTGGGTCATCGCCGGTGTCGTGATCGTCGGCGAGAGCGACAACGATGACGACATCGCCGACGGCGTTTCCATCGCCTTGGCGAGTCCGAAGTCGAGCACCTTCACCGTGCCGTCGTCGCGCACCTTGACGTTGGCGGGCTTGAGATCGCGGTGGACGATGCCGCGCTCGTGCGCCGCCTCGAGTGAGTCGGCAATCTGACGCGCGATGGCCAGCGATTCATTCACGGGAATGGGCCCGGCGTGAATGCGTTCCGCTAACGTCGGGCCCTCGACCAGTTCCATGACCAGGGCGATCGCGGCATCCTTCTTCTCGAGGCCGTGGATATGGGCGATGTTCGGGTGATTCAGTGAGGCGAGCACTTCGGCCTCGCGCTGCAGACGCGCGAGACGATCCGGGTCCGACGAGACACTGGCGGCAATCACCTTGATGGCAACCGCGCGCTTCAGGTTGGTGTCGGTCGCCCGGTAGACCTCGCCCATGCCGCCCGCACCGATCTGGGCGGTGATCTCATACGGGCCGAGGCGCGTTCCAGGGGAGAGGGGCACCCGCGGGAATTCTATGCGAGGATCGCTGTGCGATGCTCCTGAGACACGAAGGCTTCCGGCGGCTGTGCCGCGCACGCGATCTGCTGCGCGAGTCGCGCGAGCCGTCGCCGACGATCGAGCAACTCGCCCGCGAGGTCCGCATCTCGCCGTTTCATTTCATCCGTCAGTTCGAGGCAGTGTTCGGCGTCACGCCGCATCAATTCCGCATCGCGTCGCGCATCGAGCTCGCGAAGACGTTGCTTGCCGGCGGCGAGTACTCCGTAACCGACGCATGCATGGAGGTCGGCTTCTCGAGCCTGGGCAGCTTCAGCACGCTCTTCGCACAACGAGTGGGTGAGACGCCGTCTGCATACCGGCGACGCGTCAGGACACTCGTATCAGTGCCGGGGCGAGTCAGCCATCTCACGCCAGGGTGTTTGAGCCTGATGGCAGCGCTGCCTGCCGTAGTCCGGCTAACCACCTCCGCACAAGGCTACGGTGGTCCGCCGTAGCTTCACGCGAAGGCGGAACCCGGACACCACGACGCCGAGTCGCAATTTTCGAGAAGCATAGGGCGGGCCGAATTCGGCACACTGGAACGGCGGGTCCCAAAGGACCCGCCCTACACATATGCGAATCAAGATGACGAGCCTCATGGTTGACGATCAGAACAAGGCCCTGCGCTTCTACACAG
>JBKPRH010000203.1:0-18899 GCA_046765795.1 Acidobacteriota bacterium | reverse complement strand
CGACGGTACCGGTCGCATCATCAACATCAGCGGAACAGCCTCGACGATTGTCTGGGCGCCGGCGCTGACTCACGGTCTGAACAACGCCGCGATGAACCAGGCTACCGGCTATCTGGCGACCGATCTCGCCAGTCAGCAGATCACGGTCAATACCATCGTCCCGGGACTGGTCGGCACCGAGGGCCGAGAGGCCTGGGCCGAGAACATGGCCAAACAGCAGAACGTCACCAAAGAGGAATTCGTCGCCAGCTTCTGTAAGCGGATGGGGATTCTCGCTGGCCGCTGGGCGACGATGGACGAAGTATCGGATACGGTGGTATTCATCGCGTCCGATCGCGCGCGCTACTACAACGGCGCGAAGA
Source organism: Acidobacteriota bacterium (assembly GCA_046765795.1). Lineage (GTDB taxonomy): Bacteria > Acidobacteriota > Vicinamibacteria > Vicinamibacterales > UBA2999 > Gp6-AA40. The sequence continues at coordinate 18,537 of JBKPRH010000203.1, read as the reverse complement.
TCATTCTGGACGGCGGTTTGAACGTGAACGCACGACCCGCGTAATCGCCAGCCGCCTGTGAGTGGCCAACTCACGGATTTTGTATTACGCCAACGTTCCTGTAAGCGACCAGCGCAAGCGTGCTGGACGCCGACGGCGGCGCATCTCGTAAAACCCGCGCAATTTCCGTTACTTGCGCGGGATTCCCCGCCCTCACGTCAACTTCGTCGCTGGCGGCACGAAGATGGCACTCGTCAGGCCCTTAGCGGACGAGTATGGACCCTGCTTTTGCACGCACAACGTCATCGACACCCGTCGCTTTTCAAGATGGACTTGGCCAGCGGCGTCTGAGTGTCAGTGCGAAAAACGAGTCGCTCGAGTTGCTGGCGCTTCGCGAGGAACTCACGGCGGTCTCTTCGTTTGAATTTGCGCTGCGCGATCGCGTCAGCCGGCTGTCGTCGTTCCAGTCGGAGCACTACGGCCGCGTGCGCGGCGTCGAGCGGGTTGGCACCACTGGGACCACGCTCGCGATCGTCTCCGAGCACGTGCAGGGGACGCGTCTCTCGGAGATTCTCTCCTTCGCGGAATCGCGGGTGCTCCCGATCGAGACCAACGCGGCACTCTGCCTCATTCGTCAGCTCATTCATGCCCTCGCGCTTCTGCACCAGAAGATGCCGGACGTCAGTCACGGCGCGGTTGGTCCCGAGCGCATTATCGTCACGCCGCAGGCGCGGCTGGTGCTCGTCGAGCACGTGCTGGGCGCGGCACTCGATCAGCTCCACTACACGCACGAGCAGTATTGGAAGGCGCTCCGCATTCCGCTGCCGCGTACCGGCTCCGGGCCGCAGTTCGATCGGCGTAGCGACATCACCCAGGCGGGCGTCACGGCACTCGCGCTGATCATCGGTCGCCCACTCGCTGAAGACGATTACCCGGCGCGAATCGCCGACATGGCGAACGGGACCTGGGCGCTTTCGGCGTCTGGCGCGATCGAGCCCCTGCCCGCCGCATTGCGCGACTGGCTGATGCGCGCCATTCAACTCGATTCTCGCAATCCATTTCCATCGGCGCTCGAGGCGTGGGCCGAACTGGATCGTGTGCTGCACTACAGCGATCCGATCGCGGAAGTCGCCGCGTTGAAGTCATTCCTCTCGAGGTATCACGCTCGCGTCGCTGCTGACAGTGGGAAGGTCGCCGTTCCGGAAACGACGCCCGCGCCCGTGGCACCGCGTCCACCGGCAATGACGAATGCGATGCCCGCAGTGCCGACGGCCGCGCCGGTGCCCGCGGCACCAAAGCCGGGTCCTCAGGCGGTCCTTCCGCCGCGCCCTGCCGTCGTCGCGCCGGTGCCGAGCATTCCGTTGTCACGTCCCCAAGCGGTCCCATCAATGCACCCCCAGGCAGCCACACGCCCTGAGTCTCCGGTTGCTCCCGCGGTCACCCCGCCGGCCAAGGACGCTCAGGCGCGCGAAGACAGCCGAACTGAGGAGGCCGAGAACGTCATGGAGAAGAGCACGCCGTTTATTCGTGGCCGTTGGATCGCGGCTGCCATCGTTCTCGTGGCGCTCACATCGGGCGGTACCCTCGCGGTCGGCCGCATCATGTCGCCGGCAACCGCTCCGGAGAGTCTCGGCACGCTGTCGGTGCAGACCAATCCTGGCGGTGCAACCGTCGTCGTTGATGGTCAGCAGCGCGGGATGACGCCGCTCAGTCTGCAACTCAAGCCGGGACGTCACGTCGTCGAACTCGTGACCGACGGTGATGTGCGATCGATTCCCGTGATGATTACGCCGGGCGGAGAGGTCTCGCAGTTCATCGAGATTCCGCGCGCGGCGAGCTCGCTTGGTGAACTGCAAATTCGGACGGAGCCGGCCGGTGCGACGGTGACAGTGGATGGCCGTGTGTTGGGCAAGAGCCCACTGACGGCAGAAGGTCTCTCGCCGGGTCAGCACACGGTGACGGTCGAAAACGATCTCGGTCCGGTGACGCAGCGCGTCACGATCGAAGCGGGCACGACCGCGTCGCTGATGGTGCCGATGACGGCGCCCAAGAACGCACCGGTCTCTGGCTGGATTGCGGTGAACGCGCCGGTGCAGGTGCAGCTCTTTGAGAACCAGCGTCTGCTCGGCAGCAGTCAGACGGACCGCATCATGGTTCCCGTTGGCCGCCACGAACTCGAACTGGTCAACGAAGCGATCGGCTACCGCGCGGTGAAGACCGTGAATGTGACGCCGGGTCAGACCGCAAATGTGAAGCTCGATCTTCCGAAAGCGCCGATGGCGCTCAACGCCGTGCCCTGGGCCGAAGTCTGGGTGGACGGTGAGAAAGTCGGCGAGACCCCGATCGGCAGCGTGCAGGTCAGCATCGGCCCGCACGAAGTCGTGTTCCGCCATCCCGAGCTCGGAGAGAAGCGGGTGGTGACTACCGTGACGCTCGCAGGACCCGCCAAAGTGAGCGTTGACATGAGGAAGAAGTAGCCATGCGGATGAATGCTTCGGTCGCAACATGCACCATCGCGGTGCTCCTGTTGTCGGGCCCGAGACTCCACGCCCAGGATTCTCTCGAAGCGGCCCGCCAGCTCTATGCATCGGCGGAATACACCAGTGCGCTGTCGATGCTGAACGCATTGAGCAACGTTGACTCGCCGCGCGAAGAGCGTCGGGCGATCGCCCTGTATCGCACGCTCTGCCTGCTCGCGGTCGGCCGCCGTGCAGAGGCTGACAGTGCCATCGAGTCGATGGTCTCCGCAGATCCGCTCTATCGTCCGGACGCCGACGAAATCCCACCGCGCATGCGGACGGCGATCGCCGATGCGCGCAAGCGGATGCTGCCGTCGATTCTTCAGGAGAAATACAAGGATTCAAAGGCGGCATTCGATCGCCAGGACTTCGGTCGGGCCTCCGTTGGTTTCAAGGAGATGCTCGACGGCCTGGGCGACCCTGACATCGCAGTGGCCGCGTCCCAGTCGCCGCTCGCGGATCTCAAGACGCTGGCGATCGGGTTTTACGAACTGAGTTCGAAGGCGCTGGTGCCCCCGCCGGCCGCCCCGGCTCCCGTGGTCACCCAGACGGTGTTGCCCCCGGGACCATCAGCAACCATACAGTCACCCAAACTTTACACATCGGAAGATCGCAACGTGGTTCCGCCGCAGGCCATTCGTCAGCAGATTCCGGCGTTCCCGGGCAAGGTAACCGTGGCGAAGTCGGGTGTACTGGAACTTGTCATCGACACCAATGGCAACGTCGAATCAGCGATGATGCGCGTCCCGGTGAATGCCCAATACGATCGCATGGCGACAACTGCCGCAAAGAATTGGCAGTACCAACCAGCGATGGTCGATGGTGCGCCGGTGAAATTTGTGAAGCGCATTCAAGTGAGCCTCGTTCCAAATCAGTAGTTCACAGTACATTCGTGTAATTCCTCATACACGAAACGCCGTGCGCACAGAACGAGGTGCACGGCTTTCGTGTTCGATCAGACAAAAATCTCCAACGTACTGCGGTTGAGGTAAGAAGCGGCCCGATTCCTGCACTCATGTGCAGACGGGACCGCGCACTCTCCCTGCGCTCCCGATCAGAAACAAACAATGATGGCTTTTCGAACCTTGCGCTCGAAGTGTGCGCTGCTGGCGACAGTATGCGTGTTGACAGTGGTGGCCGCGAAACAGGCGGCAGCAGACACAATCACGTTGCAATGGGACCCGAGTAGTACCACCGTAGGGTACCGGGTTCATGTGGGCACGGCGTCGGGACAGTACTCCCAACATTTGGACGCGGGTTCCTCCACCCAATATGCCTTTACCACCGCGGTTGCTGGCCAACGCTATTGCTTTGCGGTTTCGGCCTACCTGCTCTCGTCGCAGGTGGAAGGGCCCAACTCCGTGGAGGTTTGCGGGTATAGCAACGCCGCACCGACGCTTCAGAATCCGGGGACTCGGTCGTCCACGGTCGGTCAGCCTACTTCGCTGCAGTTGGTCGGATCCGATCCGCAGTCGCAGCCGCTGACATACAGTGCGACGGGTTTGCCTCCGGGGCTCTCGGTCCAAGCGAGCACCGGCTACATCTCGGGCACGGGGACGACTGCAGGCACCTACAACGTCACGGCCCGCGCGAGTGATGGCACGCTGACCGCCTCACAGCAGTTCTCGTGGGTCATGAATGCGACAACTGGTGGCGGTTCGACGCCGCCGCCGTCGACGCCGCCTCCGACGGATGGTGGGTCGACTGGCGGTGGAAGCACCGGTCCTGACACGACGCGTCCGACGATTGCGATCACCGGTCCGACCTCTGGTGATACCTTCTCGACGTCATACTCGTCGATCACCGTCACCGGAGTTGCCGCAGACAACGTCGGTGTCGCGCGGGTCATGTTCTCGAACGATCAGAGCGGCGTTCTCGGCCAGGCCAGTGGTACGACGAACTGGAGCACCACAATTGCGCTCGTGGCCGGCACGAATTACATCACCGTGAGGTCGTACGACGCCGCAGGCAACCAGTCGGCGGGTGACTTCCTGACCGTCGTTCGCAGCGCGACGACGACTACGCCGCCGCCGACGACGCCTCCGCCGACGACTGGAGACACGACCCGGCCGGTCGCCACGATCACGACGCCGACTCTCAATTCGTCCTACACCGCGAGCGGTGCGACGTTGAATCTCGGTGGCACGGCGACCGACAACGTCGGCGTGACGCAGGTCAGATGGTCGAGCGACCGCGGTGTCAGCGGTGTGGCGTCTGGCACGTCGAACTGGAGCGCGGGCATCCCGCTGCAGACCGGGACGAACAACATCACCATCACCGCGCTCGACGCTGCTGGCAACTCTGGCGTCGACACTGTGAGTGTGACGTATGCTGGCACAACCAGCGGTGGCTCGACCGGTGGAAGCACTGGCCCCGATACGACGCGCCCGACGATTGTGATCACGGGTCCCACGGCCGGAGATACCCTCGTTACCTCGGCGTCGTCAGTCACGATCAGCGGGACGGCAGCGGACAATGTCGGTGTCGTTCGAGTGATGTATTCGAACGACCAGTCGGGCGTCCTCGGCCAGGCGAACGGTACGGCGAACTGGAGCATCCCGATTGCGCTCGTCCCGGGCACGAACTACATCACGGTGAGGTCGTACGACGCCGCGGGCAACCAGTCGGGCGGTGATTTCCTGACGATCATCCGTCAGTGAAGTCGTCTCGAACACCTCGACGATAAGCTACTAGAGTCGAGTCAGGTCACTCGCTTGTCTCAGTCGTAAGAAGACTGAGGCAGGCGGGTGATTACCACTGGCAGGGGAGTTGCTCAACGCTGTATTGGCCGTCTCCGGGTGTTCGCTGTCGATGACACAGCGGACCAGGAGAAGGAGGGTGCCATGCGCGGACGAGCCATCTCCTCTGTCGTCGGTATGCTCGGGACAATCGCATTCCTGAGCGTCGCTGCATCGGCGCAGCACCGCGGCGCGCAGGACGGGGCGGTGATCGTTCGACCGGTTCAGGTCAACGAAGTTCGCGTCAACCAGCCGACTCCGCCTTCTCCTCTCGATCAGCGTCCGACCTTCGGTCTCCCGCGGCCGATCGATCCGGCGTTCATTAGTCGGCCGATTCCGCGGCCGCAATCGAGCGTTGTCCCAAACGCCCGTATTTCCAATCGCGTTCATAGCCGCGGTCGAGTGGCTGGCTTCAGGCCGCGATCCAATGTTGGCTTTGGTATGGTGGTCGGCTATCCGGTGATCTACCCGTACGCCTATCCATACGATCCGTTCTCGCCGACGCCCGGATATCCGCCGTACAGCGCCGCGCCGCCGGCGCCGAACACGTATTCGAACGTCGCCTCGCTGCCCGCTCCATCGAGCGTCGTGACCGCCGCATCGTCGTTGCCCGCGGCGATATCGTGTGAGGCCTCAGCGCCGTGCGGTGGCGTCAGCTTCGATATCGCGCCGTCCACGGCACAGGTGTACGTCGATGGCGTCTTTGCAGGTCTTGTAGAAGACTTCGACGGAGCAAGCGAGCCGCTGCTTCTCGCTCCAGGCACGCACTACGTCGAGATCAGGCTTGCCGGTTTTCGGACGGCGACATTCGATGTGACCATCACCCCCGGCGAGATCACGCCGTATCAGGGCACGTTGGAGCGCTTACGTCTGCGGACACAGTGAGCGGTTATCCGCGCGATCGCGGATTGTGCGGCACGTGCGAGCACGCGCAGGTCATCACCAGCGCACGCGGCTCGACGTTCTCCCTCTGCAAGTTATCGTTTGTCGATTCGCGGTTCGCGAAATATCCCGCGCTGCCCGTGCGCCAGTGTGACGGATATAAGCGCGACGTTGCGGCCAACCACTAACCCCGACCCACGACCCACGACCCACGAACCACGAACCACGAACCACGAACCACGAACCACGAACCAGCTAAGCCGCCTGGCGATAGTCCTCCGCGAGCGCGGACACGAGCCTCACCGCTGGCACCTCGGTCGCGCTCTGGCGATCGAGCGTCTCGTCATGAACAGCAATCTGGAGGGCTTCGAAGCAGGTCGGGTCAATCGCATTCCCGACATCGCGCCTCATGATGTCCAGCACACGTTCGATTGGCATGCTTTGCCGGTACGGGCGCGAGGCGCGCAACGCGTCGCACACATCTGCGGTGCACAGCACGCGCGTCAGCATCGGCAACGAACTGCGATCGAGGCCGAGGTCGTAGCCGCTCCCATCGAGCCTTTCGTGATGCGATGCGGCGGCGCTGGCGAGGTGCCTGAAGCAGCCGGTGCGCATGAGAATCTCTCGCGTGGCTACGGGATGACGCCGTACTGCCCGGAACTCGTCCTCGGTGAGCGCGGCCGGTTTGTCCAGGATCAAACTGGACACGCCGAGCTTCCCGATGTCATGCAGGAGTGCCGCACGGCGGATCTCACGAACCTGCTCGTCGGCATAGCCCATCACCTCGGCGATCGCGACGCCGGTCGCGGCAACACCGCGTGAATGCTGGAACGTCCACGGTGACTTCGCGTCGATCACCAACGCAAACGCCTCAGCGACGCGATCGAGGCGATCCTCGTCGGCGACGATGACGCGATCGGCAGGTTCGAGTAGCGTCACTTGCGCCTGCGCGTCGTCCTCGGCGAGCGCTCGCCAGAATTCGATGTCGGCGCGGAACGCAACGAACGCCTCGACGATCTCGGGGTCGAACCATGACGCCTTGCGTGCGATCGCCATGTCGTACGCGGAGTCAACGCCATAGGTCGTGAAGAACACCTCTGCGGTCTGCGCCAGACCGACAATGCGCGCATGTAGTGGAATCTGATCGCCGCGCAACGCGTAAGGCTGACCGGCACCATCCCAGTGTTCGTCGAGTGCACGAATTCCCTGCACCGTGTCGTCGTGAAAGCCGAGCATCCGCGCGATATCGGCGCCGCGCTCGCAGCGCGTGAGTACAACCTCGCGAGCGCCCTCGGGCCCGCGCGTCAGCACACCAAGCATCTGGAACGCGCGCGTCAGCCAGAACTGTCCCGGCGCCACATTGCGCGCGACGAAGCGGAAGGCCTCGAGCGCTTTCGGCCAGTCAGTCGTTTTCAGATCGGCCTTGACGCGGTGATCGTCGGCGCCGAACAGCACGGCGAATCGTGCCGCGTTGCTCGAGCATCCGAGGTCTTTCATCAGCAGCGCATAAAACAGCGCCGACCGCTGCTCGGACGGCAACCGCAGTTCCCGGGCGATCCGCATGCCGATCAGACAGCTGCGGATGGCGTGGCCCTCGCGTTGTCCCTCGGTCAGGTCTAGCGCGTACGAGAGTCCGGCGAGCACGTTCGACAGCCGAATGTCAGGTCGTTGAATCAACACGGTCGTTGGCGCTCACAAATCTGTTAGCCGCGCGGGGATCGCTGCGTGGACCGTGCCAGAAAAGCCCGGTGCAGAAGGGAGAAACGCCGTGCCGCGGGCGCACACGATGTCTCAGATCGGCCCAGAATGAAGGCCCGTCGATCTCAGAGAGTCTCGGAGCCGCGGACTTATTCGACCCACGACTCGACACACGATTCGGCCCACTTCGATCTAACATCTCGCGCTGTATGGCTCACTTGTTCAAGCACCGCGCATGGCTGCTCGTCGCGTTAGTCGTTGTCGGCGCGTGCGGTAACGATGACGAGGGATCGGGGAATCCTGGCGGGCCAAGCAACACGCCACCACCATCGGGTGTCGTCTCCGTCGCCGGCAATTGGACGGGCACATCGGACTTTCAACAGAATGGACGATTCTTTCCCACTCGTATCAGTGCGACGTTCCGCCAGTCCGATCGAAATGTTGAAGGCACCATCCTCTTCACGGAACCGTCATGGTCTGGCTGGCAGGCCACATTCTCGGGACAGGTATCTGGCAATGCGCCCGAGTCACAGTTCTTTGGCAACGTCACCGTGACCGCCGCACCGCAGGCCGGCGGAGGCACGTGCACGGGCACGATGCAGATGAGCGGCGCGACGCGCGCGAATACGCTACGCTGGGAGGCGCCGATTCTGACGCTCCGGCCCACAGGCACCAATGCCGGCGGTACGGTGTGCCTCGGCGATGTGCTCACGGTCATCTGGATTCTCGGCAGGTAAACCATGAAGACATTGATCGCGCTCAGCATGCTCACCCTCGTCGTTGCCAATACCGCATCAGCGCAGACGACGAAGGCGTCATCCCTCGCCGGGCTCTCGACGCAGCCGTCGATGAATGTGTTCCGTCGATTCTCGACCGACTCAGCGACGATGACAGGGTTCTACGGCGACGTGCTCGGACTCAAGGCACTGCCGCCGCTGCGCATGCCCGGTGGCGGAACGATGATCCTGTTCCAGGTCGGCAGTGGCCAAGTGAAGCTGCAGGCGACGCCCGCCGCGAAGGACTACGCATCCGGTCCCGTGAAAGAGGTGAGCGGGCTTCGCGTCTTTACGTTCTTCTTTCCCGATGAGCGGTCCGTGACGGCGCGTTTTGTCGAGCATGGCTATGCGCCGCCGCAATTCCGGGACACGCCGAATGGTCGGCGCGCGATGGTCCTCGACCCTGAGAACCAGTGGGTCGAACTCGTCGTGATTCCGAACGCCGCGCCGGCGGTGTATCAGTCGATGGAAGTTGGTCTGACGGTGACCGATCTCGAGAAGAGCCGCGCGTTCTATCGCGACTTCGTGGGGCTCGATGAATTGCCGCCGGTCAAAGACGCGCTGCTCGGCGTGACGAAGTATCCGTTCCGCCACGGTGAGACGACGGTCAACGTGATGAGTTTTGGACCGACGGCCCGCGCCAACACGCGCACTGCCGGTATTCAGTACGTCATCAGCGATGTGGAAGCGGTGGACGTCAAGGCGAAGGCGCAGTCGGTGAAGATCGATACGCCGCTCGGGAACTTCAGCGCGGGTCTACGGACGATCTGGCTGTCGGATCCCGACGGGATCACGAACTACTTCGCGCAGATCATTCGCAATCCTGCGCCATCGTCGACGAAATAGGAGACGGGCGACGATGGCGTCGCCCTACTGCTTGGTCGCCGTCCAGTTCGTCGAGGCGCTGCCTGTGCGCGCGGTGCCTTCGATCTGATTGCCTTTGAGGACGCCTTCGTAGTCCTGCCCGTTTGCACTCCACGAGATCTGCGTACCACGAACCTTGCCGTTGGTGATTGGCGTTGATTTCCCGGCGGTCGTGAACGTTCCGGTGAAGGTCTGATACGTCTGCTTCAGCGCGAGCTCACCCTGGGGCAGCTTCCACGTTCCATCGACTTTCGCCGGGACGATGTAGAGCATCACGGTGCACCAGCTCGAACAGTCGCCGCCGATGGTCTCCGTCTTGTCTGGCGTCCAGTCCTGAATGGAGAACGTGTTCGAGACGATGCGCGTGCCGGGACGCAGGTTGGCGAACTTGTCACGGAGCGTGAGCAGATTGCTCGGCAACAGGAAGAGGACGAGTGCCGTGGCTTTCGAGAACTCGGCCTGATACATGTCGCCTTGCACGAACTGCGCTTTCTCCGAGACGCCTGCTTCCTTCGCCCGGCGTTTCGACAGTTCGACCATGTCGGGGTTGTATTCGACGCCAAGCGCTTGCGCACCACGCTTTGCTGCGGCGATCACGTTTCGACCATCACCGGACCCGAGATCGACGACGAAGTCCTGCGGCGTGATCTCGCCCATCTCGATCATCTTCTTGACCGTCTCCTCGGGCGACGGCACCCACACGACATCCTTACCCGCCTGTCCGACTTGTGGTTCGAAGGGTTTCTGCTGGGCGAACACGATCGTCGCGGTCAACAGGACCGCGAGCGTCAGCGTCCACGTACGCGGACGATTCGTGGGATGTCGTTTGTGAGTGACTACCGGCCGCTCCGTTCTCGCGGCCGGAAGATTACAGTCGAAGGCTCGTTGTGACTGATATTCCTTCAGCCTATACGCACCGAAAACCATGATGAATTAGTCCTCGTGCTCAGCGCGCCAGGGGCGCCGTTTATCCTCGCGCCAGGCGCAGTGCCTTGGCGCGTTTTCGATAGCCTCGTGAGCGAAGCCACCATGTGGCAGGCGAGCAGGCAAAGCATGCTGTGGCCAGGGTGTAGTAAATCACAGTGACGACCGCAGCCACAGTACCAATGCCTATCGGCATCCACCAGACGACCGCCGCAGTGGTGGCGGCGACCATGATGAGGTCGACGAGCGCCGCGACCAGTTGCAGCCGCGAAGCGCGCATCCACGTGCGGCCGGCCAGGGTCATGCGCAACGGTCCGGACGAGGTTACAAGCCCGGGGGATATTGGCTGATCGTCTTCCTCGGGGAAGAGCAGCAGGAATTCGCTGAGCGCGGCTTCGACTGGCAGGCCGAGGGCGAGCGCGTAGGCGCGGAAGAACGAGCGCCGATAGATGCCCATGGGCCACCGGGACACATCGGCGCGCTCGAGCGCGGCGTAGAGTCCCTCGCTCACTTTGCTGCGCTCGGCGATCTCGGCGAGGGTGATACCGCGACGCTCGCGCACATCTCTCAATTGTTCACAGTACGCGAGTCGCGCGACTGCGGCCGCCGCTTCGCGCGCGGCGCGATCGGGAACCGCCGTTAACGCGGGCCGTGTCTGCGACTGCACCTCGAGCTGTGCTGTCGCCGCGCTGTCTGAAAGAGCGGACATGCTCACTGGCTGCGATGACATTTCCGGGGGAGGTGCGATCTTACTTCCAATCGTGCAGATCGCATCACGGGTTGCGAGCCTTTTTTGCAGCGACTTCCGACCTCGTCGGGAATAGAATCTGTCCGGTCCACTGGAGGTCCCGATGATTAGGTCAGCTAGCCGCCGCGTTGCGGGTGCGCTGGTGCTTGCGGCCGGTCTTGCGGTAGGCGCGGCGCAGCTGTGTGCGCAGGCGCAGACTCAACCGCAGACGCCACCTGAACCCCTGAGCGCGCTCGCGCCGGCCAATCTCTCGAAATCGCGTCCGGCGGCGCCGTTCAACCTGACCGGCAACTGGTTCATCGACAACAGCCCCGGCATTCAGGGCTGGCTGTTTGGGCCAGCGACCATTCCCAAGCTGAAGCCTGAAGCGCAGAAGCACCGCGACGCGTATTTGCAGGCAGGCAAGGAAGGCAAGGTCTATCGCGACGACATCGGCGCGTGTTGGCCGGCTGGCGTCCCGATCATCATGACGCGCGTGTGGCCAATCGCGATGATTCAGATGCCCACCGCGATCTACATGATTAGCGAGTTCATGAACAGCATGCGGGTGGTGTATCTCGATGGCCGTCCGCATACCGATCCCGATATCGTCGTGCGCACGTTCAACGGTGAGTCCATCGGCCGCTGGGAAGGCGACACGCTCGTCGTGGAGACGAAGAACTTCATCAACGATCCCCATCACTGGGTCGATCAGGGCGTCCCGGCGAGCGACGAGCTCCGCATCATCGAGCGCATCCGCATGATCAACGACGGCAAGACGCTCGAGATCGCGATGACGCTCACCGATCCGAAGAACTGGGAAGGCGAGTGGAAAGGCGTCCGCCGCTGGAATCGCGTGGACGATCACGACATCGGAGAAGTCGAGTGTCTGCCTGACTTGAACGAGCATCTGCAGAGCACGTCGTCCAAGGTTCACGTTCGATAGCCGGCCCGGGTAGGGGCGTCGGTAGGAGGAGCAATGAAGAAGGTACTGTTCGGAGCGGCCCTGATGCTCGCGTGCGCCGTTCCAGTTCTCGCGCACCACTCGCCAGCCGCGTTCGATCGCACGAAGGAAGTGAAGCTGGTCGGCACCGTGAAGGAATTCCGGTGGCAGAATCCGCACACGTGGATCGAAGTGCTCGTTCCAGACGAGAAGGGCAAAGAGGTGCTGTGGGGTGTCGAGCTCACCAGCCCGACCTACCTCGTTCGCGCGGGCTGGAAGTCAAACATCATCAAGCCTGGCGACAAGGTCACCGTGGTGGTGAATCCGGTGCGGAGCGGCGAGCCGGCGGGAATTTTCCGTTCGCTGACACTGGCGGATGGTCGCGTGCTGACCGAGCGCCCCGCGCGCCTCGGCACAGCGGACTCCAAGTAGGCGGCCATGCGACGGATTGCTGCATTCGTCCTCATCGGGGCGATGGTGTCCGCCAGTTGTTCGCCCGCGTCACAGACCGCGCCGCCTGCCGCGTCAACGACGCCGGCCGCAGACACCACCGTTGAAGAAGGCAAGCAGTTGAGCGCGTTGGCTCCGTCCAACATCGCGAAGCCCCGGCCCAAGGCGCCGTTCGATGTGACAGGAAACTGGTTCATCGACGTCAGCCAGAACCCGGAAGCGTGGCGATTTGGTCCGCCGTACCCGAAGCTCACGCCCGCCGCGCAAGTGCACTGGGATGCGGCGAAGAAGTACACCGCCGAAGGCAAGGTCTATCGCGACGACATCGGCCAGTGCTGGCCGGCCGGACTGCCACTCATCATGACGCGCTACTGGCCGATGGCGATGGTGCAGATCCCGACGGCGATCTACATGATTAGCGGCTTCATGAACAGCGTCCGCATCGTGTATACGGATGGCCGCAAGCACACCGATCTGGACATCATTGTCCGGACCTATAACGGCGAGTCCGTCGGCACGTGGGAGGGGGACACGCTGGTCGTCGACACCATCGGCTTCCGTGGCGATCACCACTGGATGGATCAGGGTGGCGTGGCGATTCCCGCCGGTGAACAGCTGCACATCGTCGAGCGATTCAAGATGGTGGGCCCTCAGCTCGAAATCGAATACACCATGACCGACCCGGAACATTGGGAAGGCGAGTGGAAGAGCACGAAGCGCTTCAACCGCGTGATCGACGAAGACATTCAGGAAGTGTCGTGTCTGCCGGATCTCAACGAGCATCTGCAGAGCACGACGTCCAAGACACAGGTACTGAAATGAACCGCCTGATTCTCGCAGCTGTCCTGCTGGTGATCGGAGCGTCGCCAGCATTCGCGCAGGTGAGCTTTGTCGGGGACTGGTCCGGCCGGTATCACGAAGACCAGCCGGATCGCGTGCCGGGTGAAGAGCCCGGCGACTTCAGCGGGCTCCCGATCAACGATGCCGCGCGCATGTTCGGCGATAGCTGGGACGTCGCGCGCCACTCGGTCCTCGAGCATCAGTGCGCGCCCTACACGCTGCCCTATATGTTCTTCGGACCGAACCAGTTCCGCATCTGGGAGGAGAAGAACCCGGACACGCAGGAACTGGTCTCGATCGAGATGTACATGGGCACGTACCAGCAGCGCCGGACGATCTGGCTCGATGGACGGCCGCATCCGCCCGAGTACGCGCCGCACACCTACATGGGGTTTTCCACCGGTGAGTGGAACGGCGACACCCTGACGATCACGACCACACACATCAAGGCTGGCTACTTCCGCCGCGGCGGGATGCCCGCCAGCGACCGGACCATGGTCGTCGAGTACTGGATTCGCCACGGCAATCTGTTGTCGCAGGTCACCATCGCGACCGACCCGGTCTATCTGACCGAGCCCTACATCCGCAGCCAGGAATTCGTGCAGATGGACCGGGGCAATCAGAACTGGCTCTACAACTGCGAATACGCGATGGAACTCCCGAAGGACAAGAACGAGGTCCCGCACTATCTGCCGGGGCAGAATCCGTGGCTCGGTGAGTTCGAAGCCAAGCACGCAATGCCGAAGGAAGGTGTTCGCGGCGGAGCAGAGACGCTGCTTCCGGACTGGAAGCCGGGCGCACCGCGTGCCGCCACGAATCCAGCGAAGAACGGCGGCTTCAGGCCGGAAGATCTCCCGCAGCGTCTCGCCGCTGGCGAAGTGAAGGCCGTTCCGGTGCAAGGCAACGTGCACATGATCGTCGGCGCTGGCGCCAACATCGCCGTGCAGGTCGGCGAGGACGGGATTCTGATCGTCGATACCGGATCGGGCGCGGCGAGTGAGAAGGTCCTTACCGCGATCAAGCAGCTGGCACCGACCAAGGAGATCCGCTGGATCATCAACACCGGCGCACAGCCGGATCACATCGGTGGCAACGAGCCGTTTGCGAAGGCCGGGCGGACCGTGAACGGTAACGTGGCCGCGATCGTCGCGCACGAGAATGCGTCGGCGCGCATGAGCAAGGCGGGAGTGCCTGAGACCGCGCGTCCCTTCAACACCTACTTCGAGGACAAGCGCGACTTCCCGTTCAACGGCGAGCCGGTGATGCTGTATCACGACGAGGCGGCGCTCGACGATACCGACACGCTGGTGATGTTCCGCCGCTCGGATGTGATCGTGGCCGGCGATCTGTTCTCGACGGTCAGCTATCCGAAGATCGACGTTGCTGCAGGTGGTAGCGTGCAGGGCACGATCGACGGGCTCAATCGCATTCTCGATCTCGCCGTACCGAGTAAGTCCCTCGCGCTCGGTGGCACGTGGGTGATCCCGGGCCACGGCCGGATCTCCGACGAGCACGACGTCGTGATGTACCGCGACATGCTGCAGATCATCAGCGACCGCATCAAGGACATGGTGGGGAAGAAGATGACGCTGGAGCAGGTCAAGGCGGCGAAGCCGACACTCGACTATGACGGCCGCTATGGATCCGATACGGGCCCATGGACGACGGCGATGTTCATCGAGGCGGTGTATCGAGACTTGAGCAAGGGCGCGGGCGCCACGCGATGATCGCGCGTCGCGCGCTCGGGCTCGCACCGCTGCTGGTTCTTGCGCTGACCGCGCCGGCGTCCGCGCAGAGTTTCCTCAGCGGCGACTGGGCCAACTTCTATCACGAGGATCAACCCGAGCGCGGGCCAGGACCTGCGCTCGGCGATTATCTGGGCATCCCGATCAACGCCGCCGGCCGGCAGTACGCCGATAGTTGGGATGCCTCACGCCTGACGCTGCCCGAACATCAGTGCCGCGCTCACGTGTCGCCCTACATCTATCGCGGGCCAATCCGCGTGCGCATCACGGAGGACATCGATCCCGGCACGCAGAACGTGATCGCCATCAGACACTTCCTCAGCACCTACGCGCAGGAACGGATCATCTGGCTGGACGGCCGTGAACATCCGCCTGAAGAAGCGCCGCACACCTGGATGGGATTCTCGACGGGCGAATGGATTGGACGCACGCTCAAGGTGCGGACGACGCACATCAAGCAAGGCTGGCATCGTCGCAACGGTCTTCCCATGAGTGACCGGACGACAATGACGGAGTACTTCTTCCGTCACGGCAACATCCTCACTCAACTGAGCATCGTCGAAGACCCCGTCTTCCTCGAGGAGCCGCTGGTCAAGACGACAAACCTGATGCTCGACGTAGGTGGGCCAAATGCGTTCCAGGCCTGGCTGTTTTGTCAGGCCGATGATGAAGTGCCCGGCCGCGATCCCGCATACGTGCCGCACTATCTGCCGGGTCAGAATCCTTACCTCACCGAGTTTGCGGCCCAGCACGGCCTTCCCGTCGAGCCGACGCGCGGTGGCGCGCAGACGACGTATCCCGAGTACATGCAAAAGGTGAAGACCATGCCGATCGCGACGGCGCCGCGGCGGCCAGGGCAATGATGCGCCCGACGATCATGACTCGCGGATCGCAGTTGCTGCCCGTCTCCATCGTCGCCGTGGCGATCGTCGTCGGCGCGTTGACGTCAACATCGGGCCAGGCGCAAGGGAACGCGGCGCAGCGACGCGATCAAACAGCCCTGCGTACGCTGCACGTGCAGGGCAACGTGCACGTCGTCCTCGGCGCCGGATCAAATGTCCTGGTGCAATCGGGGAATCTCGGTTCGATCCTCGTCGATACGGGAACGGCGCAAAATGCCGAGCGCGTCCTCGCCGCAGTTCGTGAAGTCACGCCTCGACCGGTCCGCTACATCATCAACACGCATTCGCATGCCGATCACGTCGGCGGCAATGAGCGGATCGGGGCGTCGGGCGTTCCGCTCTCGGGTCGCGGGGTTGCGCAGGTTGGAGCAGGCAATGCGGCCCCACGTGCCGAAATCATCGCGCACGAGGAGACCTTGAATCGCATGAGTGCGCCGGCGGGTTCGGTTGCACCGTTCCCGGTGACGGCGTGGCCCACGGCGACGTTCTCGGGAGCGCGCAAGGAGTTCTTCTACAACGGCGAGGGCGTGCAACTCGTGCACATTCCGTCAGCACATACCGACGGCGACACGCTCGTGTTCTTTCGGCGATCGGACGTCATTGCCACTGGCGATCTGTATTCGACCGTCAGCTATCCCGTGATCGACGCCCAGCGCGGTGGTCACATCAATGGTGTGCTCGATGGGCTGAACCAGCTTCTCGCACTGGTGATTGCCGGTGAGAAGACGGAAGGCGGGACGATGCTCGTCCCCGGCCATGGACGCATCTCAGACGAAGCCGATCTGGTCGAGTATCGCGACATGGTCACGATCATCCGCGACCGCATTCAGGACATGGTCAAGCGCGGGTTGACGCTGGCGCAGGTGAAAGCCGCGAATCCGACCATGGAGTACGACGGGTTGTACGGCAGCGCGCCGGGCTGGACGAAGGATCAGTTCGTCGAAGCCGTCTACAACAACCTGAGGCCCGCGGCTCCCGCGTCGCGCGAGTGAGCGACTTTCCGGACCCCAAAGAACTTCTCGCACACACCGTGCATCGTCCATGGCCTGTCCCCGACAGGCCGTGGCTCATGACCCAGACCTGGCACGACCTGTTGTTTGCGCATTGGCCGATCGACCCGGGTCTGCTCGCCCGCAAGCTGCCCGTCGAACTGCCGCTCGATCTCTTCGACGATCAGGCATGGATTGGCGTGATTCCGTTTCACATGACCAATGTCGGCCCGCGCGGCGTGCCGTCACTGCCGGGCCTGTCGGCGTTTCCAGAACTGAACGTACGCACCTACGTGACGCTCGACGGAAAGCCGGGCGTGTATTTCTTCAGCCTCGATGCGGCGAGCACGCTTGCGGTCATCGGGGCGCGGACGATGTTTCATCTGCCGTACTTTCGCGCGGCGATGTCTGTGCACACGGACGGGAGGCGCGTCACCTATCGCAGCGCGCGACGGTCAGCGGTGAACGCGCAGTTCTTGAGCACCTATGAGCCGATCGGGTCGGCCTCGTCAGCAGTTCCCGGGACGCTCGAGTGCTTTTTGACCGAGCGGTATTGCCTCTACACGACGACGCGGTCGGGCGAGCCGCGTCGGCTGGAGATTCATCACAAGCCGTGGCCGCTGCAGATCGCTGACGCGCAGATTGCGGTGAACACGATGGCCACGGCCGCCGGCATCACGCTACCCGCGGTTGCTCCGCTCCTGCATTTCGCGAAGCGGTTGGACGTGCTGACGTGGGGGATGACGAAACCTTCGTAATGCAAAATGCAAAATGCAAATGCAAAATGCAAAATGCAAAACGGCTAGCTTGTGACGAAGTACTCCGGTAAGTCTGGCTTGGTCTCGCGCAAGATTTCCAGAATCGCCTGGCGGTCGGTGGCGCTGAGGACGTTGTAGCGCTCGCTGCGTTCGCGTCCGGAGAGCACTTCCCACAGCCGCGCGTAGACGGCGGCCCTGGCGGCTGGTGGCATCGCGTCGAATGGCTCCGAGTAGATCAGATAGCTGCACGGATACTTCAACAGCCGCCGATTCAGATCGAGATCCTTGAGCGATCGTCCACGGCTGTCGCGACGCGCCGAGGCGTTGAACTTGGTCGCGAACGCTGACGTCCCAGCGATCGGTCCGGGCAGCGGCGCTTCATCCACGAACAGCATGTAGTCCACGAGCTGCGCGGCCGCCTGGTCGAGCGGGCGACCTGCGTCGGCTGCGCCCGCGCGCGCTTCCCAGCCGACGCGCGTGATCAGATTGAGCATCTGCGCCTGGTGCTCGAGCACGAGCAATGCAACGATGTCGCTGTGTGGCGAGAGGTAGCCGGTCATATCGAACCGGCCCTCGAGGTTGGTGACGTGAACGGTGGCTGGCGTCACCATCGCTGCCAGATCCGACGGATCGGTGGCCACGGTATTCCCCAGGTGACGCTCGGCCTTGTGCGTGCCGGTCACATACCAACCTCCCCAGCGCAACTCGAAGGGGCTGCGATGGTCTGTCGTGTACGCCGGCCCGTACATCGTGATGCCATCGACACCGGGATAGACGCTGCCGACGCTGTCTCTTATACACAT
>JBKPRH010000202.1:0-16714 GCA_046765795.1 Acidobacteriota bacterium | reverse complement strand
GATTACGTGTTGCACGCGATTGGCGAGCGCGCACCGGGCGTTGCTCCAGAGTTTGGATCCGAGTACATCACTGTTGGCGATCAGGATGCGCCGCCGCTGACAATCAGGACGACGCCTGGTGCCACACTCGAAGGGCGGTTCCTCGCCGAGGGGCGAACGAGGCTTCCGTTGCGTGCACAAGTACTGCACGCGTCGCCAGTCGACGGCGATCGTTCGCCGCCGGACGGACGTGGACCGGAAGGTCTTGCTGTCCATGACGACGGCCGGTTTTATCTGACTGGCTTGTATGGTCCGATGCGGCTCACGTACCCTGCGCCGTCTGGGTGGTATTTGAAAGCTGTGACGATCGGCGGAGTTGAGGTCACCGATCGAGCGTTCGATTTCGGCTTCGTCGAGGAGACCTTTCCTAACGCGGAAGTGGTGCTCTCGAGCGCTGGTGCGCGCATCACCGGCTCCGTGACCGACGCCGCCAGGAGACGCGCGACCGAGTTTGTCGTGTTGGCCTTTTCGACGAATCGTGCCACTTGGTACACCGGATCGCGGCACCTCAAGCGGGCAGTCACAGGGGAGGGTGGATCGTTCGACGTTGACGGTCTGCCACCCGGCGAGTATTTCGTCGCCGCGATCGATGCGCTCCCACGTGGCGATTGGCAATCGGCCGAGGCGCTCGACCTACTGGTTCAGCGAGCCGAACGAGTCACGTTGAACGAAGGTCAGGAACGGACGATGACACTGCCACTCACGCGGAGATAGTGGATGCGACGCCGACTCTGCGTGACCGTGTGCGCCGTGGCGATGACGATCGCGACGCTCGTCGCACAAAGCGCTTCGTCAACGGCGAGTGCGGCAATCAGTGGTCACGTCACCGACGCCAAATCCGCGCCAGTGAGCAGCTACTCGGTGGTGGTGTTTCCGACCGATCGGACGAAATGGCTCGAGCCATCACGATCGCTGAAGGTTGCGCGGCCGGCGCAGGATGGATCGTTCGAGGTCACGAGTCTGCCGCCTGGCGAATACTGGGTGGCCGCGACCGATCCGATGAGCGGCGCCGATGGTTCTGGCGATGGGCTCAAACCCGAGATGCTCGAGCAACTTTCGTTTCGCGCCACACGCGTGACGCTGACCGAGCGCCAACGTGTCATGACCGTGCTGCGTCTGATTCGCCGTTAGCCCAAAGCCCAAAGCCCAGAGCCCAAAGCCCAAAGCCCAAAGCCCAAAGCCCAAAGCCCGGAGCCCAAAGCCAACGCCTATGTTCAACGAAGCCTGGTTGACCCGCTTTCAGCAGCAGTTGAATGCGGATCCGGAGATGGCCGTGATCGGCGACTGGTTCACGCTGTCGATGTCATTGAGCTGCGATGACGAGCGACGCGTGTTGCGCTTCGAGCGCGGCCGCCTGGTGCAGACGATTCTCACGCCCAAACTCGATGCGCCGTGCGCGTTCGGATTTCGCGCCGGCGCCGACATCTGGCGTCGCTTCTTCAGCGATCCACCCGAACCCCTTTATCACGACGTCTTCGCTATGCTGATGCGCGTGCCTGGCTTCGTGCTCGAGGGCGACACGCTGGTGGCGATGCAGCACGCACGTGCGCTGCACCGCGCGATGCGAGTGATGCGAACGGTCAGGCCATCATAATGAGCGCGTACCTCTGTGCCTTTGTGCCTCTGTGTGTCGTAGGCATGTGCAGTCTGTGAACATCGAACCCATCATTGGTCGATACCTGAACCTCGAGATCGAGGGTTCGAGCTATCGCATCTACTTCGAAGAAGCAGGTCAGGGCATTCCGCTGCTGTGTCTCCACACCGCCGGCGCCGACAGCCGTCAGTACCGACACCTCATGACCGACACGGCGGTCACCGATCGCTTTCGCGTGATCGCGTTCGACCTGCCGTATCACGGCCGGTCGAATCCACCCGATCGCTGGTGGCTCGAAAAGTACCGGCTGACGACGAAGAGCTACGTCGCTGTCATCCGCGCGGTCTGGCACGCGCTCGAACTCGATCGTCCAGTCGTGGTCGGTTGCTCGATGGGCGGGGCGATCGTCCTCAAGCTGGCGGTTGATTTTCAGCGTGAGCTGCGCGGGATCGTCGGACTCGAGAGCTCCGCATTCGCGCCCGGACGCTACAACGAGTTCCTGCATCATCCGGCGATTCACGGCGGCGAGCTCGCGGCGAGCTACACCTACGGGCTGTGTGCGCCGCAGAGTCCCGAGTCGAGCGCGAGGGAGAACTGGTGGTACTACAGCCAGGCCGGCCCAGGCGTGTACGCCGGCGATGTGCACTTCTACAGCATCGACTGGGACGGTCGCGAGGCAATCAAGACGATCGACACCAGCCTCTGCAAGGTGTCACTGCTCACCGGTGAGTTCGATTACTCGGCCACACCCGACATGACCCGCCAGGTGGCATCAGCCATTCCCGGATCGCGGCTGGTGATCATGAAGGGCATCGGGCACTTCCCGATGATCGAGAACTACCCGTTGTTCCGGGGGTATTTGATGCCCGAGCTCGATTTCATGAGGGAACGGGGGTGACGGAGGTAAGGGATCGACACGGAGCAACGGAGGAACGGAGATCATCATTTCAATGAAACAACGATCCCCGGCGAGCTGGGGCGGTCGCTTGAACAACTCCAGTCAGGCGAATTTGCCGGTGACACCTACTCGCTTCTTCACGAATTTGGCGAGGCCGATTTCCAAGAAGCAGCACAGACCGTTGACAGTTATCTAACCAATTCAGATGCGGAGTTGCGCTTCATTGCCCTGAGCGTCCTCGTTCTCCACTGGCGGCGGCCGGAGTACAGAAGTGCCGCAGAGCGCATGCTCAGCGACTCCGACGCGGATGTCAGACGAATGGCGGTGGATGCATTGGGGGTGCTCACGCAGAACACACGAGACGCGCGCGCGCTCTCGCTGTTTCTAAGCCGAATCGATGATTCTGCGGAAGAATGGCACGTGAGAGACACGGCTTACGGGGCGATACAGAAAGCACTTGGCCAAACACCGGACTACTCCCGCCTGGGAAAGCCGATGACGTGGCCTGACGATGCGCGTTCGAAGGTAATAGCCGAAGCGCGGGCGATCGCTGAGAACTTGCAGTAGTTCTCCGTTTCTCCGTTTCTCCGTGTGATCCCGTTTTCTCCGTAATCTCCGTTACCTCAGCCACCAACAATGCCGCCCGCTCACTCGTTTACACCAATGATGACCGGCGAGGGCGCGCGCGAGCGCGCGGCGACGGTGGCGACGGCCCACGACGAAGCGGCAGCCGCGGCCGATCGACTGGGCATGCTCTTCGACGCCCATCATCAGCGTCTCTACCGGCTTGCTCGGCGCATGTCCGGGAGCGCCGACGAGGCGCGCGATCTGGTGCAGGACACCTTTCTGCGTGCGGCACGAGCGCCTGCATCAGTGCCTGCCGGTCCGCCGGCCGAAGAGGCGTGGTTGGTGCGGGTGCTGGTCAACCTCTGTCGCGATCGCTGGCGGCAAACGGCGAATCGGGAGCGGTTGGATCGATCGTCTCCGCCGCGCGAGGTCGAATCGAATCCAGAGGCAGCGATCGTGGCGCGATCGGTCGTCTGGCGCGCGCTGGCTACTCTCGATCCGCGGCGCCGTGCCGTGCTGGTGATGCACGAGCTCGAAGGCGTGCCAGTCGATGTCATTGCTCGCACGCTCGGTGTGACGGCGGTCACGGTGCGCTGGCACCTCTCGAAAGGACGACGACAGCTCGCCGCAGCGATACGGGGCGCCGAAGGGCACCGCGAACTCGGCGCCGGCGAAGGGAGAACGTCATGAAGGAACTGCGCGACTGGTTGATAGAAGGCGATCCAGTCGCTGACGAAACGCCCCTCTCGGACACCGATCGGCAGCGGATGCGCCGCGCGATCGTCGCGGCCGCCGAATCACACGACTCGCCGCTGACAGACTGGGCGCGCGGATCCTGGGCAGCGGCGACCGTCGTCGTCGGTATCACGATTGCGGTCGGCATGAGCCGCTGGATGGAACACCCGAGCAATATCCCCGACGCGCATCAGAGTGCGACGTCTGCCGATCGAGTGGAGATCGCAGCGCCAAGACAGATGCAATTGATCGCGCCGCGCGGCACGCGCGTGATCTGGATCTTCAACGACGAGTTCAATCCGTAAGGAGACGTGATGGCTGCGATCGTGTGTCGTGTGATGGTGGCTCTCGCTCTGTTGCTCGTGACGACGCCCGCATGGGCGCAGGCGGCCGCGCCAGGCGGACTCCAGGGATTCGGCATCGTCCTCGTGCTGGGCGATGTCCAGGAAGGCGCAGCGACCGACAACATTCCGGCGGCAGCGCGTGCAGCGCTCTCCGACCTGAAAGACTTCCTGCCGTATCGCAGCTATCGCGTCCTCGATACGGCGTGGCTCCTCGCATCGTCAACGACTCGTCAAGCGATCACCGGCCGATTGCGTGGGACGGACGAGCAGGAGTACGAGGTCGTCCTGGATCGTCTCGCCTTGCCGCCCTCGTCGTTGCAGGTTCGCTTTGCGATGAGTGAGCCAGGGAGCGGCAACAAGAATCGCGATGCGGCGCTGAGGACGGAAATTCAGCAGATGATTGCCGCCCGATCGGCGCTCGAGAATCAACTCAGGCAGCCGGGTACAGACCCAGGCACCGTGAGCGCCCTTCGACAGAGGCTCGTGGATGCCGAAGCCGCGATCGACATGCGTCAGAGCGAAATGCGGTCGTCGGGGAGCACGCTGATCGACACGACGTTCACGATGTCGCTCGGCGAGACCGTCGTCGTCGGCACCTCGCGCATGCGCGGTGGCAGTAAAGCGTTGATCGTCTTGCTCACCGCTGCGACGCGCGGCGCGAAGCCACGCGAATGAGCACGTAGAGGCGGGTCTTCAGACCCGCCGGCGTTTTCATTTGTTGTTAACCGAGAATGCCACGATCGCATTGTCGGCGCCGGTGCCTGTCGCCATCACGATAAATTGCTTGCCCGACGCGGTCCGATACGTCATCGGATTCGCCGATCCGTTGTAGGGGATCTTCTCGCGCCAGACTTCCTTGCCGGTCTTGGTCTCGAACGCGTAGATGTAGCCGTCGCCGCCGCCGACGAAGATCAGTCCACTTTGGGTCACCATCGCGCCGCCCATGCTTGCCGTGGACCCGAGTCGGTCCGGCAGCGTGACGCCTTTCAGCAACGGGTGATTGCGAATGGCGGCGCCGCCTTCGCCGAGCGGAACCTTCCACGCGATCTCGCCCTTGTTGAGATCGATGGCGGCGAGGATCGCGTACGGCGGCGAGATGAGCGGCAGGCCGCCGGGCAACGTCGCGTTCTCGCCACCTCCGGCGAACACATTCGAGTAGTCCACGCCGACGAGCGGGTTGGAGCCGTCATTCTTCGCGACGCGGTTCACGCCGATGACGTTGTTCGCGCGGACGATCAAATACCCCGTGTCCGGATCGAACGCCGCGCCGCCCCAGTTCGCGCCACCACCCTGGCTCGGTCGCTGCAGCGTTCCTTTCAGCGACGGTGGCGTGAACATCGGACCGATGCGGAATCTCTGCATCTGCTCCTGCGCGAGCCTGTGGATCTCCGGCGTCAGGTTGTTCGCATCGTTCAGAGAGACGCCTTGATCGACAAACGGTGCCGGCTTGGTGGGGAAGGGCTGTGTTGGATACGGTTTCTCGCCCGGCACGTCGCTGTCAGTAGGAACCGCGCGCTCGACGATCGGCCACACGGGCGTGCCGGTGACGCGATCGAAGACGAACGTGTCGCCGCGCTTCGTGACCTGCGCAACGGCATCGATCGGCTTGCCGTTGACGGTGATGGTCACGAGATTCGGCTGCGTTGGAATGTCCCAGTCCCACAGCCCGTGATGCACCGTCTGGAAGTGCCACTTGATCTTGCCGGTCGCGGCATCGAGACACACCAGCGATTCGGCAAAGAGATTGGCGCCTGGACGCTGGCCGCCGTAGTAATCACTCGTCGGTGTGGACGTTGGGAGATAAAGCAGCCCGCGCTTCTCGTCGAGCGCCATCGGTGCCCACACGTTGGCGTGACCGTTCCTTCGCCACGACTCGTTCTCCCACGTCTCGGCTCCAGGATCCTTCGGCGACATCGGAATCGTCGCAAACGTCCACACACGCTTACCGGTGCGCGCGTTGAATGCCTGCACGTAGCCCATCGGATCGGGCAGTTGCACGCGGTCAGGCACCTGGCTACCGACGATGACAAGGTCTCCGTAGATGACAGGCGGTGAGCTTTGCGTGGCGTGGCGGACGTCGGACATTCTCGCCAGGCCATCAGTGAGCGAGACCTGGCCGCTGTTGCCGAACGATGCGACCGGCTTTCCGGTGCGCGCGTCGAGCGCAAATAGACGATGACGGCTGTTGAGGAAGACGCGCATCTGATTGCCGTCGCGCCAGACGGCGGTGCCACGCAGTTTCCAGCCGCTGCCCGAGAGCACCTGACCGAGCTCGTACGCCGCGCCATCGAACCGCCATCGCTCTTTGCCGGTCTCTGCATCGAGCGCGGTGACGCTGTTGTACGGCGTCGTCACGTACAGCGTGCCGTCGATCATCAGCGGCGTCGCTTCAAATTGTCCCGGGACCGTGTCGTATTCCTTCAGCGGCGTCTCCCAGTGCTTCCACTGCCACGCCGGTTGCAGCTGCTTCACGTTGCCGGCATTGATGTCGGTCAACGTCGAATGACGGGTGCCACCGGGATCGCCACCGTAGTACGGCCACTCCACCGCGCGCGATCCGCCTTCGCGGGGCTTCGACGGGGCAGGCGATCGGTCCTGAGCGGCAACGAGCGACGCGGCGAGCAGGACCGGTGGAATCCACATCCAGCGCTTCATGGCAGTCCTCTGGGTTGTGACCACGTAGAGCACACGCTTGAGGGTGCGCGGTTTCACGTGCGCGAGATTGTACAGTTGTCGCCGTGAATAAACCGTATGGAACGTGGCCGTCACCGATCTCGGCGGAAGCCGTTGCCACCCAGGGAGTCCGGCTCGGCAGCGTGGCCGTCGATGGCGACGATGTCTATTGGCTCGAACGGCGACCGAATGAAGGCGGACGCAGTGTGCTGGTGCGTCGCCGCGCGGATGGGCGGCACGAGGAACTGACGCCGCAGGGATTCAACGTTCGCACGCGTGTGCACGAGTACGGCGGCGGGGCTTATGTCGTCGCGGGCGGGAAGATCTATTTCTCCAATTTCTCCGATCAGCGTGTTTATTTCGTCGGCGATCACGCCGGGTCTGAAGAACAAGACCCGCCCTACGCAATCACTCCGGCGAACGATTGTTTCTACGCGGATTTCAACTACGACTCGAAGCGCAATCGCTTGATCGCCGTCCGCGAAGATCACGGTCCGGCTCAAGCCGGACACGACAAGAGAGAGCCTGAGACGACCCTGGTCAGCATTCCACTGACGGGTGGCGAGAGTGCCGGCGACGTCATTGCCTCGGGCTTCGACTTCTACTCGACGCCGCGGATCAGTCCGGACGGCACGCGACTCGCGTGGCTGTCATGGCGGCATCCGCAAATGCCGTGGGACGGCACCGAATTGTGGGTTGCTGAAATCGATGCGGGCGGTGCGCTCGGTGCTGCAACACACGTCGCGGGTGGTCCATCGGAGTCGATCTATCAGCCGGGCTGGTCGCCCAACGGCACGTTGTACTTCGTCAGCGATCGCGACGGTTGGTGGAAGCTCTATCGGTGGGACGGCTCGTTGTCGCACGCGGTGATGACCAACCCGCCACGTGACGCGGAATTCGGGCGCCCTCAGTGGATTTTTGAAACGGCAACCTGGGCGTTCGCCGGACGTTCACGCATTGTGGTCTCGTACACGAAGAGTGGTCGATGGCACATGGGTGTCGTCAATGTCGCGAGCGGAGTGATGACGAGTCTCGCTCCTGGCCTCGAGCCACGCGAATGGTTGACGGCCACCGACACTCACGCGATCGTCGTCGCCGGATCCGCGAGGACGTCGGACGCCGTCATGCAGATCGATCTCGAGACCGGAGAAGCCGAGCCTCTGAAGATAGCGGCCCCTGTCGATATCGATCCCGCCTACATTTCGGAGCCCGACGCGATCGAGTTTCCAACGAGTCGCGGGCTGACGGCGCACGCGTTCATCTATCCACCTCGACATCCGGAATACACCGGCACACCCGGCGAACAGCCGCCGCTCATCGTCATTGGCCACGGCGGGCCAACGGCAGCGACAACGGCGAGATTCGAGGTCGCGATTCAGTACTGGACGACGCGTGGCTTCGCGGTGGCGGATGTGAACTACGGGGGCAGTTCGGGATACGGTCGTCCGTACCGCGAGCGCCTCAACGGTCAGTGGGGCATCGTGGACGTCGAGGACGCGGTGAACGCGGCGCGCTACCTCGTCGCGCAGCGCAAGGCCGACCCGAATCGGCTCATCATCCGCGGCGGCAGCGCCGGCGGCTACACCGCGCTCGCGGCACTGGTCTTTCATCCTGATGTGTTCAAGGCGGCTGCGAGCTACTACGGCATCAGCGATCTCGAGGTGCTCCAGCACGACACACACAAGTTCGAGGCCCGTTATTCAGACACGCTGGTCGGTCCCTACCCGGAGGCTCGCGATCTCTACCGCGCGCGTTCACCTATTCACTTCGTCGATCGGCTATCGTGTGCGCTGATTCTCTTGCAGGGTCTCGAGGACAAGGTCGTTCCGCCGAATCAATCGGAGATGATGGCCGACGCGGTACGGAAGAAGGGGCTGCCGGTTGCGTACCTGGCGTTCGAGGGTGAGCAACACGGCTTTCGCAAAGCCGCGACGATCATCCGCAGCCTCGAAGCGGAGTTGTACTTTTACGGTGCCGTGTTTGGCTTCAGGCCGGCTGATGCGATCGAACCGTTGCCGATCGACAACCTGTGATGATCACAACCACTGCTGCTCCTGCCGTTCGTAGTCGTCTCACGTCGATCGACCTGCTGCGCGGGCTGGTCATGATCGTGATGGTCCTCGATCACACCCGCGACTACGTGAACGTCAACGGCCTGGCCGGCGATCCGACCAACCTCGCGACGACGACGGCGATGCTGTTCATGACGCGATGGGTCACGCACTACTGCGCGCCGATCTTCGTGTTCCTGGCTGGCGTCGGTGCGTATTTGCAGCACAGCCGGGGCATGTCCCTGCGCGATCTGTCGCGCTTTCTCGTCACGCGCGGCCTGTGGCTGATCGTGCTCGAGGCGACGGTGATCCGTGTCACGACGTGGTTCAACGTCGACTACAGCTACCTGGCAACGCTGCAGGTGATCTGGACGCTCGGCGTGTCGATGATCGTGCTCGCTGCGTTGATCCATCTGCCGCTGCGCGTTGTGGCGGGGTTCGGCCTGGCGATGATCGTTGCGCACAATGCCTTCGACGGCATTCGTGTCGCGTCGTGGCACGGTCCCGACTCACCAGTGCCGTCGGCCTCCGCGAAGCTATGGATGCTGCTGCACCAGCCGACCGAGGTGTTTCCCATCCTGGGTGACGGCAGTCCAGTCGTCCTGGTCATCTATCCCCTCGTGCCGTGGCTGGGCGTGATCGCGGTGGGCTATGCGTTCGGCGCCATCTACACGCTCGATCCGGAGCGCCGGCGCGCCCTGTTGCTGCGCATCGGTTTCGGTCTCGTTGCGGCCTTTGTCGTGATTCGCGCGAGCAACCTGTATGGCGACCCGCGTCCGTGGTCGCCGCAGGGCAGCGTCCTGTTCTCCGTGCTCTCCTTCGTCAACACGACGAAGTATCCGGTGTCGCTGCTGTATCTGCTGATGACGATCGGTCCGGCGATGCTGGCTCTGGCATGGTTTGAATCTCGTCGCACCCCATCGCGTGCCGAGCAGATCGTCACGCGCGTCGGACGGGTGCCGCTGTTCTTCTATCTGTGGCAGTGGCCGCTCGCACATGGACTCGCCGTCGCCGTGAGTGTCGCGGCCGGCAAGGAGATCGGCTGGTACTTTATGAGTCCTCCGGCGGTCTTCGCTGCGGTGCCGCCGAACGCCGGCTTCGATCTACCCATCGTCTATCTGTGCTGGGCCATCGTCCTCGCGGTGCTGATCCCGCTCAGTCTCTGGTTCTCACGCGTGAAAGAACGGAACCCTGCCTGGTGGCTGAAATATCTGTAAGCAGTCAGGTCAAAGGGCAAAAGGCAAAGGCCAAAAGTGTGAAATGGCGAGTTCGAAGCTGGACGTCGTGCGCGGTGACATCACGAAGCTTGACGTCGATGCGATCGTGAACGCGGCCAACACCGGTCTGCTCGGTGGCGGTGGAGTGGACGGCGCGATTCATCGTGCTGCAGGTCCGGATCTGCTCGCCGCATGTCGTGCGCTGCCTGAAGTCAGGCCAGGTGTGCGATGTCCGACGGGCGAGGCGCGCATCACGCCCGGATTTCGCTTGAAGGCGCGTTACGTGATCCACGCGGTCGGGCCGGTCTGGAACGGCGGAGAGTTTCATGAGCCAGAGTTGCTGGCCAGTTGCTACCGTTCGTCTCTGTTCCTCGCGCGCGATCACGGACTGCGATCGGTCGCCTTTCCTGCCATCAGCTGTGGGATCTACGGGTATCCGCTCGACCTTGCCGCGATGATCGCCGTCCGTGAGATTAGAGGCTTCCTGGCCAGCGCCGCGACGCCGACAGAAGTGCTGCTCGTTGCATTCGGCCACGAGGTGTATTCAGCCCTATGTCACGCTACGACTTCCTGATCGACACGTATCGCACCGAGCGGTTGAAAACGCTGAGTGTCTGGTCGCAGGTGCCAGACGCGCGCATGTCGTTCCGTCCGGAGCCGCGTGCGCGCACGCCGCACGAGCACATGGTGCATCAGTGCGTCAGCGAGGACATGTGGATGCGCACGATGCTCGGGATTGCGGTCTCGCGTCCGGCGTTGCCATCTGAGGAGCGCAAGGGCGCCTTTCTCGAGCACTACGCCGCAGCCTCAGCCGAGCGCCTCGCGCAGCTCGAATCGAAGCCTGACGCGTGGTTCGAGGAGGAGACGCAGTTCTTCGATGTCCGCCGCTCGCGTGCGTGGGTGCTGACGCGACGATTCACGCACTCGGCGCATCATCGCGGTCAGCTCACGGTGTATCTGCGTTTGTGGGGCCAGGCGCTGTATTCGACCTACGGTCCGACGGCAGACACGGGTGGGCTGTTTCAAAACCAGGCGCAGGTCGTCTATCGATACGAGTCGATTGAGGACTTGATCGATCGCGAGAAGCGCGGCGGTGAGTGGCCGCCGTTGCCAGGGCCTGGGGCGAAGAGACCGACGGAACGGCCGTGACAGGTGCAAAGTGCAAAGTGGAAAGTGTGAAGTAAGTTCGCAAGTACTTTGCACTTTGCCCTTTTCACTTTGCACTTCCTGAGTACTCGAGCATCTGCTTCGTCAGGTCCTGCGGATACGACACCGTTACGTCGGTGATTTGGCCGGACGCGTCGGTTACCGCGGTTAGCTTCGGCATCACGAACCCGGTGTAGGACGGAAGCTTCAAATCTTCCACTCGCTTGACGATCTCATCGCGCAGCTTGGAATCGAAGTGGATGCCGTAGGTTTCAAAGAGGTTCTTTGCCGCGGCGTAGTCGCCTTCGGATTTGATGCGCTGCACCTCGGCGAGCAGCCGCCCGGTGCCCTCGCGGAAGGCCTTCGGATCGACCATCACCAGATAACTCTTGCCGTCGCGCGTGCGCGACTCGATCGCCTTGGTGTTGGCCATCAGCCAGCGAACGATCATCTGCCGATTGCGCATGTGATCTTCTTCGATCTGCGTGCCCTCGCGGATCCGGCGCAATTGCATTAACGCATTGCGGGTGTAGGACTCGTACTCGGCGCGGACGACGGCGTCCTGATCGGCGGCTGAGAAGATGCCGATTTCGACCAGTTTGGGGTCAGGCAGGAAGTAGAGGCCGACGAGATCCGCGCGGGCTTCTTCGAGCGCCGAGAAGTGTTCCTTGATCGCTCCCTGCGGCGTGCCCGTGAAGCCAGCAGCCTGACGTCCTGACGCGTGGCCGATCACTTCGTGCATGTCGGTGGTCAGCTCGCCGCCCAATCCGCCGAACTTCGCCGCGCGCTCGGTTTCTTCCGGCGACCATGAGAACTCGCTGCGCATCGACTCGGGCTGCGACTTGTCGTAGGCCTCATTCACGTTGGCCAGCGACACCGACTTGCTGCCGTACTGCTCGCGAATACTCTGATCGTTCGGCAAGTTGATGCCGATCGGTGTGACAGGACCCGAGTCGCCCGTCTCGATCACGACATCGATCGCGTTAGCGACGATGCCAGTGACCGTGGGCTTGCGGTACTTGGCGTCATACGGCATATGGTCCTCGAACCACTGCGCGTTGGCGGCGAACTTCTTGATGCGATCGGTCTTCTCTTTGTTGACGTGGAAGACGACGCTCTCCCACGAGCCTTTCACGCCGCGCGGGTCCATGTAGACCTCGATGAACCCGTTGATGGTGTCCACCGGCGCGTCCTTGTCCTTCACCCACGCGATGTCGTACTTCGCGCGGTCGCCATCGTCGCCAGTGCGATACCACTGAATGAGAGCCTTGAGCGCGGCTGCGGTGGGCTCATTCGCAAACGGGATCGCGGCTTCGAGATGCTTCACGATCTCGGCGATCTGTCTTCCATAGCGGCCGTCGATCTTGTAGACCTCCTCGACGAGACGGCCGTTGCTCTTCACGAGTCGCGAGTTGAGACCGTTTTTCTCGGTGAAGCCTTTGAGGTCGGCCATGCTCACGCCGGAATACAGATTGTTGGCGCTGGAGGTGAGGATGTCTTTGCCCGGACCTGGATTCTTGTTGGTGACGATGGGGTCCACGTTCGCATCGAAGAACATCGGCTCGAGCCGCTTGAGCAGCGCATCCACCGACTCACCTGCTTGCGTTGGGAACTTCGCGCCGTCCTTCTCCGCGATCTGCGCGGCCGTGGCCAGGGCCTGGGGCGTGATCTTCAGGACGAACTTGCGTGATGTCAGGTTGTTGTAAGGACCGGTGTTGATCCAGAACAGCTTTGTGTAGCGCTCGATCTCGCTGAGCGTCTGCGTCTCGATGCCTTTGCTGTGGGTCAGGATCGCCTCGAGGACGCCGCGCATCTCGAGGGCGTTGCGATGCTTCTGGTCGTAGAAGATGTCGCGCCCGGCAAGCGCCGCCTGCGCGAGGTGATACGCCAGTGTCTTGTCTTTCAACGGCAGCGCCGCAAATTGATCCGCATAGATCTGCACGACCGCTGCATCGTCCACGCGCTCGAGCAGGTATTTCCGCTCGCCCGACCGGGCGGTTGTGCCTGCCGGTGGGGCAGGCGCCGCGGCTGTGGGTTCGTCAGTGCGCGAGCACGCGGTCGCGGCTACAAGGACGAGTGCAAGACACAAGAAACGCTGTCTCATAAGCTCCCTATCGCTATTACTATCACTGGCCGCTCTTCATTACACAAAACAAGGAGGACGACAATGCCGCCGGTTTCGCTCCTGGCGACTCTGCTCGCCACGGTGCTCAGCTTTGTGCTCGGAGGGCTCTGGTACGGCCCACTGTTCGCGAAGACCTGGATGCGGTTGATCGGCGTGAGTGAAGCCACGCTGCGCGAGGGGTTCAACCCGGCAAAGACCTACGGCATCACGTTTGTGCTCGCGTTTCTCGCCTCGTATGTGTTCGGGATGTTCCTCGGTCCCAAACCAAGCATCGCACTCGGCGTCGGCGCCGGAGCCGCAGCAGGCGTGTTCTGGGTCGCGTTCTCGCTCTGGACCAATGATCTCTTCGAGCGTCGTCCTTTCGCATTGACGCTGATCAATGGCGGGTATCACACCATCAAGTTCATTCTCATCGGACTGTCGTTTGCGGTGGTTGGATAGTCAGGTCAAAGGGGAAAAGGCAAAGGTCAAAGGGCGCTTCGAAGTAAACTCCCAAGGTCGGGTTTGAACCCACACCTTGGGACTGAGACCTGACCTTTGCCTTTTGCCCTTTGCCCTTTGACCTTTGTGCTCATAGACAAATGCACTACCTGCTGATGTACGACGTGGTGAACGACTACGTGGAACGCCGTGCGCCGCTTCGTGCCGCGCATATCAAGCTGGCACGCGAGGCGGTCGAGCGCGGCGAGCTGGTGTTGGGCGGTGCGTTGAATCCGCCAGAGGGTGTCATCCTGCTGTTTCGCGGCGACTCGCCGGCCGCGGCTGAGGCCTTCGCGAAGGCGGATCCCTACGTACAGAACGGCCTCGTGAAGGGCTGGAAGGTCCGCGAGTGGACAACGGTGGTCGGACGCGATGCGGAAGTGAAATTGCCTCCAGGGATCTAGTCCGCCTCAAGGCGGACACTACATCGAGGTCCGGCTAAAGCCGGACACTACAGGAGACGGAGGGTGAGATGAAGAAGATGCCTGCCGTGGCGGCGATCGGCGCCGCGTTCGTCCTCGGGTTCTTCGCACGCGGCGTGTTCCACGAGCCCGTCGCCAATGCGCAGACCGCGAAGGTGTATGAGCTGCGGACCTACACGGCACCCGACGGCAAGCTCGAAGAGCTGCACGCGCGCTTCAAGAATCACACGATGCGCATTTTCAAGAAACACAACATGACGAGCGTCGCCTACTTCAGGCCCGAGGACTCGCCGCTCAAAGAAAACACGCTGATCTATCTGATTTCGCATCCCAGCCGCGAGGCGGCGAAAGAGAACTGGGCTGCCTTCCAGAAAGATCCGGAGTGGCAGAAGGTGGCGCAGGAGTCGCAGGTCAACGGCAAGATCGTCGCGAAGGTCGAATCGGTGTTTCTCGACGCGACCGACTACTCGCCGATGAAGTAGCGCGTGAGTGTGCCCGACGTTTCCTCGGAATCGCAGTCGGGCGGGGTTCATTCTCGTCGCGTCATCTTCATCGACCTGGCCCGGGCGCTGGCCGCCGTGTTCATGCTCTACGGCCACACGGTCAGCGCTCTGCTCGATCCCCGCTATCAAACCGGCACCTGGTTCGACATCTGGGTCTTCCAGCGCGGCTTGACCTCCACGCTGTTCCTGCTGCTCTCCGGCTTCGCCTTCAGCATCGCGACCGGCCGCCACTGGGCCTCACACGGACGGATCTCGGCGGCGGTCATTCGGCGGGTGCGCCGCTTCGCGCTCTTCGTTGTGCTCGGCTACGCATTGCACTTCCCGGTCGGGCGATTCGTCGATCTCGCCTACGCAACGCCTGAACGCTGGCAATCGTTTCTCGTCGCCGACGTCCTGCAGTTGATTGGAGTGACGTTCATCGCCGTGCAGTTTCTGGTGATGCTGACCAGGTCGCGCCGCGCCTTTGGCTGGACGTCCTTCGTTGCCGCGGTCGCGATCATCTTGCTGACGCCACTGTTCTGGCGCGTGGACTGGCAAGCGTGGTTGCCGCTCTGGATGGCCTCCTATTTCTCGCCGGCGACTGGCTCGCAGTTCCCGCTGTTTCCATGGTCGGCATACGTGCTGCTCGGCGCAGCGCTCGGACAGTGGTACATGCTGTGGGGCACCGCGCGGTTGGATTGGTACGCCAACGTCGCGCTCTTTGCGCCTGGTCTTGCGCTGGTGACGCTCGCCTTCCTGGTTGACTGGCTTCTCGGCTCCGAGGCGTGGGAGTCCGTGCCGAATCAAGTCGCGCTGCGCCTGGGCGCGTCGCTGATGCTTCTCGCCGTGATCGCGCGCGCCAGCCAGCGCATCACACGGTTGCCGCACATCTTCGGTGCGTTTGCTCAGGAGACCCTGCTCATCTACTTCGTTCACCTGTGCATCGTTTATGGATCGGTGTGGAACCGTGGCCTCGCACAGGTGTACGGACCAACGCTAGGGCCGGGACAGACAGTCCTGTTCGTCGTCATGCTGCTCACGGCGATGTTCGGGCTGGCGCTGTACTGGAACTGGTGGAAGCACACGCGACCGCGCCTGGCGAGATGGACGGCAATCTCTGCGGGGTTGGTGTTGATCTATCAATTGCTGTGAGGAGTTAACGGAGAGCTCGGAGGGAACGGATTAACACGGAGCAACGGACCAACGGAGGGCACGGAGGACTCCGTCATCTCCGTTTCCTCGGCGCGTCACCGACGCAGCGCGCGGCGGACGACGTCATACAGGTAGCGCACTTCATCGTCTTCGAGTCCCGCGCCGAACGACGTCAAACCGGTTCGCGTCTTCACGGTGAGTCCGTGCCCTTTCGCGAATTGCGCGAGCCACCCCAGCAGACGCTCACTGCGTTGCCCGACCTTCACCGAGTCGAAACCGGATTCGATCGCCTGTTGTTCGGCCGCCGCCCGAGCCACCGCACCGGACGATTCCCGTGTGCTGAAATCGATGTCGAAGATGTCGCCGGCCTCGATCGATGCGGTCTGGCGCGTCCGCCACGCCCCACGCTCGTGAATCTCGATTCCCTTTGTTGACACCTGCACGATGGTGCCGCCGCGGCGCGCTCGGCGAAAACCATTCGCCACCGTCATCGCCGGGATCAGGCCGAAGAAGAACGTGATGAACGCCACAAACACCCATCCAATCGCATCCGGTGTGTTGGTGTGGCGAAAGAAGTTCATCATCCAGGGGACGACGATGACCGGGATGATGAGTGGGATGATTCCGAAAAAGACGCCGATTGGCGAGGTGCGGGGATACGGGATGTCGATTCGCACACCGTCGGCTTCGCGCGTCACGGTGCTTCGCGCGTCCACTGGCTGAGCTACGACCTGCCCGAGCTCGATGGTCCGTTCCCGGAGAGAGCGCTCGGCATCCACCGGTGTGACA
>JBKPRH010000201.1:0-3324 GCA_046765795.1 Acidobacteriota bacterium | reverse complement strand
CCAACGTTCCACTCGGTGACTGTTTTGGTTTTGATGTCGTAGTTGACCGAGTGACAGCCGTCGCACAGCGGGCCCGTCGGCCGCTGCATCTGATCGGCCGGATAGTGCACGGCCCACCAGTCCGCGTTGTTCTCGACGTAGTAGCGTCGCCAGGTTTTGGCGCGAACATCCCACTGCGCGGGGAAGACGTAATAGTCGTCGCCGCGCTTGGTGAAGTAGCGCTGCTTCCACTTGCTGCCGTAGGTGAATGCGATGTCTTCCTTACGGAAGGTCACGAGCGGATTGGGCGTGGAGAAGTCGCCGATGATCGCCTCGGGATGCTTCGCCGGATCCTGGATGACCTTCGCCATCAGCGTGTCCTTCCATCGGTTGTAGACGTCCTGATGGCAGGTCGCGCACTTCTCCGATCCGACGAAGTGCTTCTCGGCGTTGGGCGGTGGCTCGCGCCGGGCGCACCCAGCGACGCTGGCGATGACGAGGGCACACAGGGCGAGCAGGAGTACGGGACGTGGCCGCGGCAACATTGACCCCACTATTTATATCCTATACGCTGCAACACACGTTACAGAGATAGCGATTGTCCAAAACGCCCACCGGCAATCGACGATGGCTGCTCCTCGTCCACCAGCTTCCGGCGAAGCCCTCCAACCTGCGCGTGCAGACCTGGCGCCGACTTCAGCAGCTCGGCGCGATTCCCGTCAAGCAGGCTGTCTACGCGCTGCCCGATACGCCGGAGTCGCGCGAGGATTTCGAATGGCTCAAGGCTGAGATCACCGGTGCCGGTGGCGAGGCCACCGTGTTTGCCGCCGACAACGTTGACGCGTGGTCGGATGAGGCGCTGGTTCAGGAATTCAAGCGCACGCGCGAGTCGTCTTATAAGGAGCTTGGGCGGCAGATGGAGCGCGCCCTTGCAGCGCTTCGGTCCACAGGCACGTCGCGCCGCAAGCCGAACGCGCAACGGGTCGTCGATACCTTCCGTCAACGGCTCGACGCGATCGCGCAGATCGACTTCTTCGCTGCCCCCGGCCGAGACCGCGCCGCCAAGCAGCTCGGCGATCTCGAGGCGACGATCACCGACCTCGCTGCACACGTTGCGGTCACCAAGGCGGCCCACAAGAGTGCAGGCGACTATATCGGTCGCACGTGGGCGACGCGTCCGAGGCCCGGCGTCGATCGCATGGCGTCGGCGTGGCTGATCACGCGATTCATCGATCCCAAGGCTCGCTTCGTGTTTGCGGCCTCACCCGATCGCGTACCGCGCGGCGCGCTCCCGTTCGACATGTTCGGCGTCGAGTTCAGTCATCACGGCGATCGCTGCACGTTCGAGACCTTGTGCGCGATGTTCGGCGTTGACGATTCATCGGTGGAGCGCATCGGCACCATCGTGCACGACCTCGATCTGAAGGATGACCAATTTGGCGCACCAGAAGCCGCGACGCTGGCCGCGCTCATCGACGGTCTGCAACAATCGATCGCCGATGATGCGGCGTTGCTGACCCAGGGCATGAGCCTGTTCGAATCGCTCTATCGCTCGTTCTCGCGGGGGGCGGTCCGCAAACAGCCGCATGGACGATCGGCGGGCCCCTCGAAAAAACGCCGGTCGGGCGCATCGGCTTGACCGCCGGCGGCGAGTACGCTATGTAACACGTGTTACACGCCTATGCTCGCCAGCGAGCCCGGGTCGTCGAACGGCAGCGCACGGACAAGCGCGGTCTGCGAGGGTGAAGACGAGGGTAGAGGCGCCGATGCCGAGCGCCAGAGTGGCGACGGCGAAGGCCACGAAGCCGGGATTGCGGTGCCAGAGCCGGCGGACTTCACCGCTCAGGCGCACCGCTGCCGGTGAGGTTCGCCGCCCAGTTCGTAAAGACCGCCAGGTTCGCGAGGGTCGTGTTTGCGCGACGGTAGTCGTCGAGGTCGGGTATCGAGAACGGCGCGCGCTCCCGCGAGCGTCGCGTCACGAAACGGGAATAGAAAGCTACGCGGCAGCACGCCAGTTGTGCTCGGCGTGGTGATTGGCGGGGCGGCGGCCGTCGCGATCGCGCCGCGCCTGGGCTCGCTGCTGTTTCGCGCGAGTCCGTTCGATCCGTGGTCCTACGGCGTGGCGTGTCTCTCGTTGCTCACAGCCGCGCTCGTCGCCTCATACATGCCCGCCCGTCGCGCTGGCGTGTCAAATCCTGCCGAGTTGTTGCGCGTGTGACGCTGAGCACTGTTTACATTGAGCATTCGGTATTCAGCATTGTGCATTGGGCATTGTTTGTTAGACTGATCCCCGGTAGGGAGTAGCAAGCCCGCACGTGCGGGCGGACTGGCCGTCAACACGAAGCATCCGCTTCCGGCCTCATCCAGTCAACTCACGAGGCACGTCCAAAAGGACGTGCCCTACGGACGACCCCGCGAGACTACCACCAACGCCTGGAGGCCATGGTGGTTGTCTGGATTGCCTTTCTTGTCTTCATCTTTCTCCTGCTCGCCCTCGATCTCGGAGTCTTCCACCGCAAAGCCCACGTCGTCTCGGTTCGCGAAGCGCTGACGTGGACCTGTGTATGGGTCACGCTGGCCGTGGCGTTTTCGGGGTTCGTGTATCTCGCGTACGAGAACCAATGGCTCGGACTCGGGATGACGCCGGATCCCGTCGATCGCAGCGCCGCGTTTCCCAACGGTCGCATCAACGATGGCTGGTCGGCGTTCCTCAAATTCATCACTGGCTACGTCGTCGAGGAATCGCTCAGCGTTGACAACGTGTTCGTCATCGCAATGCTGTTTCAATACTTCGCGGTGCCGCGTGAGTATCAGCATCGCGTGCTGTTCTGGGGCATTATCGGCGCCGTCGCGATGCGCGGTCTGATGATCGCGATCGGCGCGCAGCTCGTCGCGCAGTTCTCGTGGATCCTCTACATCTTCGGCGGCATCCTCATCCTGACCGCGATCAAGATGGCGTTCTTCACCAGTGAAGAGGTCGATCCCGCGCAGAACTTCCTCATTAAACGAGTCAGGAAGATATTTCCGGTGACCGACCGCTACCACGGCGAGCACTTCTTCGTGCCGATGCCGCCGTCAGGCATGCGAGGTCCGTCATCCGAACGTCGCGGCTCGCACGGGTGGATGCTGACGCCATTGGCGCTGGCCCTCATCATGGTCGAGACGACCGACCTGATCTTCGCCGTCGATTCCATTCCGGCAATCTTCGCGATCACGGCGGATCCATTCCTGGTGTTCACGAGCAACGTGTTCGCGATCCTTGGACTGCGGTCGCTGTACTTCGCGCTCGCTGGCGCATTGCACGCCCTGCGCTATATGAAGCACGCGTTGGCGGCGGTGCTGCTG
>JBKPRH010000200.1:0-5409 GCA_046765795.1 Acidobacteriota bacterium | reverse complement strand
TCGCGCGGAACCCGGCGATGCCGTCGGACTTCACCGCGCTCTTGGGTGTGGTGTGCACGACCGTGCCATTGACGACGTACGAGATAGTGTCACCGGCGACCCGCACTTCGAGTGCGTTGACGGACTTGCCCGAGTTGTCCGGTGTCTTGATCGCGGCGTTCGGCGTAGCGGCCTTGATGTCGCTCGTCTGCTCGCCACTGCGCTGCTTGATCAGGAAACTGCCGTTCTGCGCGACCAGGAAGTAAGTGTAGGTCTGCGACGGACCGTCGAGTGCGTTGCCGCCGAAGACGAGGCCATAGTAATTCGTGTGATTGCTCGGCTTCACCAGTGTGAATGTGCCCTTCAGCGTGTAAGTGCCAGTCGCGGTATTGGAAGGATTCCAGTAGGTGCCGGCCGGGCCACCTGAGACATGGAAGCCCTTCCCCATCGGCATGAACATCACACCCGACTTGTTGTCAGGATCCTGTGCATTCTGGCTGCGATCGATATGCACCTTCCATCCGGCGGGAGTCTGCGCGGCGAGAGACGCCACGAACGAGGCCATCAGAACAACCGGTAGAACACGTCGGAACATGGAGGCTCTCCTTGAGCGAGGAAATGATGATTGCATTCAGATTCGGAGCGTTGTGTGACCCGGATCGTCGGGCGCCAGCCTCTGCTGACGCCGCTTCATGAAAAGTATTACGCCAGCGACCAACAGACTGCCTACAAGGGCGGCCAACAGAAACACGCCGGCCATTTCAAACATCCCGACTACGAAATTGAGGCTGATGTCGGGGGTCGGGTCCGGGACCTTGCCGACATCAACAATGATCGGCTTGTCTTGCAGCAATCTCAGGAGGAGCATCAGTCCTTCAAATTCTGCGCGCCCCACGTTGCGGCGTCCAGCGCCAGCTCGACCAAGGTCCGGACACCAACGCCGGTCGCGCCCTTTGGCTGATACGGCTTCGCGTCCTCTGCCCACGCCGTGCCGGCGATGTCCATGTGGCACCAGGGCAGATCGGCGACGAATTCCTTCAGAAAGAGCGCGGCCGTAATCGCCCCCGCGGGACGCCCACCCGTGTTCGTGAAGTCGGCAATCTCGCTCTTCAGTTGATCCTTGTAGTCGTCGAACACCGGCATGGGCCATGAGCGATCGCCAGCGCGAACGCTGGCGCGGCGGACGGCGTCAACCCACGTCGCGGGCGCTCCGAACAACCCCGTCGTGGACTTACCCAGTGCAACGACGCAGGCACCGGTGAGTGTGGCCACATCGATCAGATGCGTTGCACCGAGCTCGCGGGCGTACCAGAGACCGTCACCGAGAATCAGCCGCCCTTCCGCATCGGTGTTGATGATCTCGACGGTCTTGCCTGCGGCGCTGATCAGCACGTCTCCCGGCTTGAAGGCTTTCCCACCCGGCATGTTCTCTGTCATCGGCACGATCCCGACGACGCGCACGGGCACCTTGAGACGCGCGATGGCCGACATCGCACAGATCACCGCCGCACCGCCGGACATGTCGTCTTTCATCTTGTCCATGTTGTCGGCGGGCTTGATCGAGATGCCTCCGGTATCGAACGTGATGCCTTTGCCCACAAGGCCGAGCACGACTCCCTTTACCGCGTTCGGCGGATCATGCCGAAGCACGACGAGCCGCGGCGGCTCCTGGCTGCCGCGCGCGACACCGAGCAACATGCCCATCTTGAGCGCCGCGATTTTCTGCTCGTCGAGTACTTCGACACCGAGACCGGCATCTTTGGCGATCGCCTGGGCGCGCTCGGCGAAGACGCGAGGCGTCAGGTCGTTGCCGGGCAGGTTGGCCAACGTTCGTGCCTCGTTGCTCATGTCACCGAGCACGTGTCCACGTTCGAGCGCCTCACGTACGGCCGGACCATCACTCGAGATGCGGGCCTGCGCCTGTTCGACCCATGACGTGGGTTGCCCGACGGTGCGATACGAGGCGCCGTCGTAGTTGGCCAGACAGAGCCCTTCGGCGATCGCCTGCGCCGTGCGTTCAGGTGTCACCGAGGTCCCCGTGCGATCGACGACCGTCACATGGGTCAGCCGCCGGAGACGTGCGTGCAAACCGCCGACAATCGCAATGCGACGCAGATGTTCGGCGGTGAAATCCTTGCGGTTCCCTGCCCCAACGAGAAGAGCACGTGCGGTCTTCCAGTTCGACGAGGAGGTCGAGGTAGCGAGTGCCTCGTAGAGCTTCCCGGTCAGCTCGCCTCGAGCGCGTGCGCGCGAGACTTCCCCGCCGGATGCTGCGTCCAACGTGCGTTCGTCATTGAAGTCGTCGTCGATGAAGACCGGAATGACCAGAAGATCGGTCTGCAGGTCTGCGCAAGGCTGTGAGGCGAGGGCGATCGCAGGCGACCGGTAGGCTGTGTGCATCGTGTTGAGCTCTCCGTACGTCGGGGATCTCCGCCCGGCATTGCTTGTTCCGCCGTATGTTCGGGCTTAGAATCAGACGAGCCTGCCCGCCTCTCTAGAAAGACGGGACCGTACGATGATTCACCCACGACGCGCGTTGTCTCTGCTGGCCGTGCTTATCGTCGCCCTCGCTACCAGCAACGCGTTGGGTGCGCAGCGGAGCGGCGACGATAAGAAACCCAGTTTATCACTCAAGGCGACACCTCCAGTCGGCTTCTCGCCGCTGAAGGTTCGCCTGGTTGTTGACGTCAAGGGCGGCTCAGACGACTACGAGGAGTTCTACTGTCCCTCGATCGAGTGGGATTGGGGCGACGGCACCGTCTCGCGCAATTCCGAGGACTGCGATCCGTTTCAGACCGGGAAGAGCACGATCAAGCGGCGCTATTCGATCGAACATGTGTTCCGTCAACCGGATACCTTCCAGGTGTTCTTTCGCCTGAAGCAACGAGACCGCGTGATCGCCGCGACCAGCGCCAACATCCAGGTGCGGCCAGGCGTACGCGACGAGTTTGGCAACTGACGTCTCCGTCGATGCCGTGATGGCGGAGCTGCACGAGCGGGTGCGCGGGCGGCTCCGCGAACGTCTGCTCAGTCACGGCGCCTCACGCGAGTTTGACGATCCAGCGCTCTTCGCCGACGTCGAGCGCATCCTGCAGTCTGCCACTTCGACAGCCGATGCGCAGGCCCTGCTCCTGCCCGAGCTCCTTGGCGATCGCAACACGTGGCGACTGCACACCGCGATGCGGTATCAATCCCATCGCGCTTCCGGCGTGGCGTCCATCTTCATCTTCGTCAAACAGCGCGTATTGATGCCGATGTTGCGGTGGCTGTACGAGTACAGCCGCGATAACTTCGAGCGTCAGCGGCGAGTCAATGACGTCCTGTTCGCGTGCGTGCAGGAACTCGCGATCGAGAACGCGCGGCTGCGTCGGGACGTCAAGGAACTCGCCAACAAGCGGTGAAGCTCGCCTTCGTCGTTCAGCGATACGGCGCCGACATCGCCGGCGGCTCTGAGTTGCACTGCCGCGATCTCGCGCAGCGGCTCACACCCTCGCACGACATCACCGTCCTGACCTCGTGCGCGCGCGACTACGTCTCGTGGAACAACGAGTATCCGGCCGGTGCATCCACGGACGGGACCGTACGTGTGATCAGGTTTGCGGTGTCCCGTCCGCGTCGGCTCCACGAGTTCTCGTCAATCAGCGACGAAGTCTTCGAGGGCGATGCACCGCGTGAGCGGCAGGAGGAGTGGTTTCGCGAGAACGGCCCGCAGGTGCCGGCGCTCCTCGACCACTTGCGTCAGCACGGAACGAGCTACGACGCCGTGTTGTTCTGGACCTTCCGCTATTACCCGTCGTTCTTCGGCGTTCCTCTCGTACGCGATCGTGCGGTGCTGCTGCCCACGGCAGAAGACGATCCCGCCGTGCACCTCGGTATCACTGAAGAC
This sequence comes from Acidobacteriota bacterium, assembly GCA_046765795.1. Taxonomy (GTDB): domain Bacteria; phylum Acidobacteriota; class Vicinamibacteria; order Vicinamibacterales; family UBA2999; genus Gp6-AA40. The sequence continues at coordinate 1,544 of JBKPRH010000200.1, read as the reverse complement.
TTCTTCACCATTCCCGCGGCGTATCTCTTTCTCACGCCGGAGGAGCAGGCGCTTGTATCCGCACGCGCCGGCCGGACGCTGCAACCGGCTGCCGTGATCGGGACCGGACTCGAGCCTGCCGGTCCGTCGCCTGGCCGCGAGCTCCTGCGATCGCGCGGCATCCCCGACGACTACCTGCTCTATCTGGGGCGCGTCGATCGGAATAAGGGGTGCGACACGCTGCTCGAGTACTTCCAGGAGTACGCGTCCAGCGCTCATGCCCTGCCGCTCGTCCTCGCGGGACCAGTGAAGCTGCAGATCCCGAAACACGACCGCATTCGCGCCCTCGGCTATGTCTCTGACGACTTGCGCGCGGCATTGCTCGCGCATGCTCGCCTGCTGGTTGTTCCGTCTCCGTACGAGAGCCTCGGCATCGCACTGCTCGAGGCATGGAATCACGGCGTGCCGGCACTCGTGAACGCGCGGTGTGACGTGCTGCGAGAACAGGTGAGAAGGGCGAACGGCGGACTGCACTACCGATCGTTCAGTGAGTTCTGCGAGGCGCTCGACTACCTCGCCTCGCACCCGGAGCAGCGTCGCGCCTTCGGCGCGCAGGGACTGAAGTTTGTGGAGCGCGAGTACCGTTGGGAGACGGTACTGCCGAGAGTCGAAGGGCTGCTCAGAAACTTACAGACGGCGCGGGCATCGGCGGTGTCGACCTCGGTCTGACGAACCGACCGGACAGCGCCGCCCCCAGCCCGATCGTCCACGCCGCGTACTCGACCGCGATACCGGCGGCTCGCAGCATCCCACTGAGTGGCGTCATCCATCCAGCGCCGACCGCGATCACATGCGCAAACAGGGTAAGCCCTGAGATGGCGATGAAGCCGATCAGCAGATCGGTGACGAGCGACGATGACCGCTCGATGCTGCTGCCACGGAGCCATGCCCCGAGACATGACGCCACGGCCGCGAACCCGCCGGTCCAGGCCAGCGCACCGAGCGCCAGTGCGAACGGAATCGCCCCGAGCAGAGGAATCCCGACGATCGAGATCGCCAGCACGATGACGAGGGCGACCAACGCGGGGACGAACAAAATCTCGGCGGCGACGCCAAGCAGTACCGAACCAAACGCAGACGAAGCACGCACGCCCATCGAGCGCACCCACTCCGGCGCGATGACGGTCAACAGCAGCGAGACGATCAGCACGAGACTGAGGCGCAGTGTCGTGGCCGAGAGCGCGGCGAGTGGCCACCACTCACGCCAGCTCCCGATCGGCAAGCCGAGGTCCCAATCGACGTTCGGCAACGTCACCGCCGTCGTGTCAACCTTGCCGCGGACGGTCGCCGCAGGATCGATTACGGCATCACCACCCACCGCTACCGCATCGCCCCCGACGACTGCCTTCGGACCCAGTCGTAGCGTCCCGCCAATCACCACCACATCGTCGTCTGTGTGTCCGTCGATGGTCGCGTCACCACCGACGACGACGATCGGTTCATGCACGGTCGCGTCGGCGGCGAGGTAGTAGTTGCGGAGCATCCGGAAGTGCACGCCGTCGTGT
>JBKPRH010000199.1:0-24869 GCA_046765795.1 Acidobacteriota bacterium | reverse complement strand
AGACCGTACTGCGTCGGGTCTTCAACCGGTGTTAACACGATCGTCGCACGGGCCTTCCGCTCGCGGTGCATGCGAATGACCGCGCCGAGATCGAGCTCGGTCAGCACATCGCCGTTGAAGACGACCACCGATTCGGTGAGCTTGTCCCCGGCGTATTTGATCGCGCCCGCCGTGCCGAGCGGCGCAGGTTCGACGACGTAGCGGATCTTGATGCCCACTTCGGAGCCGTCGCCGAACACCTCTTCGATGCGCCGCGGCTGGTAGTTCAGGCTCAGGATGACTTCGTCGATCTCCGGCACCTGCTTGAGCAGGTCGAGCTGGTAGTGGAGAAAGGGCCGGTTGAAAATGGGCACGACCGGCTTCGGCGTGTGAATCGTAAGCGGCCGGAGTCGTGTGCCCTTGCCCCCAGCCAGAAGGATCGCCTTCATGACGATCCACGATCTTACACGATGGTAGAATGCAGCCACCACCGATGAATCTGCCAAATACGCTCACGCTGGTGCGCATGTTCCTCGTGCCGCTGCTGGTCGTGGTGTTGCTGACAGAGTTCGAAGGCCGCAAAATTCTCGGCATGCCGAAGGAATTGGTGGGCGCGGCGATCTTTGCGCTCGCCTCGATCACCGATTGGCTCGATGGCTACATCGCGCGTCGTCGTCGGCAGGTGACATGGCTTGGTCAGATGCTCGATCCGATTGCCGACAAGCTCCTGACCTCCGCCGCGTTCATTTCTCTTGTGCAGCTCGGCCTCGCGCCGGCATGGATGGTGGCACTTATCATCGGCCGTGAGTTCGCGATCACGGCGCTCCGCAGTCTGGCCTATACCAAAGGCATCACCATTCCGGCCTCGCCGCTGGGCAAGATCAAGATGGCGTCGCAGGTCACTGCGATTCTGTTGCTGATTCTGGGATGGGGGCCGATGCCGTGGCTCGCACCGATCGGCTATCTCACGCTGTGGGCGGTGATGATTTTGGCGGTAGCGTCAGCCGTGGACTACTACCGCCGGTTCCAGAGGCTCCTGAACGCGCGCGTCACTGATGTGAACGTCGCGCGTCAACGGAGAGCAGGTTAGTCAGGTTTACTTCTTCTCGGCGTCGCGACGAAGAGCGACGTAGTCGCCTTTCTCGATCGCGCTCAGCGACATCGTCACAAGCACGGTGGCAGTCTTCTCCTTCACCTCGGTCGCAACGCCCTCGCCGATGTAATACAGGAAGTTCTGGTCCATCTTCTTGTCGCGGTAGAGCACGAACTGCGATCCGACCTCGATGCCGAAATCAGTGCCCCGGTTGACTACGAAGTAGTCGCCCTTGGCGAAGCTCGTGCGCCGGTCATTGCCGGCGAGCACCTTGCCGTAGTTGTCGCGTTCTGGCTTCGGACGATCCTTCGAGACGGTGGGGACGGTGGGCAGCTTGAATGGCTCGAGGTAGTCACCCACCTCGATGGTGTCGCATGCGTGGGTGACCGTCGCCAGCGACAGCTGGTCACGCTCGTCCACCGCGTAGACCTTGATCCAGCCTGTCGTGCGGACGGTGCCGGGGTTGTCGACCGAGGCAGGCGAGCGCCGGTCGATCTGCAAGCGCCGCACGTAATACTCCTGACCGACCTCGATCCCGTTCTTGACGCCGGCGTTAATCGTGACGAGATCGCCAGGGCCGTAGATGCGCCGCACGAATGAATCCTGTCCACCGGTGATGCGCAGCCCCATCTGCGTCTGCTCGACGGCGGCGGCCGGCGCGCAGGCCAGCGACAGCACTTCAGGACTGAGATTCGTATTCGTCGGAGCCGGTCCGTGCTGTGCGTGTGTGGAGGACGTACCTGCCAGCAGGGCCACAGCACCCAGGACCACGAACGACTTGCCACGAGACGTCATCGGCCACTCTCCCTGACGGGCGGACCGGGATGTCCGCCTCGCTATTGAGTCTTCAATTCATCGAGGCGTTTGCGTGCGTCCTCTGCGTGTTCGCTCTGGCTGAACTCCTCCAGCAGGCGTTGGAACAGAGGGATTGCCTCGGGTTTCTTATCGGTCCGGGCGAGGCATTCCGCCAGATAGAAATAGACTTCGTCGCGCCCGGTGAATTCGGGGTCTTCCTTGAGCACGCCACGGAATCTCGGAATTGCGCCGGGGCACCAGCGCACACGGAAATAGTGGAACCCGACACGAAATTCCGCGCGGCTCAGACGGTCGCGCGCTTCACGGTATTTCATGCGCACTTCCGGCGTCAGCGAACTGTTGGGATATCGATCGAAGAAGGCCTGAAATTCTTTCAGTGCAGAAACGGTCTCGGTTTGATCGCGCTCCGGTGCCCGCATCTGCATGAAGTGGCTCATCGCCAGTTTGTACTGCGCGTAATCGGCGCGATCGTGTCGCGGATAGAACGTGAGGAACTCGCGGTACTCGTTCGCGGCGAGGACCAGCGACTCAGCGGACTTCTCGCCGAGGAAGCTATCCCCGACACCGAGCTTCGCGTCGGGCCGCACGGGACTCTGCGGGTAGTTGTCCACGACCTGACGGAAGTACTCGCGGGCATTTATCCATTTGCCCTCTTTGAGGGCCTGGTTGCCACGGTCGAATAAGTACCGATCGGGGTTCGCGGTATTGGCGGGAATGCCGGATTTCTTGCCGCCACAGGCGGCGGAGACAACCAGCGTGAGCACAAGCGCGGCCGACCACAATCGGGTCAGTGCGCGGGTCATCGTATCAGTCATGCAATCGCTTCAAATCGTCCTGCTCAGGGGCGTACAGCCCCCGCCGAGCTGCGTACCCCAGCCCATTTATTGTATAGACGTTACACCCTCGACTGGCAGCCGTCCCGCTGTCCCCTGCGCCGTGAGGTGGCCTCAGGTAAGGATTTGGAGCACTCGGCTCGGCAGCCTGCGCGGCCGGCCGTCAGGCCCGAGCGCGGCGTGAATCGTATGGCCGGTGGCCGAGAGTGTGTTGCCGGCCTTCCATGCCTCATAGTCGAACCGGATTCGCACGGGCGTCAGCGCCTTTGCCACGGTGCGGATTTCAATCTCATCGTCATAGCGGGCCGGCTGGCGATATTCGCAATGCGCTTCGATCACCGGCAGCGCGATACCGTCCGCCTCCATCTCTCGGTAGCTCCATCCGCCGTCGCGCAACCACTCCGTGCGAGCGACCTCGAACCAGATCAAGTAATTGGCGTAATAGGCGACACCCATTTGATCCGTATCGGCATAGCGTACGCGAACACGGGTCTTCCGCGCAGCTGGCCCGGCCGGCGTGTCTGCCGCCGCGCGGGGCTTATCCACCCGGCGTCCTGTTCGCAGCGGCGCGCAGGGCGCGCGTCGCGCCTTCGGGATCGGATGTACCGAAGATGGATGCTCCGGCCACGAGGATGCTGGCGCCGGCGGCGACGACAGTGGCCACATTGTCGAGGCTGATGCCACCGTCGATTTCGATCGGCGCCGATGAACCGGCCGCGTTCAGAACCGCTCGCACGCGCTGCAGCTTCTTGAGTGTGTTGGGAATGAATGATTGACCGCCGAAGCCCGGGTTCACCGACATCACGAGCACGAAGTCCACGTCTGGGGCAATGTCTTCGAGCATCGCAGCCGGTGTGGACGGGTTGAGAACCACACCCGCTTTGGCACCGAGCTTCTTGATGTGGGTGACCGATCGCTGGAGGTGCGGGACGGCCTCGACATGCACCGACACCATGCTCGCGCCAGCGGCGATGAATTCTTCGATGTAGCGATCCGGCTCCTCGATCATCAGGTGAACGTCGAGTGGTCGCGTCGCAATGCGCTTGATGGCCCGCACGACCGGCGGACCGATGGTGATGTTGGGGACGAAGTGCCCATCCATCACATCCACGTGAATCAGATCGGCGCCGCCACGTTCCGCGGCGGCAATGTCACGGCCAAGCGCCGCGAAATCAGCAGACAGGATCGACGGCGCGACCTGCACGGTTGACTGCTTGGTCGCACTCACAGGTCGGCCCTCATCGGCTCACCTCGAGGGAGATCGCATCGGCCTCGCCCACCTTGTATCCGCCTTTCGGCTGCTGACTCACGATCGTGCCTGGGGCAATCCCACTCGCGGCTTGCGTGCCAACGATCGTCACGCGGAAGCCGCGACTCCGCATCGCTTCGGCCGCGCGGTCGCCGTCCATGCCGATCAAATCCGGCATCACGAAGGTCGTCGCCTGCTCGCCGCGATTCACGAGCATCGAGACTTCTGGCGCGCGCGCCGCCGCTGGCGGGTTCTGCGCCACGACGGCGTCAGTCGGATAGTCAGGTGATCGAATCTCCGAGAGCGTGCCGATCTGAATGCCGTCCTGATCGAGACGAATTCGTGCGGTGCGTTCGGTCTGGCCGATCAAGGCGGGGATCGTTGTCACACGAGGTCCTGAGCTGACCCACACGCGAATCGTGCGCTGACGTCGTGCACTCACGCCGGCACCGGGATCCTGCTGCATCACTTTGCCGAGTGGAACCTTGGGATCGGCACGTCGGTTCTCATCGACGCGCAAGCCCAATCCGAGTGCCGCCAGCTTTTCGGTCGCCTCGTTGACCGTGAGACCAGTGAGCGTCGGCACCTCGACCACCCGCGAGCGCAGCGCAAAGCGCATGGAGATGCCGAAAGAGATGAGGAAGGTCGCGCCGAGCAGGCCGACGATGAGGAAGAACTTGCCGACGTTCCAGACTCGTGTGCCGAGTCGCATCTGATGCGGTGATCGTACCACGACTGGCGCTAGTGGTCCCGCCGGACCATCGCAGTCGCGAAGAAGGCCTCGAGACGATGTGAGAACGGCAGCGTCCGCAGCGCGCCCTGGTCATCAAGCAATGGCTGGAGTGGTCCGGGTGATTCGCTCCGCAGATCCAGTCGAGCGAAGGGCATCCGCTCGAGGAAGGCCTTGACCACGAGCTCGTTCTCTTCTGGCTCACTTGAGCATGTTGCGTAAACCAGGCGGCCGCCGGGCCTCACCGCAGTGGCGGCGCGAATGAGGAGATCCATCTGGCTCGTCGCGAGTCGCGGCAGCTCGCCCTCGGTGCGTCGCCATCGGATATCCGGATCGCGTCGAATGGTGCCAAGGCCGGAGCACGGCGCATCGACGAGCACGCGGTCGAATGTGTCGGCGAAGGGTAGCGGTCCGTGTGCTGGCACATGGACGACGTGCACGTGACGAGCGCCGCTTCGGGCAATGGTGTGGTGCAGGAGATTGAGGCGTCCCGCTCGCACATCGCAGGCGATGAGCGTGCCCGAGTCGTGCATGGCTGCGGCCATTGCGACCGTCTTGCCGCCAGGCGATGCGCAGAGATCGAGGATCCGCTCTCCAGGACGAGCGTCCATGACGAGCGGCACGAGCTGCGACGCTTCATCCTGGATGAAGAACGACTCGTCTTCCGCGGTGCGCAGCGGATTGCCCGATGTGACGACGAGACCGTCTGGCGCATGTGGTGTGGCCGTTGTGTCCACGTCGTGCTGCGATAGGCGTTGTTGCAATTGCTCTCGCGTGATCCGGAGTGTGTTGGCTCGCAGCGTCAGCGGGGCAACATCGTTGTTGAATTGCACCCAGTCTTCGACCTGCTCGAAGCTGTAACGACTGAGCCACCGTTCGACGAGCCATGCCGGATGCGAAAACGTGACGCCGAGATACGCGAGCGCTGCCTCGTGGTCAGCGGGATCGTGTGGCCGCGGCGGCAGCGGCAGCTTGTTGCGTTGACGCAGCATCGAGCGCAATACAGCATTCACAAATCCTGAAGCGCTCGACTTGCGCACGGCCCGCGTCAGGCTCACGGCATCGTCGACGACGGCGGCGGCCGGAACGCGATCGAGATGGAGTAGCTGGAACAGACTCAGACGGAGGATCGAGAGCACCTGCGGGTCGATCTTGGTCAGTGGCCGCTTGGCGAAGTGCTCGATGAGATAGTCGAGCGTTCGTTGCCAGCGGAGTGTCCCTGTGACGATGGTGGCGGTCAGCGCGCGGTCGCGATCGTCGGCGAGTGAGGTGCGGCTCGCGGCGATGGCGGCGGGGAGGTCGGCGCGATCCGCGTCGATGGCGACGAGGGCCTGCAGTGCCGCCCTTCGTGCCGGCGCGGTCACAGGGGCAGGGGGTCTGACCCCGGGTCTGACCCCGGGTCAGACCCCAAACGGGTGCCAATTGGTGTCGGGTGACCGGCCAGGAAATCGCGGACGGTCATCTCGCGACGACCTTCGGGCTGCAATTCCAACAGGTTAAGCCGCGTGCCATGCCCCGCGGCCACCACCATGCCGTCGCTCGAAATACCGACCACGGTGCCGGGGTCTGACCCCGGGTCTGACCCCGGGTCAGACCCCACCTGGCTTTTCAGCACGATCACGCGCGAGCCTTTGAGGTGCGTATATGCGTGGGGCCATGGATACAGGCCCCGCACGCGGTTATGAATGGCGGTCGCGGGCAGCGTCCAGTCGATGAGTCCCTCGTCCTTCGTGAGCCTCGGCGCATACGTGGACTGCGCATCGTCCTGCGGCTCTTCCCGAACGCTGCCTCTCTCGAGTTGCTCGATGACCGTCAGCAGAGCGGCGACCCCGAGATGCGCCAGATCGTGTTCGACGACATCGCTCGTTTCATCCGGCTCAATCGCGCGCGTCACCTTGGCCATCATTGCGCCTGCATCGAGCGCGACGACCATCCGCATGATCGTGACGCCGGTCTCCGTGTCACCGTTGATCACCGCGCGATGAACGGGCGCCGCGCCGCGATATTTCGGCAGCAGCGACGCATGCACATTGATCATGCCGTGCCGGGGTAGCTGCAGCATCTCGCCGGGAATGAGCTTCCCATACGCCGCGACCACACCGAGGTCGGGCGACAAGGCCGACAGCGCAGCCATCGTTTCAGGATCGCGCAGTCGTGTTGGCTGAAGGACGGGCAGACCATGCGCGCGCGCCGCGGCTTTCACTGGCGAATCAGTCACACGTTGACCGCGCCCACGCGGGCGATCGGGCTGTGTGACGACGCCGACGACTGTATGCTCCGACGCAATCAAGCCTTCCAGCGACGGAACTGCGAAGTCGGGCGTACCAAAGAACACGATCCGCACGGCGCTACCACTTGCCGGCTTTGGCGAGCTTCTTGATCTTCCTGACGATCAGATCTTTCTGCAAGCCGCGCAGACGATCGATGAACAGCGTGCCGTCGAGGTGATCCATCTCGTGCTGGAAGCAACGGGCGAGCAGCCCTGTGCCCTCGACGGTCTGCGGCTCACCCTGGCGATTCAGGCCCTTGAGGATCGCGCGCGACGGACGCGCGACTGTGGCATTGAAGCCGGGCACGCTGAGGCAGCCCTCTTCTTCGAGCTGCATGCCGTCGCGTTCGATGAACTCAGGGTTGATGAACACCAGAAGATCGGAGGGGTTACGACCCACTGATACGTCGCACACGAAGATCCGCTTGCCGACCCCGACTTGAGGCGCCGCAAGGCCGATACCTGGTGCGGCGTACATCGTCTGAATCATGTCGTCCACGAGGGCTTCGATCTCCGGCGTGATCTCGGCAACCGGGTCGGCAGGGCGATGCAGAACCGCCGCCCCGTGGCGGACGATAGGACGCAGCATTGGGCGATGGAGAGTCAGCGCGTCTCCGTGGGCTGCGCGCGAGCCGTGAAGCGGCGCGCCACGTCCTCGGCAGTTGCAGCGCGATGGCGTTCGATCTCGTCGATCGAATCGCCGCCGAATTTTTCCAGGAACGCGTCAGCGAGCACGAACGACACCATCGCTTCGCCGACGACGGCCGCCGCTGGCACGGCGCAGACGTCGCTGCGTTCAATCGCTGCAGGAGCGTCTTGCAGCGTGTGCATGTCTACCGATCGCAGCGGCTTCATCAGCGTGGCGATTGGTTTCATGAATCCGCTGACACGAAGGTCCTGACCGTTTGTCACGCCGCCCTCCAGACCGCCGGCGTTGTTCGAAGGGCGGACCGGAAGATCGGCATCGTGTTGCGGCGGCAGGATCTCGTCGTGGACGCGTGAGCCCGGGCGGAACGCGACATCCGGACCGATGCCGATGCCTACAGCTTTGATGGCGTGAATGCACATCATCGCCTGTGCGAGACGGCCATCCAGCTTGCGGTCCCATTGCACGTAGGACCCAAGGCCGGGCGGAACGCCGGTGGCAATCACTTCGAAGGCGCCACCGAGAGTATCGCCGGCTTCTTTCGCGGCATCGATCGCCGCGATCATCTGCTGTTGCAGTTGGGCATCGGCGCAGCGCAACGGGTCGTCAGGCAACGCCACCGCTTCATCGAACGAGACGAGACGGTTCGCCGGCAAAGCGGCATCGCCGATTGCGGAGACGTGGCTGGCGATTTGCACGCCGAAGCGGCCGAGCAGCTGACGGGCCAGTGATCCTGCGGCCACGCGGGCGGCTGTTTCGCGGGCGCTGGCACGCTCGAGCACATCGCGGATGTCGGAGTGTCCGTATTTGATCGCGCCGGCGAGGTCGGCATGCCCTGGTCGAGGACGCGTCACAGTGGGCCGGTTCTCGGGACCAGTCGCACCCTCTGGCTTTTCGGCCTCGACGTACATTGTCTGCTGCCAGTTCACCCAATCGCGATTGCGGATCAGCAGTGCGATCGGTGCACCGGTCGTGACGCCGTGGCGCACCCCTGAGAGCACTTCGGCGCGATCGCTTTCGATCTGCATGCGACGGCCGCGTCCATAGCCGCCCTGACGACGACGGAGCTGCAGGTTGAGCGCGTCAATATCGAGCTGAAGGCCGGCGGGCATCCCGTCAACCGTGACGACCAGCGCCTGGCCGTGCGACTCACCCGCGGTCAGAAAGCGAAGCATTCCTCGGTCATTTTATACGAGGGGCTCATTGAGACCGCCGCGGTGGGTTCCAGAAAGCGCTGACTTCGGCCTTTGTGCAGTCGGAAGAAACTGCGCATCTCGACCCCGCCTCACCCGGATTCCTTGAGAGATCGCGCTCGTCGTCCCGGTTGCATTGTCGACGCGGCATGAGCCGACTTCTTCATGACCGTTATTGCGCCTACGGGTCCTCGCATGCGTGGGACCTGACCACCGGCGCGAGCGTGCGCGTGGACGCGATCGCCGCCGATGACTGCGAACCGCCAGCACCTGCCTCGCTTCTCGAGGTGCTCGATCACGGTCGCGAGGGTGAGCCCCGCTGGGTTGTCGCCGACACCGCGAATGGACCGCGGTCGCCGGTGCTGATTCGGCGGGTGGCGGCGGCTGCCCGTGCGCGCGGATATGTGCCGATTGCCGCCGACGTGTATCTTCGGCTACGCGAGACGCTCGATACCGACTTGGCGCAACGGACGCTGCTGGTCATCGTACCGCCTGCCGCATCGATTGCTACGGGCCGAGCGGCTTGGGTTGATGCGGCCGCCCGATACCCTCGTCCGCACGTCCTCCTCACGTTTGCGTCACCGCGTGCACTCGTTGCCGGTCGCGGAGAGTTCGTACGTGAGGCGCGTGCTGTGTACGGAGCGAGCTCGATGCGAATGCCACTGGCAGCGACGTTGCCCGACGATGTGCTGCGGCATGTCGCGCGCGCGTCGCGCGCGACAGAGTTCACGACCAGTGGGAGACACGCTGCAGCGGAGCGGCTGTTGCGCGATGTCGCCGCTGCGCTCGTGCGACGTCAGGCGCTGGTGCCTGCTGCACAAGCGCTGATCTCACTCGGCCGTCTCCTGCTCGAGCGCGGGCGAGCGATGGATGCCAATCGTGCTTTCGAAGAGGCCGCCGCGCATGCTCACGCGGCGAGGGATGAGGCGCTCTCTCTCGGCGCGCGCGTGTGGCAGGCTGCCGCGCGAACCGACGCCGGTCAACTGACGGCTGCCGAATCGGTGTGTCGAGCGGCGCTGCTGGCCGGGGTGTTGGGCGACATCGAACGTGCGCGGGCCGAAGCGACGCTCGCGAGAATCCTGCTGTGGCAAGGCCGCATCGACGATGCGATTCGACGCGAGCTGACGTGCGCTGTCGCTGACCGTGAAACCGCTGCGTATGTGGCGTCGATCGCGGTGCGAGTATCGCTCGCCATCGGCGACATATTTTCGGCGGGGCAGCGTGCCCGCGAGTTGCTCGACGCGATTGGTCCGACAGAAAGCTCACCACCGCAAGGCGTGCCTCAGGCACAGGAACACGGGCTGGCCCGCGTGATTGCGCTGTCTGCGCATGTGCGTGTGCTGATGGCCAGCGGCGATCTGGCGGCTGTTGACGAGCGAATGCGGCAGCTGCACCACACTACACAGTGTGCGCGTACGCCGCTGCGGCTCGCGCGAATGCGGCTCTTGCTGTTGGACGTCTATCGCCGCGCCGGCAGGAAGACCGAGGCAGAGCGCGAGCTCGCCTATCTTCGACGCGTTGAGACAGCGGCGCCACCGCTGCTGAGAGAGGCGATCGCGCGCCGGGCAAAGCACGTCGCGGCTGTGGCAGTGACGCGCCCGCGAGCGACCGGAGGGAATCTGGCGACGAAGCTGTTGACGATCGTCTATGAGCACGAGGATGACCGCACCGCGATCGCGAAAACATTGGCGCGTGTAGCCGAGGCGCTCGACAGCAGCCGCATCGAGCTGTGCTCCGGGGACGCTGGTCCGGCGACGGCCGTCATGAGTTCAGGATCCGGACTCGCCACTGAACTGGGGCCGCGAGTCCTTCAGGGCGGGATTGCCATCGGGCCTGAAGACGGCAGCGCGGGTAGGGAACAGGGCGTACCCATTCGCGTCGGCCCGCGTTTGCTTGGGGCATTGTGCGTGCGATGGCCGATCGATCGCACTCCGCGCGAGGATGCCGCCGACATTCTCGATCTCGCGGCGGCAGTTCTGGCGCCACGAGTCGAGGGAATGCAGTCCGCCGCTCGCGAGGTCGCCACGGCCGCAACATCGATTCCCGAGCTCGTCGGATCGAGCCAGGGGATGACGGAAGTACGTCGTGCCGTGGCTCGTGCGGCATCAGCACCATTCGCGGTGCTGATTGAGGGCGAGAGCGGCGTGGGTAAGGAGTTGGTCGCACGTGCGATTCATAGCCTCAGCCCTCGCCGTGAGCGACGCTTCTGCGATCTGAACTGCGCCGCGCTTCCGGATGAACTGCTCGAGTCGGAGCTCTTTGGTCACGCGCGTGGCGCATTCACGGGAGCGATCACCGAACGAGCAGGGTTGGTCGAGGACGCCGACGGTGGCACGCTGTTTCTGGACGAGGTCGCCGACCTCTCGCCGCGCGCGCAAGCGAAGTTGCTGCGCGTGCTCCAGCAGCAGGAGGTGCGTCGAGTCGGGGAATCGTTCAGCAGGAAAGTGGACGTGCGGATCGTGAGCGCTGTGAATCGTGACATGCGCGTCGAGGCGGAGGCCGGTCGCTTCCGTCACGACCTGCTGTATCGCCTCGACGTCATCCGCATTCGCGTCCCGGCGCTGCGCGAGCGCCCGGAAGACATTCCTGCGCTGGCGCATCACTTCTGGAATATCGCCTCGGCACGAGTCGGGACGCACGCCTCGCTTGGGCACGCGACGGTCACCGCGTTGTCTCGATACTCGTGGCCAGGGAATGTGCGCGAGCTGCAGAACGTGATGTCGGCGCTGGCCGTTGCAGCACCTGCTCACGGTCAGGTTCGACCCTCGCTCCTGCCACACGTCATCTCGGGATCGGCGGCCAGCGGCGTCACGACACTGGCCGACGCGCGCGCGCAGTTCGAACGCCGGTTCATCGAGATGGCACTGGCACGCGCCGCAGGGAAACGGGCGCGAGCCGCCCGCGAACTGGGCTTATCGCGCCAGGGGCTCCTCAAAATCATGGCGCGGCTCGGCCTTTCGGAGTGAGCAACCGCCTTCCGCTGTTACCGCACTGGTTGGCCCTTTGTCTTCCGGCGCAGGACCTTTTTGTGAGGCGATCGTCGACTTATAAAGGAGAAACGGGCTCGCGGCTGCTGGTATCGACCTTGCCTCGCGGCGAGAGCGTGCCCGAGAGTCAGAAGCAAGAGCGAGTGCAACACGACCCGGTCGTGCTGTGGAGAATGAAACGCCCCGGCATGCGGTCTCATACCGTGATCAGTCCCCGTTCCGACGGGGCTCTCGTCGTCTGGTTCGTCAACGGCCGCCCGCTCGGGTATCGGGATTTCAAGGACTGGACCAGTGCCATCCGCTGGAGCGACCAGTTGCGGAAACAGAACTGGTCTGTCGGCTGGCGCCACGACTAGCCGACACACCCACCACTCACGCGCCTCCTCGCTGCAGGTGCGAACTCCATGATGTCGTCGTCCGCGCGGACTATAATCCGCCCGGTCAGATTCGGAGGGAAGGCGACATATGACACGCACGCTTGCGCTGACAGTCACGCTGGTTCTTATCGGGTTCGCCGGGTTTCAGTCGTCGTATGTGACCTCGGGTCAATCGGACTTCAAGACGATCCTCGACGGCACCTCGCTGAAAGGCTGGAACGTCGTCGGCAACGCCAATTGGTCGGTGGCTGACGGAGCAGTGCAGGCGTCCATGGGCACCGGCTTTCTGGTGACGCCGCAGACGTACACGGACTTCCAGATCACTGCCGACTTCTGGGTCACCGACGATGCGAACAGCGGCATCTTCATCCGCTGCGAAGATCCAAAGACCATCAACGCGATGAACGCGTACGAGGTGAACATCTTCGACAAGCGTCCGGATCAAAGCTACCGAACCGGCGCGATCGTTGATGTCGCGAAGCCGCTGAACATCGTCAATACCGGTGGGAAGTGGAACACCATCGATGTGACGGCACGGGGCCCGCGCATGACCGTGCTGATCAACGGTCAGAAGATGGTGGACGTGCAGGACAACAAGCACACAAAAGGACCGATCGCCCTGCAGTACGGCGCCGGCACCGTGAAGTTCAAGAACGTTCGGCTGAAGACGTTTTAGTTTCGTCCTCCCAGGCCTTGGTCAACGCCTCGGTGAAGACGTCGGTGGCCTGGGCGCCCGATACGCCGTAGCGTCCACCGAGCACGAAGAAGGGCACGCCGCTGACACCCAGCGAGCGTGCCTCACGCACGTCGGCGGTGACAGCTTCGACGTACGCATCCCGCTCGAGCACATCGCGGGCCTCGGCCTGATCGAGGCCTGCCTCACCAGCGAGCGCAACGAGCGAGTCGCGATCGAACACCGAGCGTTGCTCGGTAAAGTAGGCGCGATATAACCGCTCGATCACCGCGTCCTGAATTCCGCGTGCTTTTCCCAACTGCAAGAGTTGATGCGCGTCGAGCGTGTTGCCGGTCAATCCCGCATCGCTCAAGTGGTACTCGAGGCCTTCGACGTCGGCCAGGTGCTCCATGCGGACGTCCATCTCCCGCACCTGTTGGTCTGACAGTCGGTACTTGGACTTCAGCATCTCGCGGCGGTTCGTCGTCTGATGGCGAGGACGCGAGGGATCGAGCTGAAACGATCGGTGCGTGACACGGATTTCGTCGCGGTGATCGAACAGCGCCAGTGCGTGCTCGAATCGGCGCTTCCCCAAATAGCACCACGGGCAGACGACGTCGGACCAGATATGGACGTCCATTAGAACGTTGAAACATCAGCCGACAGGATGGCGAGACAGGATGGGCAAACGATGACGCGGCCGGCGCGTGGCAATAGCGAGGTGAAGCTGACCTGCGTACGCTTCAATGGCATCACTCGCAGACTGCGTATGAGCTCCTTGCAGTGCGGGCATCGAGCGGACCGCTCGAGCGTGTAGACCGCGCCACCATCCCACCCCGGCGGGATGGCCGTCGATTCCTCGGACGATAGGTCGTAGATGTCTTGTTCTTCTGGAACCGCCACCAAACAGTCGTGGCATTGCGTCGCACCATCGGCGAGATCCTTCCCGCACGCCTGACACGTCTGCATGGGGCGATTGTACCGCGCGCGCCCTTGCAATAGCGGGAAGGTCAGCCAACAATGACGCCGTGCTGCGGTTCGTGGCTCGCCGCGTGGCGTTGACGATTCCAGTATTGCTCGGCGTTGCCACGCTCGTGTTCCTGCTGATTCATCTCATTCCCGGCGATCCCGCGCAGGCCATGCTCGGTGAGGCGGCGCCTCAGGCCGATGTGGACGCGTTGCGAGCGCAGCTAAAACTCGATCGACCTCTGCTCGAGCAATACGTCGATTTTCTCGGCGCTCTTCTGCGCGGCGATCTCGGCACGTCACTGCGCACGAGAACATCCGTCACCGCCCAGATCACAGAGAGGATTCCAGCGACGTTCGAGCTTGCCTTCGCCGCAATGTTCGTCACGCTGATGGTGGCAGTGCCGCTCGGGATCGCGGCGGCGGCGTGGCGAGGCTCCTTCGTCGATCACGCAGCGATGGCCGTCGCGATGGGCGGCATGGCCATTCCGAACTTCTGGCTTGGACCGCTGCTGGCGATTGTCTTTGCCGTGGAACTGGGATGGCTCCCGGTGTCGGGCCGCGGCGGCATCGACCATCTCGTGCTGCCCGCGGCGTCGCTGGGGCTGGCGCTTGCCGCGATGCTCGCGCGGATGACTCGCGCCTCGCTGCTCGAAGAGTTGCGCGAGCCGTACGTGCGCGCCGCTCGCGCGCGGGGCATCTCTCGCGCGCGGGCCGTGATCGCTCACGCGTTTCGCAACAGTCTGATTCCGGTTGTGACGATCCTCGGTCTTCAGTTCGGCGCCGTGCTGACTGGCGCGGTGATCACCGAGACGATCTTTTCGTGGCCTGGTATCGGGCGGCTGCTGATTCAGTCCATCGGCTTTCGAGACTATCCGCTGGTGCAGGGCTGCATCCTGCTGATCGCCGTCACGTACGTCGCGGTGAATCTGCTGACCGATCTCGCATACGGATGGCTCGATCCGCGGATTCGCTACCAGTGACGAGAGCAGGGGCAGCGATCGTGGTCGTGACGGTGCTCGCCGCCGTGATCGGTCCGGCGATCGTCGGCGTCGATCCCGCCTTTCAGGACCTACCCCTCCGTCTCGAAGGACCATCGCCGGCGCATTGGCTCGGTCTCGATGAACTCGGTCGAGACATCTTCGCGCGGCTGTTGGTCGGCGCGCGGATCTCGCTGCTCGTCGGCGCGGTGGTGGTGGGCACATCAGCCACCATCGGCACGCTGCTCGGATCGATTGCCGGTTACTACGGCGGCATCGTTGACGATGTGGTGAGCCGCGTCAGTGACATCCTGATGGCGTTTCCCGGACTGCTGCTGGCGATCGCGGTGGTCGCTGTCCTCGGTCCGAGTCTCACCAACGTGGTGCTGGCGCTGACGTTGATTGGATGGGTGAGCTACGCGCGTTTGATCCGCGGTCAGGTGCTGCGTGTCCGCGAGTTGGAATACGTGCAAGCCGCGCGCGCTCTCGGTGCCGCGACGCCGCGCATTCTCGCGAGACATATCGTGCCGGCGACGCTGCCCGCACTCATCGTGCAAGCGACGCTCGGGATGGGCGGTGCGATCCTCGCCGAAGCGTCACTGAGTTTTCTGGGGCTCGGGGTGCAGCCGCCGACGCCAAGTTGGGGGACGATGCTCAACTACGGCCGGTCGCACCTGCTCGATGCCCCGCACCTCACGATCTTTCCAGGCCTCGCCATCGCGGTGCTCGTCCTTGGATTCAATTTCTTAGGAGACGGGTTGCGCGATGCGCTCGATCCGACGATGTCAGAGGGCAGAGGAGGCTAGCAGCGCGTACTTCGCGGCCGCATCCTTCGCCACCGCAGAATGTCCGAGCTGGCGTGAGACCTCAGCGAGATACCGGTAAGCGGACGGATCGACCGGCTTCATGGCGACGGCCTGCAGCAGCATGCGCTCGGCCGCGACCATGTTGCCGGAGAGGGCGAGCGCGCGACCGTACAGCGCACGCGTCTCGCTCACCGCATCCGCGCGGGCCGAGGCAGGCTGCAGTGCTTCGATGGCCTTCGCCAGCGCCGCGGGATCGTTCTGCGTTTCTGCCGACGTCAGCCAGATTCGCCCGAGTGCCGTGTACACCACAGTCGCGTCGGGATGACGTTCCGCTGCCCGGCCAAGCGTGAGGACCGCCGTATTGCTTCGGCCGATACGCGCGTAGGCGAGTCCAACGCTGACGAGCCGCTCCGGCCTCGCAGGTTCGAGCGCGGCAAGCGCTTCGAGCTCGTCGATCGCGTCCTGCCATCGGCCCATCTGTTCATACAGCCGCGCCAGTTCCTCGCGAGCGGCAGCGAACGTCGGGTTGATCTCGAGCGCGCGGCGAAGTGCAGCTACCGACTGCCTCCGATCGTTCTCGCGGAGACTGAGGGCGAGCAGGTAGTGGGCTTCAGCGAATCGATCGTCGAGAGAAATCGCGCGGCGAAGCGGGTCCACGGCACGTGCGGCCTGGCCGTTGCGATAGTGGGCCATGGCCAGCTTGTAGAGGACGCCCGGCGCACGGTCGTCAAGCCCGAGGTAACGCTGGTATTCCGCCGCGGCCGCCGCGTATTGACCGAGCGCGGTCTGCACGTCGCCGAGCAGCTCGATCGGCCGGGGCGCGGACGAGTCGAGAAACGCTGCCTGACCAAGGTCGCGGAGCGCAGCGGCGTAGTCGCCACGCCGGCGATACGTGTCGCCTCGTTTCAGGGACGCGAGCATCGAATCCGGCTTGAGGGCGAGTGCTCCGCTGAAGGCCTCGATAGCCTCGAAGGTCTGACCGGTGGTGACGGCGGCGTCGCCAACGGCGATCAGCCGTCGAAACTCGCGCTCCCGTCGGGCATCCATCCAGACCAGCACCGCCGCTGTCACGATGGCCACGGCGGCGACGGCAAGGATGACGGAGCGCCTCATATCGCCAGCGATGGTAACACCCAGGGCTCGTCCCAGGGCTTTGCCGAGGGCTTCGCCCAGGGCTCGTCCCAGGGCTTGGCCCACGAGGGATTTGCCCAGGGCTTTGCTCGGGGCTGGCCCGAAGGAACTTACCGGCGAAGGTGGGGTCTAATGGGTTCAAGGACGGTGCTAAACTTCATGCAGACGCCTATTTCCGGAGGCCTGGTGAAGAACGCTGGCGCGGTAGCGTGGTCTGAGGTTGACACTCAGGAAGCCGCTCTCATCGCGCGTTGTAACACTGGCGACGAGGCCGCGTGCGCCGACCTTGTCTCAATCCATCAGCGGATGGTCTACTCCCTGGCCCTCCACCTGCTCGGGGACCGGGACGAAGCCTTGGACCTGTCGCAGGAGGTCTTCCTCCGCGTCTTCCGCACACTCTCGAGCTTCCGTGGCCAATCGGCCCTCCGGACGTGGATCTACCGCATCGTCATCAACCAGGCGAGGAATCGTCAGCGGTGGTGGCGGCGGCGTCACCGGTCGAGCCAGGTCTCGCTCGACGATCACCTGCAGCAGTTTGGCGACGTCGAATCGAAGACCGACGTTCTCCCTGATCGACAGCTGGCCAGCAAGGAGACCTCGGTCCGCATCTGGCAGGCACTCGATCGGCTCCCGTTCGATCAGCGCACCGCGCTGATCCTGCGCGAAGTTGACGGATTGCGCTACGACGAGATCGCGTTCTCCCTCGGCGTGGCCGTCGGCACGGTAAAGTCGCGGCTCACCCGCGCGCGGCAGACGCTGCGCGCCGAGCTGCTGGGTCTCCGCACATGATCCCCTACGTCGGATGCGAGTACGCCCGTGAACACCTCGACGCGTTTGTCGATGGTGAGCTGTCGGTTGACGAACAGGTAGCTGTCGAGTCACATCTGCGCTGGTGCCGGACGTGTGCCGCGCGTGTCGAGGACGTGCAGTTGATTGGCGACTCGATTCGGCTCGGCTCACTCGCGCCCCGCGCTGATGACGAAGAAGCGCAGACGGTCAGCCATGTGCACTCGAGTGTGTTGATCCGCGTGCGTGCCGAGGAAGAGCTGTCATTTGCCGCGCGCTTCCGTGACATGTTCACCGACATGCGTCTGCTGTGGCCGGCGCTTGGTGCGACCTGCTCGGTGACCGTCGGTCTCGCGCTCGCATTGAGCGTCCTGCACAGCACCACGATCGAGCGGCCGGAGTCGCTCGCGAGGATGATCGAATCGCTGGCCGAACCAGGCGGCGAGCGTAACCCGCTCATGCCCGGCAACAGCGCCCGCGTCGATCGGTTATTCGGTTATGTGGACAGCGATCGAGCCGGCGGCATCTCGATGCCGCGTGCGCTCGACGATGGCACGGTGTTCGAGAGTATTCCCGAGGAAGACGCCACGTTCGCCGTTGCCGCCGTCGTCAGCCGCGACGGACGGATCGCGAACTACGAGTTGCTGAACTCCGAGCGCAGCGGACGTCAGGCGCGCAACCAGCACGCCAACGACGTCGAGATGCTCGACGCTGCCGTGCGTCAGTCGAGATTCGCGCCTGCGCAGACACCGGTCGGCCGCGCTGTGGCTGTGAACATGGTGTGGTTGATCGTGATGACGACGGTGCAGACGCCGCCGGAACCGCGGGCGATTCGAGTTCCGCCATCAGTCGCGCCCGTGAACCGGGTTCCTCCGGCGGAGTCGATCGAAGAGGCGCCGCTCAAGCGCTCTGACTTGCTCGAGACCTCAACGACGGCCTGACGGCGCGGGCGCTTCTCCCCGAGCGCTCGCCACGTTCCCGAGGGCATCCGTCGCACGCAGAATCACTCCACGCGCCCCTGCATCTCCGTCCAGGACGAGTTCGAACTGCTCGAAACGCGAGTCCGCAATACCGTCCCTCGGGTAGATCGTCTGCCAGCGATCACCGTCCAGCGAGTAATCGGCCTTCTGCACGGCGGAGTCCGCATCGCGGACGTCGAAAGCGATGATGACGCGCGACCCTTCACGCCGTACTGACGTCACGGCAATCGTCGGCGGTGTGTTGTCGATGTCGAAGGACGTGCTCTCCATCGCGCCGGTCAGCGCAGTCGTCGGCGAGTTCGACGGGGCGTCCGACGCGACGACCCGCACGAAGTAGCGGCCATTCGGGACCGACGAGGTGTCCCATACCAGGATCGCTTCGCTCATGCCGCGCTTCAGTGGCTTCCACGCGGTCTCGCCCTCGCGGCGATATAGCACGTCGTAGGCGAGGTCGTCGCGGTTGTCGTCCTCAGCGCGCCAGACGATCGTCAACAGGCCTTTCTGATACGTGCGACGGCCGAGGCTCAAAGATGAACTGGCGCTCTGGCCGGCGGCAGCCGCGCGCCTATCCGGCAGGTCACCTTCGAATCCGGCGATTTCGGGATCGACGGGGAAGGGCCGCTGGAACACCGTGCCCGGCGGGTGAATCGTGATCGAGGTGACGCGCGGACGGAGATTCCGCGGCAAATAGGCCGCTGTGACGGAGGTCAGATACGGTGACTCTCCACGGGCGGCGATGAGCACGGCCCGCCACTGCAGATACCGTGCTCGCGGGCTCGTGATCGGGCTGCCGTCGCGATCGCTATACGGCGTCGTCCACTCGCTCCATGTCTCGTCGGGCGTGCGCGTGTTGCCGGACCTGGATGAGATCTCGATGCGCCCACCGGTCGAGCCTTCCTGCCATTTGATCGTGCCCCACATCGCGACGGTCTGCGCATCTCGCACGTCAGAGGTGTACGTGCCGCGATCGGCGCGCGTCGTCGACAGCCGGAGCAGTCGTCCCGGATTGGAGGTTGCGACAATCATCCGGCCATCGCGTTCGGGTTGCAGTGTCGTGACCTGTTGCGCGTTGACGCGGGCGACGAGCGTAGGCTGCAACGGATCGCCGGACAAACGATAGATCTTGCCTTTATTGCCGGTCGCGACGAGCAGCGTGCCGCCAGGTTCGAACGCGACGTCGTAGGGCATGTCTTCGCGCGATTCCCAGATCAAATCCGACGCGCCGTCAGGAAGGATGCGGAACAGCGCGCCCGCGGCCGGTCCCGATCGCGAAGGCGATGACGTTGCTGGCTGCGACGGAGACACCGGCGATTCCGCGATCGCGACAACGGTGATCTCGGTCGAGACGCTCGGGGTCAGCACTTGCGGGCCCGGCTCAGGGGCAGATAATGACGCACCGCCACCGCCAGTGCCGCCGCTGCGGCCGCTCACCGCGGCGACGTAGATGTTGCCGTTCGTATCCACTCGGAGCGTACGAATCTCGGTGTAGCTCGAGTCGAGCAGCACGAACGGTTTTCCCGCGGCGTCGATACGGAACACGCGGCCAGGTGACTCCGTGCCCGCCAGAAGACGGCCCTCGCGATCGAAGGCGAGCGTCATCGCGTGCGTCGCTTTCGTCTCGTAGAACGGTGCGCCCTTTCCGTCGGGCGCGATCTTGTAGATGACGCCTTTATCACCGGTCGCCGCGAAGACGTTGCCGGACTTATCGACGGCGAGGCTCCAGATGTAACGGTCACCAGGGTCGAAGAAGACGCCGCCTTTACCCGACGCGTCCACTTTGTAGATCTTCCCGTCCGGGGACGTCGCGACGTAGATGCCACCACCGGGTGCCGGTGCAATCGCGTGGACTTCGAGTTCATCGGTATCGAAGAACACGGTGCCTCGACCCGAGGAGTCGATCTTGTAGACCTGACCTTCGTTGCCGCTCCCCGCGTACAGCGAACCATCCGGACCGCTGACGACCGTCCACAAGAACGGCGCGCTCGCGTCGTAGATAGTGGAGGAGGTCGGGCCGAGCGTCAGCCTGCCAAAGGAATCGATCGCGAGGTTCTCGACTTCGCCCCGCAGGAGCTCGCTTTCCGTCGAGACCTGCCAGAACGTCGGGAGCGCTGCGTAAGTAACCGTTGAAAAGAAAACGAGGAGGACGGCGAGAAGCAGTCTTTTCATTCTTCGAGTGGCAGCGTAAGCGTGCGCGAGCCGGTGACCGCGACACCAGGCGTAATTTCCCATTCCCCGACCAGCGCGCTCTGCAACGGGCGGAAACTCCCGCCGTTGCGATCGGCTTCCATCACTGCCAGAACCGAGCTGGGCAATGCCGCCAGCGGTTCTCCCTTCACCACCGCGCCGTCGTCGCGAGTGACGAGACGAACGTAAAGACGATTGTTCTTACGCGCGCTATTGAGCACGCGAATCATCTGCGGCAGACCGGTGGTCTGCAGTGGCTGGACCTGCAGCTCGCGCGATTCGAACTGCGCGAGACGGATACCGTCGGCGACCATCACCTGCACACTGCCGCGAGCGTTCGGCGGAATCTGAATGGTGACGTCCTTGGTGATCTCGTCACCGCGATAGGTGCGGAGCAGGACTTTCAACGTCGCCGATCCGCCCGCCCTCACGCGCCTGCCATCCACCCAGACGCGTTCGAGCGTCGCGCTGCGCGGTTGTTCGCTGGCGTCGATCTCGAGATTCAGACTCTCGATGTCGACGTCTTCGAAGGCATTGCGCATCAGCAGATTGATCGGCGCGACGACCGAGGCCGCTGCGCCAACCGACGGCTGATCGCCCGTGAACAGATCTTCGAAATCGACTTTCCCGTACTTCTTCAGCGTCGCGGCACCTTTCAGTGCGTAGGTTGCCACGCCGTTCTGACGCTCATAGGACGTCAGCGTGTTGAGGATGGCGACGTAGGCCAGCAGCGGCGTGAACAGCTGATCGCGGACGATGCCGATGTTGAACGACTTGCGCGTGCCGCGCTCTGAGCTCAGCGTCAACGTCACCGGAATCATCGACGGACCGGGCCCCAGTGTTCCGGCGATCGTCGTCGCGCGATCCTGCGACACGATGCCGACCACTTCACCGGTGCTCGCGATCTTCTGCGACGCCGCGAGACTCGGAAGCACGGTGAACACGTGCGCGCGCGTCATCGGGAACTGCGTGGGGCCGAGCTGATAGAACGGGTGACCGAACGCGTAGACGCGAGTGCCATCGACTTCGGTCACCGTGCCGGTGGCGCCGACTTCGAAGTCGCCGTTCATGAGCCCGACGCCGATCGGATCGCCCGGCCGCAAGGTCGGCAACCGCGAGCCGTTCGACTGTACCGACTGCACCTGAGCAAGCGCCAGCTGCTCCGAGCCGGCCATCACGGTGGCAAATCCCTGATCGCGGAATGCGGAGACGACCGGATCGATGACGCTGGGATCGAAGCCGCCGAAGGAGAGCGGCGTCGCGATCGGGCGTAGGAGCGTGCCGATACCGGCATTCACTGACTGGTCGCCGAAGACCTGGACGTCGGACGGGCTGTCGGCAAACGGCCGGATCCACGAGAACGCCTGTCGCAACGATGCGCGGAGACTCTCCTGGGTGGGCGGCATCTGCAAATCAACGCGCGCGACCTGACGTCTCGGGCCGGGAAGCGTCGCATCAGCCGTCATCTCGTCGATCGGCGTGATGCCCGCGATCGGTTCTTTGGAGAATTGCCCCAGCGAGTACGACACCGCACCGACGAGACGTCCGTCGATGTAGACCGGGCTTCCGCTCATGCCGGCGATCACGCCGGTGTTGGCGAGCGGTCCGCCTTCGAGCTTGGCGAGAATCAGATTCCGGCGCGGGCCGATGCTGTTACGCAGCACGCCGATGATGTTGACCTTGAACTCCTCGAGGCGGTCGCCCTCGAAGACAGTGCGGCCGATGCCGACCATCCCCGGCTTGATCTCGTCGACAGGAAAAGTACGTGACTGGGCTGGCAGCCCAACTGCAATAGCCAGCAGAAGGGCAATCACAACGGCGCCGCGGAGAATATTCATGCGGGGACTCAAGCCTGATGATACGGATAAATACCTGAAACTGCTAGGGTCCCGGCCCTGCTGTCGTTGACAGCCCCCCAGCGGCTGAAGTACTGTCTACACTCTGAATTCGGTCGAGATGCGGCATTCGTTTAGCCCCTTCGTGTTCCCGGTTTCCGCCAGCTATTGGTGGTGGTACCGGTCCGCAACTGAAGGGGCGGCTGCCTAGCGTCTGACACACGCGCACGCAACTCGGCAAGACCCAAACGCCTCTTCAGCCTTCCGGTTGGAGAGGCGTTTTTGTTTGTGATGACGTCCGCTTGTTGATTATGACGACGGCTTTGCTTTGCGAGACGGTGACCGGCCGAACGATGGCCGAGCTCGTGAGGGCGCGAGATGAGGCGACCCACGGGGACATGGTCGAACTGCGTCTCGATGGTGTCAGCGACGTCGACGTTGCGGGCGCGCTGCAGGGTCGTCGTGTGCCGGCCGTCGCCACGTGCCGGCCGACCTGGGAAGGCGGACGGTTCGACGGCTCGGAGGAAGAGAGAGCGCGCATTCTTGCGCAGGCGCTCGACGCGGGCGCCGAGTACGTGGATGTCGAATGGCGCGCGACGCAATCGGGCGGCGACTTCACCTCCGTCGTGAGCCGTGATCCTGTTCGGATCGTCGTATCGTCGCATGACTTCGAGCGTGTGCCGAGCGATCTCGGCGATCGCGTGCGCGCGATGCGCGGCATCGGTGCGGCCACGATCAAGGTGGCGTTCGCCGTCTCGCGTCTGAGTGAGACCCTGCGATTGAAAGACATCGGCGCGGTGGGCGATGCGGTGGTGATCGGCATGGGCGAGGCGGGCGTGCCGTCGCGGCTCCTGGCATCACACTTCGGTTCGAAGTGGACGTATGCAGGGCACGGAATCGCCCCCGGTCAGATTCCGGCCCCGATGATGGCCGACGACTTTCATTTCTTTCGCGTGGGTTCCGAGACCGCCATCTATGGCGTCGTGAGCACGAACGCGATGCATTCACTCTCGCCGGTGATGCACAACGCCGCGTTCGAAGAGGCCGGGATCGATGCCGTCTACGTGCCGCTGCGAGCGTGCGACTTCGACGACTTTCTGTCCTTTGCCGCGGCCATGGGCGTCGCAGGGGCGAGCATCACGATTCCGTTCAAGCTCGATGCGCTCAGAGCGGCGACGCCCGCGGATCGCATCACGCAGACGGTGGGGGCGGCCAACACGTTGCGTCGAGACGGAACGGGCTGGCAGGCGACGAACACCGATGTGGACGGATTTCTCGCCCCGCTCGATGCGGTGTTCGGTACGCGTTTAAGAAGCGCTCGTGCCGCGGTACTCGGGGCAGGCGGATCGGCACGCGCCGTCGTGGCCGCATTGCGATCGCGCGGCGTGCTCGTCACGGTCTACGCGCGACGGCCCGAGCAAGCGCAGCAGCTCGCGCAAGAACTCGACGCGACGGCGGGCGAGTGGCCGCCGGCGACGGGATCGTGGGACCTGCTGGTGAACTGCACGCCGCTCGGCGGCGCCGGGAAGCGCGATGAATCGCCGCTGCCGCCCGAGCTCGTCGTGGGACCGCTGGTCTATGACCTCACCTACGGGTCGGGACCGTCGCGCTTGCTGCGCGATGGGAAGGCGGCGGGTGCCTTGACGATCGACGGGCTGCCGATGCTCATCGCGCAAGCCGAGCGACAGTTTGAGTGGTGGACTGGACGGAAACCGGAACCAGGAGTGATGGCTGCCGCGATTCAACGGAAGCTGGCAGTTGTAGAGCACACGCTGTAGCGTGCGCGGACATGTGACACACGAATGAAGATCACGTCGTTCGAAGAATTCAAAGAGCTCGCCCAACGCGGCACGTTCGTGCCCGTATACAAAGAGCTCATCGCCGACATGCTGACGCCGGTATCGGCCTTCCTGAAGATCGCCGAGCACGCTGACCACGCGTTCCTGCTCGAGTCGGTCGAAGGGGGCGAGCACGTTGGCCGGTATTCGTTCCTCGGAAAGGATCCGTTCCTGATCCTGCGCTCGAAGAACGGGAAAACGATCATCGATCGCGCCGGACAAACGACCGAGTCCGATCAGCCGTTCATCGCCACGGTGCGGGAGACGATGGCGGGCTTCCACTCGCCGTTCGTGCCTGGCCTGCCGCGGTTCACCGGCGGAGCAGTCGGCTATCTCGGCTACGACGCCGCGGCCTGGTTCGAGCCGGTCGACCTGCAGTCCACAACCGCGGTCGATGAAGAGGCCGGTTTCATGTTCTTCGACACGGTGCTCGCGTTCGACCATGTGCGGCACCGGATCCTCATTATCGCGAACGCACGAATTACCGGCGACGAAGATCTCGAGTCGCTGTACCAGTT
>JBKPRH010000198.1:0-17908 GCA_046765795.1 Acidobacteriota bacterium | reverse complement strand
GGATTAGTGTTCGGAGAACTTCACATCGCGACGAGCAGTGGCAAGTGCCTCATTAAGAGCATTCCCAAAGGTGAGGTCGCGAAAATCTCCGGCATCCTCTCCTCTCTTGTCCGAGGCGCGCATGTCCCATCGGCGCAAGCTGGCGCTCAGACTGCGCCGGCAGATGTGGCGTCGCAGTTGGAACGCCTGGCGGCCCTCATGGAGAAAGGCGTGTTGACAGCGCAGGAGTTCTCAGCACAGAAGGAGAAGTTGCTCTCCTCCTGAGAGTTGAATCAGTAACGTAAGCCGGTACGATGTTCACGCGCTGTGGGAGAGACGAACTTCAACGTCGCACATTCGGCGCACACGGCTCAGCGCTCAGCGAACAATTCGTCCCGACGTGTGAACGACGCCGGGAAAGGCCCGTGGACGGCTCTGAAGTTGTGCCGACGGCGGGAATCGCTCCCGAAGACCGAGGCGCGAAGCACCGAAGGTCGAATGACCGTTACTGCAACGGCGCGACGACTCGCATAGCGAGTCGGAGGCCTGCCGCGCCGAAGCTCGAGTTCTATCGACGAGCGGAGGCGGGTGCCGGGGGCGGGAATCGAACCCGCACGACTCTTTCGAGTCCCAGGATTTTAAGTCCTGTGCGTCTGCCAATTTCGCCACCCCGGCGTGGCAGGGATACCTAGAGTGTACGCGCGTCAGTCGCGGTCATCATCTGAATCTACGCACGCAGAGCGGACCAAGGACGGACCAAGGACCAAGCACCAAGAACCAAGGACTACAAGCCTCAGTTCGCCGTGGGTGGCCGCACGCCGCCGACGACAACGACGTCCACGGGAGCGCGCTCCGACTCGAGCTTCAATCCGAGTTGATCCTGAATCGCGGTCGTCAGCGGCGGAATGTCGCTCTGCTGAAGCGCATTCGAATTCGGGATGCTCAGGCCGAGCAGTCCGGGATCGGGCAGGAAGTCCATCTCGATGTCGTACGTGCCGGTCAGGTTCGTCCGATCAACAATCTTCCTCGTCGTCATCGGCTCGAGCACGCCGGCGAACCTCGGCATGCGGATGCCTGTCAGTCGCAGCCGCGCGAAGCCATTGATTAACGCGACGAACCACGCACACGGCGGAGGCCCGTCACCTTGCCGTGGCATCACGTTTCCGGCATCGATGATCGGCGCGCAGTCACGCTCCGACGATGTCATCTTCTCGCCCAGTTGACCGTCGCGCCTCGCGGTCACCAGGGCGTAGGTATCCATCTCACGCGTCTCGCGACGCACCTGCAGGGCGAAGCGCTCCGCCAGGAGGCGCTGCACCATCAGCCGCATCTGCGCCTGCGACACCGCCGTTTCGGCCTTGGCCGACACCTCGTATCGATCTGACCGCAGCCATGCGGGGCCACCGATGATCTGAAACGCGCGCATGTCGTAGGCGTACTCAATCAACCCCGAGACCGTGACGTTGGGTCTGACGAATCGATCGGGCGCGTTAGGAATGGCGCCGGGAGGAGCGTCCGGAGTGCGTGGCTTGATCGAGATGACCTCGAACGCCGGCAACTCACTCGACGTCT
Organism: Acidobacteriota bacterium; assembly: GCA_046765795.1. Lineage (GTDB taxonomy): Bacteria > Acidobacteriota > Vicinamibacteria > Vicinamibacterales > UBA2999 > Gp6-AA40. Next base: position 16,357 of record JBKPRH010000198.1, on the reverse strand, counting down.
GCGCCTCGGCGCGCGGTGCAACGAGCGCGAGGACCAACGCCGCAAAAACGCGAGCCATCACCATCAGACGCACGACCTCCAGGTGGATTCGACACCGCCGCAGCGGATTTGGATCGAGCACCGACGAACGTGAGTCTGCTTGCACCGACAGGCGATAGAACCCTTGCACCGACACGGCCCGTCCCAAAGGACGGGCCCCACATCGCACCGACAATCGAAGTCCGGCTCAAGCCGGACACTACACCCGACTTCTGAAGTCCCGGCTAAAGCCGGACACTACATCGAGCCGGACACTACATGGCGTCTTCGAACAGCTTTGCGAGCGTCTCGGCGTTCGCGGCGCGCGGTGAGAGCTTCGTCAGCCGTTCCTGCGCGAGCGTGCCCTGCACGAGCGTTGGGATGTCGGCGCTTGTGTAGCCAACGGCGCGCAGGTTCGGCGGCGACTTCAGCCGCTGCATGAACCACGTGATGCGATCGGCGAGCACAGCACCCGCATCCTCTTTCTTGCAGCGGGACACATCCGCTCCGAGTGCCTCGGCAGCGGCGAGATGACGCTCGGGACTTGCCGACGCTGTGTAGCGGAACACCGCAGGCGCGTTGAGAATCACCGAGAAGCCGTGCGGCACGAGCGCGTGATCGGCTGGGTATCCCGGCGCGCAGTAACGCTTCACTCCCCCAGCGACCGGATACGCCATCGCATGCGGCAGATGCACACCAGCACTGCCGAATCCGATACCGGCGAACGACGCCGCAAGCATCATCTGCCCGCGCGCTTCATCGTCGCCGGCATCATCGAATGCCCGCACCAGATGTGTCGCCACCATGCGAAGCGCTTGCAACGACCAGATGTCGCTGATGGGATTGTGGCCCTGATACGTCGGACGCAGCGACGGCTTCGGTGGACGCGCTCGATCGGTGAACGGAATTACCGTGTATGACTCGACCGCATGACACAGCACATCGAGCCCCGCCGATGCCGTGACTGCCGGAGGCAGCGTCCTCGTGTGCTCGGGATCGAGATAGCCAAGCGTGGGCTTGAGCAGACGACTCGAGATTCCGGTCTTCACATGCATCCGCTCGAGATCGAACACGGCCACGCCCGTCGTCTCACTGCCGGTCCCAGCCGTCGTCGGAATCGCGAACAGCGGGCGCAGTGGACCAGGCACTGGGAGCCCCTTGCCGATCGGCGGATTCACGTAATCGAGGAAGTCGGCTGGCGGATGCGTTGAGTAGAGGTTCGCGATCTTCGCGGTATCGATCGTCGATCCGCCCCCGACGGCGACAAAGGCATCGCACGACTCGCGCTGTGCGACGTCGATCGCGTCGCGAAGCGACGCATCGGTCGGTTCGACTCGCACGTAGTCGTAGAGGACGACGTGGATGTTGTGGTGTTCGAGCGTCTCGAGCACCGCGGCCACCGGCGGCAGCGTCGCAACGACGCGGTCGGTGACTACCATCACGCGATGATGGCCTCGCTCGGCCAGGTCCGCACCGAGCTCGCGCGTCACGCCGGCGCCGTAGCGCACCGACGAGGCCGCCATTTCGAAGGCACTGTCGCGGTCTTTGCTCACGAGGGAAATGTAGTGATCTCAGTTGGGCCTTGGCAACTTTGTAACGTCCAGGAAACGGACGATCGTCCGTCGTCGTAACTGAAGAACACCGGCCGTTCCAATAGGTCCGGCCTACTCAACGCCTCCCATCCAACGCATGACGTTGTCTGATATTGCACGGTATCTCTGCGCGCTCCTTCTCATTCTCGTCGTCAACAGCACCGCCCGCGCCCAACAGCCTCCGTCTTCCGATCGCCGCACGATTCCCGCGGCGCGACTTGGTGTGGAGGAACGCATCACACTCGACGGGCGTCTCGACGAACCCGTCTGGATGCGGGCCACTCCTGCCGCCGACTTCGTTCAGATCGATCCTGACAACGGAATGCCGGCGACCGAGCCCACCGAAGTGCGCATTGCGTTTGACGGACACGCGCTGTACATGGGCGTGACGTGCTACGACTCCGAGCCGGATCGATGGCTCGGATATGAGACGCGCCGCGATCAGTTCCTCGCCTCGGACGATCGCTTCATGTGGACGATCGACACGTTCCTCGATGCGCGCTCTGGCTATTTCTTCGAGATGAACCCATCGGGGCTGATGGCCGACTCGCTCTTCGGCGTCAACGGCGACAACCGCGCATGGGACGGCATATGGAACGCCCGTGTTCGCCGCAGCGAGATCGGCTGGACGATCGAGATCGAGATTCCGTTCCGCACCGTCAACTTCAATCCCGATAGCGACACCTGGGGCATGAACTTCCAGCGCACTGTCCGACGCAAGAACGAAGACAGCATCTGGATGGGATGGGTGCGCAATCAGGGTCTGCGGCGGATGACGAACGCCGGCCACGTCACCGGTATCTCGGAGGTCACGCAGGGCCATGGTCTCGACGTCAAACCGTATGGCCTCGCGACCAGCGAGTGGCTGCCCGGCCGCCAGAGCGCACGCAACAAGGCCAACGCGGGGATCGATCTCTTCTACAACCCGACACCGGGGCTACGCACGAACCTGACCATCAACACCGACTTCGCGCAGACCGAGGTCGATCAGCGACAGGTCAACCTGACCCGCTACTCCCTGTTCTTTCCTGAGAAGCGCGACTTCTTCCTCGACGGCGCGATCTTCTTCGACTTCGGCAGCACCAACGGCGACCTGATCGTGAACCCGTTCTTCAGCCGGCGCATCGGGCTCAGTGCCTCGAGCACGCCGCAGAAGATCGACTTCGGCACGAAGATCACCGGCCAGATGGGCGGGCAGGACGTCGGCATCCTGCACGTCCGCACCGCCACAGACGATGACGAGGGATTCATTGGTGAGGACTTCACCGTCGCGCGCGTGAAGCGGCGCGTGATGCAGCAGTCCTACATCGGCGCCATCTATACCCGTCGCGACGCGCCTGACGACGCCATCGAGGCGAGTCACACGCTGGGGATCGACGTGCGCCTGGCCACCGCGCGTTTCCTTGGATCGCAGAATCTCGAGGCGACCGGCTGGATGCTGCACGCCAACCGGCCCGGTGTGCAGAGCGGCAACAACGCGTTCGGTGCGCTCATCGCCTACCCCAACGATCGATGGGACGTGCGAGCTGACCTTCGTGAGGTCCAGCAGAACTTCGATCCAGCGGTCGGCTTCGTGACACGCCGCAACTATCGCCGTTATCAGCCCAGCCTCACCTTCGGCCCGCGTCCGCGCGGTCATCGCTACATCCGCCGCTTCCTGCTCGGTCCAAGTGTCGACATTCAGACCGATCTCGACAACGCGCTGCTCGTCAGGACTCTTGGCATCACGCTGCTCGAAACGCAGCTTCACTCGCAGGACTCATTCGCCTTCGGCACAACGTCCACACACGAGCGACTCGATGCGCCGTTCCTCATCAGCCCAGGCATCACGCTTCCCCTCGGTGCCGAATACGACTACTCGCGTTTCTGGCTCCGAGGTCAGACTGCCAACAGACGAGTGCTGGCCCTCAATGCGCGACATGAACGCGGCAACTTCTACTCGGGCACGCGCACGCAAACAGTCGCGGGTCTCACGGTCCGCGCCCGCCCGGGCTACATCATCTACATGAACGGTGAATGGAACGACGTGCGGTTGGTCGAAGGACGGTTCTCATCCAACCTCTATCGTTTGATCGGCGAGACGCAGTTCACCCCATTCGTGGCGCTCGTCAACACGATCCAGTTCGACACCGTGAGCCGTGTCATGGGATGGCAATCGCGTTTCAGGTGGATTGTCAGGCCAGGAAATGACCTGTATGTGGTCTATACCCACAACTGGCTGGAGGACCCGGCGCTGGACCGTTTTGTCAGCCTCGACAGACGAGCTGCCTCTAAAGTGTTGTATACACAGAGGTTCTAGTCAGTGTCTGGGGGACTTGTGTGGAGTACACTGATTAGCGGGGACTCACGACGCGTCGCCTTCTCCGCGACACCCTCATACCACGTCGTGAATCCCCGCAGGCCACAGCCGGCGGCTTTCGCCCCGCCGGCTGGCGGCCGACTTCCCTGAACTTCCCCTTAATGAACGGTTTCGCTGGTTTCAATCCTCGCGCTCATCGCGCGTGACATCGCCTTGGCATCCGTATCGATCGCGTTTTGAATCAGGACGCTCAAGTCGCGCTCCGCGATATTGAACGGACCAGCAATGATCGCCCCGAGCGACAACTCTAGAGCGATGACCACGCCACCTTCATCGAACGGGTTGACGATCCAGCTGAAACCACGAAGGGCAACCGGACGATCGACGGGTGACTCCGGGTTCCGTGCTCGTTCGAGCGTGCGCAGCATGCTGACGAGGACTGCGCTCACGTCGCTCTCGGTCCAGCTCCCTGGCTCGCGCCCCACCGGATTGATGACGTATGTCGTCGCGTGATTGTCGCCGCGAAGCCAGACGTCAACGCTGATATCCATTTCTCCGATCACTCTAACTCAAAACACGCAACTGGCGATCGAGGTCTTGATGATCGGTGGTCGGGGCTTGGCAACTGAAGTCACGACACACATACGCCGTGGGACGCCCATCGCGCGCCTTCATCGCCGCCATCCACGGCAGTACGCGACCGAGGCGGTCGCGGTTCGCGCTGTTCACGGGCACCGTGATAGCTGTAGGCAAGTATCGTCGACGCACAACATCTTGTAGCGCCTCCGCATCGTGCAACGCGCCGTCACTCACGAGAACTACCTGAGGCATGCCGGCGTGATACGTGGAAAGCGCCGCGAGCATCATCGGCACAATCCGTCCCGACTGTGCGGCGCGTGAGGCGAAGCTGCCGAGGGTCAGATCGATCTGGTCCTTAGGCTCCAGGCTTTGGGCTTTAGCCTGTGGGCTTTGCGTTTTGGGCTCGGGGCTCAAATGTGCAAGCACTAATAGATTCAGCACACCAATCGAGCTCGCTGCGGGCTCCGCGCCGTCATAGTCCTCCTTCAAACGCAGCAGCACTGATGCATCCCTGCCTGTCGTACTGAACCATCCGCCTTCGATGGGATCCCAGAAGAGCGCGTTCTGTTGCGCCTGCAGCGTCTGCGCCCATTCGAGCCACTGCGCGTCGCCATCGGCTTGAAACAACTCCAGCAGTCCGAAGATGAGAAAGGCGTAGTCCTCGGCATAGCCGTCAACGCCGGCCTCGCCCTTGCGATAACGCCGCAGCAAGCGGCCGCTCGCCGGGTCCCAGAGCTTCTCGCGCACGAACTGCGCGGCGCGCCGAGCATCATCCAGGAAGCGCGCACCTTGATCCAGGACGCGCCCAGCCCGCGCGAACGCGGCAATCATCAGCCCGTTCCACGCCGTCAGCACCTTGTCGTCCAGATGCGGGCGTGGTCGTGACGATCGACGAGCGCCCAACGCTTTCCTGCTCCGCCGCAATGACGCCTCGACCTCGTCCACCGACATCCCAGAGGTCGCGACAACTTCCTCGAGCGGTCGAGCGGTATAGAGCAGGTTCTTGTGGACGAACTCGTTTTGCGGATCGAAGGGTGCGTTGCCGTCGGGTCTGACCCCGTAACGGGCGATGAAGACCTCGGCATCCGGCCCGAGGACCTCTCGGATCTCGTCCTCACGCCAGATGTAGAAGGCACCTTCCATCTTATGGGGATGGGGTTCACCGGCCTGCTCTGGAGGCACGCTGTCGGCATCTTCCGCGGAATAGAAGCCGCCGGCTTCATCCCTCAGGTCGGTGCGCACGTAATCAAGTGTGTCGATGGCGACGTCGGCAAAGAACACGTCGCCGGTCAACTGCGCGGCTTCGACGTAGGCCAGCACCAGCTGCGCCTGGTCGTAGAGCATCTTCTCGAAGTGCGGCACACGCCATTCCGCGTCCACTGAGTAGCGATGGAATCCACCGCCGATATGGTCTCGCATTCCCCCCAGCGCCATGGCGCGTAATGTGATGAGCACCATGTCACGCGGTTCGACCCTGCCGGTTCGCGCGTGCTCACGCAAGAGGAACAGCAGCTCGCTGGGCCGCGGAAACTTCGGCGCCTGTCCGAACCCGCCGCGCCGACGATCGAATGCGACCGCGAATTCCTCGACCGCACGATCGAGAGCGTCGGGAGACGGGATCGGCCCATGACCACCTTGTGAGCGCAGCCCACGCAGACGCTCCGTGATTGTCGCCGCCGACTGCTCGACCTTGTCGCGCTCTTCGCGCCACACTCGCGCGATCTCTTCGAGCACGTCCACGAACCCCGGCTTGCCCCACTTCGATGTTGGCGGGAAGTACGTGCCGCCGTAGAACGGCTGCAGCGACGGCGTCAGCCAGACGCTCATCGGCCAACCGCCGGATCCGGTCGTCACCTGAACGAATGTCATGTAGACGCGATCGACGTCGGGGCGCTCTTCGCGATCGACTTTGATCGAGACGAAATGCCGATTCAGCACGTCGGCAATCTCGCGGTTCTCGAAGCTCTCGTGCTCCATCACGTGGCACCAATGGCACGTCGAGTAACCGATCGACAGAAAAATCGGTTTGTTCTCGCGACGGGCTGTGTCGAAGGCCTCGGTGCCCCACGGACGCCAGTCCACGGGATTGTCTTTGTGTTGAAGGAGGTAGGGACTCTGTTCGGATGCGAGACGGTTAGCCACTCTTGCGATTATGACGTAGTGTTCCGGCTTCAGCCGGAGCGCAAGGTGCGCACGCGAGCCTTGATCACCTGGAACTCACGGCTGTCACGCCGTCCGCCTCGATGTGCGGCCACCACGGCTGAAAGGTCCTTGATGCGCTCCTGCGGCGAGGGATGCGTCGAGAAGAACGCCTCGACCATCGACGGGTCGCGGCCGGATGCCTTCTTCAGGATCTCGAACATCTCCACCATGCCACGACCGTCCCACCCCGCGCGGCTCATCAACGCCATCCCGACGCGATCGGCCTCGCTTTCGTCCTCGCGGCTGAACTTCAGTGCGGCACCGCTCGCGAGAAATTCAGCGGCGACCTGCGCACCGCCAGCACCGCCGGCGTTGCCAAGCAGCGACCCCAGGAAGTTCAGGCTCCACTTCGTCATCGCGACCGTCGTCAACTGCGTTGCCGCATGACGCTTCGCAATGTGAGCGATCTCGTGCGCGAGGACGCTGACGACTTGTGATTCATTCGTGGCCTGCTCGAGCACACCGCGATGAATCCAGATCGGACCGCCGGGCAGTGCGACGGCGTTGATCTGGTGCGTGTTGGCGATGGCGACGCTGTAGGGATACTTCGGCCCACTGGCGACGCGCGAGAGACGTCGGGTCACATCGCGGACGTATCGGAGTGTCGCCGCGTCGGTGAGCTCCGGTGTTTCTTTGCGGAACTGGCCGTTGGCCTGCCTGCCGACGGCGATTTCCTGCTCGACGGACACCAACGTGATCGCGCCAAGCGAGGACACGGAAAAGAGGATGAAGGCGGCGACGATCTGCTTCATACGCGTGGCGACGGCGCGGCGGGCAGCTCGTCTGGCCGCCGCCGCCGCAAGCGCGCATACGCGGCCGTGAACTCGACGCCGTACATCAAGATGATCGACGACACATAAATCCACAAGAGGAACACGATCACCGTGGCCACTGACCCGTGAATCATCTTCAGGCCGGCGTTCACCCTGATGTACCAGGCGAAGCCTTGAAACGCGAACCTCCACAACAGGCCTGTGAGCACCGCGCCAACCCACACGTCGCGAAAGCGGGTCTTCGCGTTCGGAATGAAATAGAACACCAGCCCGACGCCAAGGATCAGCAGTATCGTCGGGAGATTACGGACGGTAAACGACTGCAGGTTCGCGAGCCACGCGTAGCTGGCGAGCATCGCCCCAAACCACGTCGCCTGCGCCATCTGAATGAGCGTGACGAGGAGCAGCGCGAGCATCATCACGCTGCCGGCCGCAACGAGCATGAGGAACGACACGAGGCGATGCTTCCAGAAGCTTCGCTGCTTCTCGACGCCCCAGGCTTCGTTCACGGCGCTGGTCACGGCGCCGAACACTCCAAGTGACCCCCAGATGAGTGCCAGCGACCCCGCCACGCCGAGCTGCAAACGCGCGGCACGCAACGCATCTAGCTGGCCGGTGACGAAGTCGAGTTGTGTCGGAAAGTACCGGAAGACGAAGCTGAGCACCGCGATGCGATCGTCATCGCCAGCCGTGACGGCACCCAGCAACCCAATGACCAGCAGCAGAAACGGAAACAGCGAGAGCAGCGCGTAATAGGCGATCGACGCAGCGTGGGTCAGGTCGTTACCGTTGACGAGCTCAACGAGACCGCGCCACCCCGCCAGGCCTGACAGTCGAAGCTCGGCGCGCACACGGCGCAGAAAACGCTCGCCACGCACACGTCAGCGCGTCGCGCCTGTCCCCGCACGACGGGGCGTGCGCTGATCCTTGATATCGTGCTTCTTCATCTTGCTGTAGAGCGTCGGCCGATACAGTCCGAGAATCTGCGCTGCTTCCTGCTTGTTCCAGTTCGTCCGCTGAAGCGTCTGGACGATGGCCATCTTCTCGATCTCAGCCAGCGTGCGATGTGGCGGGATCGTGAAGTCCTGCGTCGGCGGTGCCTCCTCGCGGATGGACTCCGGCAAATCGCCGGGCTGAATTTCGCCCACCTTGCGCACCAATACAGCTCGCTCGATCGCATTCTCGAGCTCGCGGACGTTGCCTGGCCAGCGGTTGCGGATCAGCAGGTGATACGCCGACGGCGACACCGACCGCACCGACTTCTGGTAGCGCTGGTTGAACTTTGACAGGAAGTGGTTACAGAGGAGCGGGATGTCTTCAGTCCGCTCGCGCAGCGGCGCGACACGCATCGAGATCGTATTGATGCGGAAGTACAGGTCTTCTCGCAGTCGGCCGTCCTTGAGCGCGACCTCCAGGTCGATGTTCGTGGCGCAGATCAGTCGGAAGTCCACATTGACCAGACGATCGCTGCCCACCGGACGATACTCGCGCTCCTGCAGCACTCGCAGCAGCTTGGTCTGCAAGTACGCCGGCATCTCACCGATCTCGTCGAGCAACAGCGAGCCGCCTTCGGCGAGCTCGAGCAAACCGACCTTGTCGTTGCCAGCGCCGGTGAAGGCGCCTTTCTTGTAGCCGAACAGCTCGCTTTCGATCAGATCTTTCGGAATTGCGGCACAGTTGATCTTGATGAACGGCCCAGACGCGCGATTCGAGTTGTGATGAATCGCGTTGGCGATCATTTCCTTACCCGTGCCGTTCTCGCCCTGGATGAGGATGTTGGCGTCGCTGATCGCGACGCGATCGATCAGCTCGAAGAGATCCTTCATCAAGCGGCTTTGGCCGATGACGTTCGAGAAGCTGTACTGCCCGCGAATCTGGTCGCGAAGATGCTGATGCTCGGCGCGCTCTTCCGTGCGATTGGCTGCCTGACGCAGCAAGTCAACCAACCCATCTGGTGAGACCGGCTTCTCGAGGAAGAAGAACGCACCGGCCCGCCCGGCTTCGACGGCACGATGGATGGTCCCCTGGCCGCCGATGACAATTGTCTCGGGCTGCGGATCGATTTCGCGGAACTGCTTAAGGAGCTGGATCCCGTCAATGTCTGGGAGTGTGAGACCGGTCAGGACCACATCGGGACGCCAGTGCCTGAAGAGTTCGTCACCGGCTTCGCCGCTCAGCGCCGCACGAACGTCATATCCTTCTGCTTCAAGAATCTGCCGCAGCCAGTCAGCGGTTGCTGGCTCGTGATCGATAACAAGTACGCGCCTGCGGCGCTTGCCGTTCAAAGACATCTTCTAAATTCAGTTTCAGGGACCCGCCGGGTAGGCTACCACACCGTCTGCAATTCATACACTCAGCCATTCGCCTGATTTCGAAACGGACAATGTGTAGGAATTGCACACGGTGTAACTCCCTTATAATCCGGGCAGTTCAATCCGCGTACTGATCCCTGTCAAGCGTCTGGGGTTATCGCGGATGCGCCTCATGGACATCCTGCCCACCCACGTCCACCTGGACGGCGAGCTGTACCGCGAGAACCACGCGCGGATGACACAACTCGTTGCACAGCTGCAAGATCGAGTCGCTGAGGTTCGTCAGGGCGGCGGCGAAAAATACCTGCAGCGTCATCGGCAGCAAGGCAAGCTGCCCGCTCGCGAACGTATCGATCGGCTGCTCGACGCCGGCTCACCCTTTCTCGAAATTGCACCGCTTGCGGCCTGGGACATGTACGACAACGATGCCCCCGGCGCCGGAATCGTGACCGGCGTTGGCCGTGTCTCCGGCCGCGAGGTACTTATCGTCGCCAACGACGCCACCGTGAAAGGCGGGACCTACTACCCCATCACCGTGAAGAAGCATCTGCGGGCACAGACGGTCGCGCTCGAAAACCGCTTGCCCTGCATCTATCTCGTGGATTCGGGCGGCGCGTTCCTCCCGATGCAGGCCGAGGTCTTCCCCGACCGCGAACACTTCGGGCGCATCTTCTTCAACCAGGCGCGCATGTCGGCAGAAGGCCTTGCGCAGATTGCGGTGGTGATGGGCTCATGCACGGCCGGCGGTGCCTATGTCCCAGCGATGTCCGATCAGACGATCATCGTGAAGGGCACCGGCACGATCTTCCTCGGTGGTCCGCCTCTGGTGAAGGCGGCGACTGGCGAAGAGGTCACCGCCGAGGAGTTGGGCGGCGCCGATGTGCACACGCGCCTCTCGGGTGTGGCCGACTACCTTGCCGAGAACGATCCTCACGCACTCGAGCTGACTCGCACGATCGTCTCCACGCTCCACACGAGCAAGACTCTGCCGGCCGATATGGCTGCGCCTGAGGAGCCCGCGTACGATCCGCGCGAGATTTACGGCATCGTCAATGCCGACGTGCGCAAAGCCTACGACGTCCGCGAGGTCATCGCCCGCCTTGTGGACGGCTCACGATTCGACGAGTTCAAGCAGCGCTACGCGCCGACGGTCGTCACTGGTTTCGCACGACTACAGGGTTTCCTGGTCGGCATCGTTGCGAACAACGGGGTGCTCTTCTCAGAGTCAGCGCTCAAGGCGACGCACTTCATCGAGCTGTGCAACATGCGCGGCGTACCTCTGATCTTTCTGCAGAACATTACGGGGTTCATGGTCGGCCGTCAGTACGAGCGCGGCGGCATCGCGAAAGACGGCGCGAAGATGGTCCATGCGGTCGCCAACTCGGTCGTGCCGAAGTTCACCGTCGTCATCGGCGGATCGTTTGGCGCCGGCAATTACGGCATGTGCGGCCGCGCCTACGACCCGCGATTCCTCTGGATGTGGCCGAACGCGCGCATCTCGGTGATGGGCGGCGAACAAGCGGCAGGCGTCCTGACGACGGTCAAACGAGATCAGCTCGCGCGTGAGGGGAAAGCACTCTCCGCGGACGAGGAGCAAGAGATTCGCGGTCCGATCCTCGACAAGTACGAGCAGGAGGGATCGCCGTACTACTCGACCGCACGCCTCTGGGACGATGGGATTCTCGACCCGGCGCAGACTCGCACGGCATTGGCGCTCGCGATTTCAGCGGCGTATAACGCGCCGATCCTACCGTCGAAGTTCGGCGTCTTCCGGATGTGATGTTCTCCAGGATTCTCATAGCGAATCGTGGCGAGATTGCCGTCCGCGTGATCCGCGCGTGCCGCGAGATGGGCATCGAATCCGTCGCCGTCTATTCAGACGCTGACGCTCATGCCCTGCACACGACGCTGGCCGATCATCGCGTGCGGATCGGACCCGCGGCGGCAGCTGAGAGTTATCTGTCGGTCGACGCCATCGTCGGCGCGGCGCGATCGACCGGCGCGCAGGCGATACACCCAGGCTACGGCTTTCTCTCGGAGAACCCCGACCTGCCAACGGCGTGCACACAGGCCGGCATCACGTTCATCGGCCCCTCCGCTGATGCCATCAACAGCATGGGCTCGAAGATCGCAGCACGCCGTCTGGCGCAAGCTGCCGGCGTGCCGGTCGTCCCAGGCGAGACGCCGGCCGATCAGACCGATGCCGCGATTGCGGATGCAGTGAAACGCATCGGTTTCCCTGTGCTGCTCAAGCCATCTGAAGGCGGTGGCGGAATCGGGATGAAGACGGTGCGCGAGGAAGCCTCGCTCGCGAGCGCGATTGCGCAAGCGCGGCGCGAGGCCACGGCCGCGTTCGGCGACGGCACGCTCTACGCAGAGCGCCTCGTCGAGAGGCCGCGGCACGTCGAGTTTCAGATCCTCGCTGACCATCACGGCAACATCGTGCACCTCTTCGAGCGCGAGTGCTCGATTCAGCGCCGTCATCAGAAAGTGATCGAGGAGACACCCTCCACAGCGCTGACACCCGCGCTGCGACAGCGAATGGGCGATGCGGCGGTGGCAGTCGCACACGCGGCCGGTTACCGCAACGCAGGTACGGTGGAGTTCCTGCTCGATGGCAGTGGCGACTCGGCGCGTTTCTACTTCCTCGAGATGAACACACGCCTGCAGGTCGAACATCCAGTGACCGAGCAGGTGACTGGTGTCGATCTCGTCCGCGCGCAGATCCTGGTGGCCTCGGGCGAGCCGCTGCCGTGGCGGCAGGACGCGCTCAGTCAGCGTGGTCACGCGATCGAAGCGCGCGTGTATGCGGAGGACCCGGCACGGAACGACCTGCCGCAGGCGGGCCCACTGCTGCTCTATCGCGAGCCGTCGATGCCGGGTATTCGCGTCGATGCCGGCGTCATCGAAGGATCCGAGGTCAGCGTGCATTACGACCCGTTGCTGGCCAAGCTGATCGCCTGGGGCGAGACGCGCGACGCCGCACGACGCCGCGCGCTGGCGGCACTGCGCAGTTATCCAATCCTCGGCATTCGCACGAATGTCACGCTGCTCCTCGAACTGCTCGAGCATCCGCGTTTCATCGCCGGCTCGATCGATACCGGATTCCTCGACAAGGAAGGCGACGCCATTCGCGCGCGTCTCAACGTCGAGACACCTTCGAGTATCGAGGCCGTCGCCGCGGCCGCTCGTAGCGCCGGCTCGCAAGCCGGTCGTAGGGCCGGTCCTTCTGGACCGGCCAATCCCTCCGGGCCAGCCGACACAACCGACCCCTGGACCTCGTTGCGTGGCGCACGTGTCTAACGTTTCGCCACTCGGCAACGGACGCTACCTTGTCGAGCACGAATCGACGACGCAGGTCGCGTACGCCGTTGCAACGAATCGCGAGACCTGGGTATTTCTCGATGGCCGCGCGTATGTCGTCGGGCCGGCTGCTGCGGCACGGACAGGCGCGTCAGTCACAAGCGACGCGGACGCATTGGCTGCACCGATGCCAGCCACAGTCGTACGCATTGAGGTGAGTCCGGAACAAACCGTCACCAAGGACAGCCTGCTGGTGATGCTCGAGGCGATGAAGATGGAGCTGCCGATCCGGGCCCCGCGCGACGGACGCGTGACGGCCATTCACTGCCGCGTCGGTGAAATCGTCCAACCAGGCGTACCCTTGTTAGAGATCTCGTAGAGGCAGGTCTTCAGACCCGCTTGAGAAGAAGATGGACACGGACACCGCCAGACTGCTGACCGAGTTTATCGAGAAGGTCGGACTGCTGCGCCGCGACATGCAGCAGAAGAAGGAGCTCGAGAAATACGAGGCGCGGTTTCAGCGCATCGAACAGAAGCTCAATGCGCTCGCTGAGCGTGTCTCAGGCGACGATCCGGAACTGGCCAAGGCGCTGCGGACGGCGTGGCAACTGCCAGCCCGCAGCCTCGCCTTCCGCAATGCTGAACATCAAAAAAAGGATGGTTAGTGGTTCGTGGTTCGTGGTTCGTGGTGAGGGTCCCACCAACCACCAACCACCCACCACCAACTAGTCTTTGGGCCCCTGCGTCTGATTCGACAGATACCGCTCGTAGCCCATTTCCTTGATCTGATGCAGCTGGGCCTCGAGCCAGTCCACGTGCTCTTCCTCGTCCTTCAGCAACTTCGAAAACAGCTCGCGTGACTGATCGTCGCCCTGCTCGCGCGCGATCTGGACCGCCTTGTTGTACATCGCGACGGCGTTGGTCTCGAGTTTCAGATCGGCCTCGAGCTGCGACTTCACGTTCTGCCCGACATTGAGCTCCATCGGATCCATCGTCGGCGTCGCGTCGAGGAACAGAATGCGTTCGATCAGCTCTTCGGCATGCTTCATCTCGTCGATCGACTGCTTCTTGATGAAGTCGCCGAGCGCGTGATAGCCCCAGTTGTGACACATCTCTGCGTGCAGGAAATACTGGTTGATGGCTGTCAGCTCCTCGCGCAGAGCGAGATTCAGTTGATCAATGACCTGAGCATTCCCACGCATTCCGCCGCCCTCCTTGGCTGCTACTGCACCCGCTATTTCGGTGATGTGTGCCACGCCATCGTATGCCGGATAGTGCAGACCGCTCAAACGCAAAGTGGAAAGCGAACGGCCTGCCCTGAGTCTGTCGAAGGGCGTCCGGCTGTGTTACAGTACTATGTCGGTGCCGGCAAAACCGCTCGACATCACTCTCGAGATCGCTCCGAAGGCGCGATTCGACGTCGTCGATCTGCGCTCCCAATTCGCAGCCGAACACGAAGCTCTCGCCGATTACCGGAGCTGCCTGTACTGGTCGTTCCACACGACCGCAGGATTCCTCGACCGCAGCCTCGCAGCGCGACTCAAAGAGCAGCACATCCCGACCTACGTCGAGGCCGTCCGGACATTTTTCCCGGAGGGCGCCGGCTACGAGCACGACCGGCTCGAGCGTCGCCACGACCTCGATTCGGCGCAGCGCGCTGTCGAGCCACGCAACGCCGACTCGCATCTGGCCTTTATGGCGGGCGGGCTGCGCACCTGTGTGACGCATCCGAACCGGCCGAACGAGCCGGTCTACTTCGTCGATCTCGATGGTGTGAACGAGGGCCGTCCACGCCGGCGGCTCGCACGGCTCATCGCGTTTACGCGTGAGCGCGTGGTCCGTACGACGCGGATCGAAGTGCCCGTCTCGGAGCACCCCATCGACTCGATCAATCTCAAGGATCCGCGGCTCGGCATTTATTCCCAGCTCGCCGCGTTCGTCCAGGAAGCCGGCGTCGAGAAGGGCCGTCTGCGCGTCACGCTCGATCCGACCGAACGGCACTCCGCGTTGACAGTCAACGAGTACGAAACGTTGCTGATGCGCTACGACCTCGCTGAGGTGCTACGCAATCCGCTGCGCTTCGTCGCCGAGAAGTCACGACACGCGTTGGCGGATCCGCTCGCGGTGCCGAACAAAGCGCTGGGCTATGCCAAGTACGACATGGTGCGCGTGCTCAACAAAGGCCTCGATGCCCTGGGGCTGCGCGGATCGTTCGTCGAGAAAGCGATGGCACGCACGCTGGCCGTCCCCGCCTCACGCTTCTTCCGCATGCAGCGATCGGTGAGCCTCCTCGTGTCGTCCGGCCACAATGGTCAGCCGAACATTGTCGAGGGCACGTATCAGAGCCCCATCCTCGTGCAGTGGCAGAACGCACCGCGTCAGTCGCGCGTTCTCGACGTCGCCGTCACTGAAATACGCTAGTCGTTGGGATCGTTCGGATCGTTCGAAACGTTCGGATCGTTCGTAACGTTCGGCTCGTTCGTAACGTTCGGATAGTTCGTAACGTTCGGATCGTTCGAGTCGTTCGAGTCGTTCGAGTCGTTCGAGTCGTTCCGATGATCTCGCTTGTTGTGATAGCGATGCGCGGCGTTGCGTTTGGCTGCAGGCGAGCGTAGATAGCGCTGAAACTTCGCGACAGCCTGCAGGCCGCGATTCGCCAGCTTGTCTAGGCGCTGAAACTCCTCCTCTGTCCAATAGCCGACCGCAAGTCCTTTCTTCAAGAGCGCCTTCGTTTCGAGCGCGGAAGCGCGAGAGAAATCAAGGAAGTTCGCAAACTGCGGGGGGTTGTATCGGCCGAACCCCTCTGCGATGTTTCGCTGGGCCGAATCGCTGGCGTCACGGATTTCGTTTCGAAAATCGAAGTCCCTCGAGGCAGGCGGGCGATCGGTCGCCTTCCAAACCTCGACACTCAGCTCCTTCATCCGCTGCCAGGAGATCAACTCCTCGAAGCGTTGTGCTCCAGCCATGCACCCGTCTAGTAGCAGTCGGCGTGCCGTTCGAAAACACGGGGAATTTTGATGGAGAGACCAGCGAATGTTGCAAGAAATGGAATGTCGCGAATGACCAACATTCGAACGATTCGAACGATTCGAACGATTCGAACGATCCGAACGATCCGAACGATCCGAACGATCCGAACGATTATCGAGGAAGCCGCTCGGGCATCTCTGCGACGGCGTACGAGATCGCCGCAATCGCGGCAGCCGCCTTCGACACTTCCTCAGGTCCAATTCGCTCGACGGTATCCGCCGCGCTGTGGTGAATCACGAAGTAGCGCGC